>JAEWJO010000532.1 GCA_023386455.1 Pseudomonadota bacterium | reverse complement strand
ATCCTCCCCGCCTTCGCCGCGCCCGCGCCGACGCCGATGGGCCCGCAGCAGCCTCGCTACGCGGACACGATGACCGGCGGCGTCGTCCTCGGCCTCGCCGGCGCCGCCGCGCTCGGCACCGGCATCTACCTCTACCTGCGCAACGGCGCGCACTCGGCCCCGGTCGCGGCGGTCGGCTCGGACTCGGCGATCGTCGGCTGGGCGGGAAGGTTCTAGGTCATGAAGACGATCGTCCACCTCGCCCTCGGCAGCGCGCTCGCGCTGACCGCGTGCAGCAAGCCGAACCCGTACTACTGCGAGGGTCAGCCCGACAACCTGTGCGCGAGCACCGACGGCGGCCCGATGGGCTGCGACGACAGCACCGAGTGCACCGACAGCAAGGCGCCGGTCTGCGATACGTCGGCGCACGTGTGCGTCGCCTGCAGCGAAGGCCAGACGGCCGCGTGCACCGACAACAAGCCGGTGTGCTCGAATCACGAGTGCGTCGCCTGCACGTCGCACGATCAGTGCGACTCGAACGTGTGCCTGTTCGAGACCGGTGCGTGCGGCACCGACGCGAACGTCGCGTACGCGACGCCGAGCGGCAACGACACCAACCCGTGCACGTTCGCGCAGCCGTGCCAGAAGATCACGACGGCTGCGAGCAAGGGCAAGCCGTACATCAAGCTCGCCGGCTCGTTCGATGAGGCCGTGCTGCTCGACGGCATCAGAGTGCACATCATGGCGGATGCCGGAACGACGCTTACGCGATCGGCGGTCGGCCCGGTGCTCGAGCTCCGCGGCACGAGCACGGTCACGATCGACGATCTGATCATCCGTGGGGCAGCAGGCCCGACCGGCAGCGGCGTCCTCGTCACCTCGGGTCAGCCTGTGAACCTGACGATGAAGCGCGTCGCCGTGCTCGACAACGCCGCCAAGGGCATCGATATCGCCGGCGGGTCGGTGACGCTGTCGCGCTGCGTGGTCTCGGGAAACACCGGTGGCGGCGCGCTGATCTCCGCGACACTCGACATCACGAACTCGCTATTCGTGACCAACGGGAGCAACACCTCGACCGTCGGTGGCATCACCGTGATGCCCGCCGGGCAGAACGACTTCTTCCGGTTCAACACGATCGCGAACAACTCGTCGAGTAGTGGCACCTTGTCCGTCCGTGGTCTCAACTGCGCCATCCCGATGGCCGTGTCGAACTCGATCGTCGCGGGCAACAAAGCGTCGACGAACTGCACGTTCACGTACTCGCTCTTCGACAGCGGTACCGGCGCGACAGGAACGAACAAGGAGGGCGATCCGAAGTTCAAGGCGACCGACGCGACGATGCCCCTCGTTTCGACCTTCTTCCGGATCGCGAACGACAGCGCTGCGATCGACAGCGGCGACCCTCAAAGCAACATCACGTTGGATATCGACGGCGACAACCGTTCGCTACCGGACATCGGCGCGGACGAGTACCGCTAGCTCTCGCCGGACAACACCGGACAGCACGGCCATCGATCTGGAGGTATTGTCCGATTCATGGGCCTGCTTCTGTCCTGCTTCGCATTATCGACAAGGCGACATGGCCGAATGCCTCGTGTCCGCATGCTGGCAACGCTCGTCCTAGTTGGTGGTGCCGGCCTTGCGTGTACGAAGCCGAACCCGAACTTCTGCGCCGACAATCCAGGGAAGGATTGTCGCAACGACGCGCGAGCATCGTGCAGCTCGAGCACCGAATGTGCTGCGACTGCGCAGACACCTGCCTGCGATCTCGAAAGAGGAGAGTGTGTTCAGTGCACGAGCGACGATGCGTCGGCCTGCGCAAGTGTCGGTTTCGTCTGTTCTATAGACCACGTCTGCGAGCCATGTACGATGGACGCGCAATGCGGAAGCAAGGTTTGTCTTCCGGAAGGCACATGCGCCGACGCGGCCACGGTGCTCTACGTTTCTCCGACGGGCAATAGTTCCTCCGATTGCGGCGCGACTGCGAAGTGCAATCTAGATCAGGCAATCGCTCTTTCTAGTCCTGCTCGCCACGTCGTTAGGATGGACGCGGGGACGTACACGGTTGCAAGCCCGCTGGCCGTAAGCAAAGACCTAACCCTCGCGGGCGAGAACGCGATCCTCAATCACGATGGTCCCGATGGTCCGACGGTGAACCTCACCGGCGGTGCGCGCCTCTTGTTACTGCGGGTGACCGTGACCGGAGGCGACGGGACGACCATGGGCCATGGTGTTCAATGCACAAACTCGAACCTGAGCCTGCATCAAGCGCGTATCCAAGCGAATCAGGGCAGAGGGATCCTTGCGTCCTCCTGCGATCTCACAGTTCGGCGATCATTGTTCACGGAGAATTCTCGTGGGGCGATCAAGCTCGATGGCTTGGCAGCTCGTTTCGACATCACGAACAATCTGATCTTCCGCAACGGAAACTCGAATGAGGCAATCACTGGCGGTGTCTATATCTACAGCGAGCTCACTGGTAATCGCTTTGAGTTCAACACAGTCGCCCAGAACATGATGGGCGCCAGCAGCACCAACAGTGGTGGGGTCACCTGCGATTTCAACTTCACAGCACCAAACAACGTCATCGCCCAAAATTACGCCAACAACTCGTCAACGGCAGGCGGCGCCCAAACCGCAGGGATTTGCTCCTTCGAGGGTTCTCGGATTCAGACAGACCTAGCCGGTCTCGGCTTCATCAGCCCCGATGCATCACCCTTCGACTATCGGTTGGCTTCCGGAAGCACCCTGATCGATCAGGGGATTCCGTCAGACATCACCGTCGATGTCGATGGCGACGCCCGCCCGCAGGGCAACGCGCCCGACATCGGCGCGGACGAGTACAAGTAGCGCCTCGGACTGCGCTACGATGGCCGCGACGATGCGTGTCGCCCTGGTAGCGCTGGTGATCCTGCTTGCAGGCCCGGCGAGCGCCGCCGAACGGACCACTGGCGTCGCGGTCACCGGTTCCGGCGTGAAGGCGGGCGAGCTCGCGGGACACCTGCGCACGATCCTCGAGGCGCGCGACTACGCGTTCTCCGACGACGCGCTGACGCAGGATGCGGTGAACACGATCGCGAACTGCTTCGTGCTCGATGACGTCGACTGTGCCAAGGGCGTGTTCGAGGCGCGAGGCAAGACCGACACGCTCGTCTACGCGCGCGCCGAGTCGACGAAGGGCGGCACCGTCACGTTCACGCTGTACTGGTTCGAGAAGGGGCGCTCGCCGAACGGCGAACGGCGGGCGTGTGAAAGTTGCACACCTGCGGCATGGCACACACTCGTGAGGCAGATGCTCGGCCGCTTGCAGGGCGTGCCGGTCAAGCCGCGCGTCGTGAGGACCGAGGAGAGGGCGTCGCGGACGTTCCCCGCGATCCTCCTCGCGGCCGGTGTCGCGACGATCGCCGCCGGCGGCGTGTTCCTCTACTACGGCAGCCGAGGTGGCCCGAATGACAAGTATATCTACCCGGACTCGACGCCCGTCGGCATCGCGCTCATGGCGATCGGCGGCGGCGCGACGATCGGCGGCACGGTGCTGCTGATCCAGGCCGGCGGCAGCAGCCCCGATCAGGTCGCCGCGCGCCCCGGGCGTTCATTCGTTGTTAGCTGGACCGGACACTTCTAGAGGTATCCTCGAGATCGATGATGGCTCGAATGAAGTATGTCGCGCTCGTCATCGCGGTCGCGGCGTGCGGCAGGCAGCTCAACCCCGAGTTCTGCGCGCGCAATCCCGACGACAAGGACTGCCGCGGCACCGACCTCGTCGCGGTCGACGCCCCGCCCGGTTGCAAGACGAATGCGGACTGCGGCGATCCGGCGCGCGGCGTGTGCGAGGTCAGCTCCGGCGCGTGCGAGCAGTGCGTGCCCGAGGTCGACACGAACGCGTGCACGGGCAGCACCGCGATCTGCGGCGACGATCGGATGTGCCACGGCTGTATCGTCGACACCGACTGTCCGGCGTCGGACGTGTGCCTGCCGAGCGGCTCCTGCGCGACCTCGAGCGACGTGCTGTACGTCGCGCCGCGCGGCACGGGCACCTGCGATATCGGCGCGCCGTGCAGCTTGCCGATGGCGATCGGCCTGCTGACGACGACGCGCAACATCATCAAGCTGACGACGGCACAGGGTGCGCTCTACGACGCCGACCCCAAGCTCGTGCTCGACAAGCCGCACGCGGTGACGCTGCTCGGCATCGGGGCGACGTTCACGCCGACGAACGACGGCATCGCGATCGCGGTGACGGCGGGCGACGTCACGATCGATGGCCTGACCGTCACCGGCGCCAAGGGGCCGATGTCCGCGGGCATCGCGTGCACGAACGCGACGCTGAGACTGCGCCGCGTGACGTCGACGACGAACGCCGAGCTCGGCGTCAAGACGACCGGTTGCATGGCGACGATCGAGCGCAGCCGGTTCTCGAGGAATCCCAAGGGGGGCATGCTGCTGAGCGGCGGCACGCTCGAGGTCCGCAACAACATCATCGACGGCAACGGTACGCCCACGCTCAAGGACGGCAGCGTGCAGATCGCGATGGCCGGCGGCCGGTTCGTGTTCAACACGGTCGCCGACAACCTCTCCGAGAACGGCGGCGGCGGCCGGACGAGCGGCGTGAAGTGCACCAGGACGGGAACGTTCCTCGTCGCGCACAACATCATCGTCGCCAACGGCGGCGCGAACGCGGCGACCAGCGGGGACTGCTCGATCGTCGACAACTACGTCGCCAAGGATGCCGCCGCGGTGAGGTTTGCCGGGGCGGGCAACTACCACCTGACGGCGCAGACGCCTGTCACGAACCCGATCATCCGCGACGATCCGAACGCCGATGCCGACTGCAAGGTGAACGGCGAGTACGTCGACGACTTCGACGGCCAGCCGCGCCCGTACCAGCTCTGCGATCGCGGCGCCGACGAGTACCGACCTTAGCCGGCGCGTCTCAGGGCTCGGTACCCGTGAGCTGGGCGCGCAGGTCGGCGACGATGCCGGCCGGGGCGCGCAGGCGAACCTTCGTGCCGTCGTCGTGGTGCGTCTCGGCGAGCACGGTCGTGCGCTCGTGCATCACGTGGACGAGCCGCTGCTGCGACCACGGCACGTCGAGCTCGACCTCCTCGAGCGCGCCGACGAAGTGCTCGATCAGGCGGTCGCGCAGCGCGGCGACATCGGCCTTACGCTTCGCCGACAGCGTGATCGCGTTCGGATAGCGGTCGAGCAGGCGGTCGCGCGTCTCGTCGTCGACGCGATCGATCTTGTTGAGGAGCAGCCACGACGGCACGGTGTCGGCGCCGATCTCCGAGAGTACCTCGCGCGTCACCGCGAGCTGGTCGGCGTGGGCGGCGTCGGACGCGTCGATGACGTGGAGCAGCAGGTCGCTATCGCTCGCCTCGTCGAGCGTCGAGCGGAACGACGCGACGAGGTCGTGCGGCAGCTTCTTGATGAACCCGACGGTGTCGGTGACGAGGATCGGAGGCTCGGTCGGCGGGACGAGACGGCGGACCGTCGTATCGAGCGTCGCGAACAGCTTGTCGGCGACGTAGACGTCGGAGCTCGTCAGCGCGCGCATGAGCGACGACTTGCCCGCGTTCGTGTAGCCGACGAGCGCGACGGTCGGCAGCTCGCTGCGGCGATCGCGGCGCGTCTTCGCGCCACCGCCGATGCGAGACAGCTCGTGCTTGATCTCCGCGATGCGATCGCGAATGCGGCGCCGATCGAGCTCGAGCGACGTCTCGCCGGCGCCCTTGCCGCCGACGCCGCCACGCACGCGGTCGCCGCCGCCGGAGGACTCGCGCAGGCGCGGCGCGAGGTAGCGCAGGCGCGCGATCTCGACCTGCAGGCGCGCCTCGCGGGTCTTCGCGTGGCGATGGAAGATCTCGACGATGACGGCGGTGCGATCGAGGACGTCGACACCGGTCGCCTTCTCGAGGTTGCGCTGCTGCGTCGGCGACAGATCGTGATCGACGATCACGACCCTGGCCTTCTTCGTCGGCGCGGCGGCCGCGGATGCCTCGGCGTCGCCGTCGTCCGGCTCGTCGGCCTCGGCCTCCTCGTGCTCGGCGTCGAGCTCCTCGTCCTGCTCCGCGGCGATCCGCTTCTGCCGCGCGGACACGCTCTCGAACATCGGCACGTCGCCGGTGCCGCCGGTCCACGACGCGAGCTCCTTCAGCTTGCCCTCGCCGAGCACGACGCCCGACGCGAGCCGGCCGCGCCGCTGCATGATGCGGCCGACCGGGTCGAGGCCGAGCGTCTTCGCGAGCCGCTCGAGCTCCTCGATCGACGAGGCATGTTCCTGCTCGGTGACGCCGGGGAGCTGGACCGCGACGACGACTGCCGGCGGACGCTCGTCACCGCCAAGGGATGCGAGCTGCGAGAGGATGCCGCCTTCGGACATGAGGGTCGCGGACCTTACTCGATCCCGTGCTCCGTGGCGAACTGGATCAGGAGGTCCGCGAACTTGCGGGGTGCCTCGGCGTGGAGCATGTGCCCGGCGCCCGGGACCGTCGCGCGCCGGGCATCCGGCAGGGCCGCCGCGAGCGCGTCGAGCGTCGGCCGGAAGTACGGCGCGGAGCGCTCGCCGCCGACGAGCAGCACCGGCACGGTCACCCTGGCGAGGTCGGCGTAGCGCGGCCGGTACGCGAGCAGCGCGGCGGAGTCGGCGCGGATCTCGGCCCACTTGCCGGCCGACCGCTCCTGGAACGCGCGCGGCATCCGCTCGAACGCGGTGTCGCCGAGCACCGTGCGGAGGAAGAACTCGCCGGCGGCGGGACCGCCCTGTTCCGCGACGCGGCGATCGAGCTCGGCGAGGAACGTCGGTGGCACGGATGCGAGATCGTCGGAGGCCGCCATCGGTGGCTCGACGAGCACCGCACCGGCGCACAGGTCGGGCCGGGTGCGCACGAGCTCGAGACCGACGACCGCGCCGAAGCTCGAGCCGACGATGATCGCGCGCGACTGCACGAGCGTCGCGGCATCGGCGGCGTGCTCCTCGACGGTCGTCGCGTCGGTCCGGCGATCGTAGGCGATCAGCGTGAAGCGCTCCTTCAAGCTCGATGCGAGCTGGATCGACCACGTCTGGTGATCGGCCGCGCTGCCGTGAATCATGAGGACGTCGGGCCCACGTCCGGCGCGAACGACGTGGAGTGACGACGACATGGCGGCTATCATGGCCGATGGATGCCACCCGAGGACGGAGATCCCGCCCCGAATGCGACGAGCTCCGACGCGTTCGCAGAGACGGTCGCTCCAAGCTCTGACGTCCCGACGCCGCCGAACAAGATCGCGGCGGGCACGCGCGCCGAGCCATCGAGCTACGACGCGACGATCGCGGCACCGACCTCGGGCTCGCTGCCTCCGCTGCCGCAGGTCGACGACGCGCTCTACCGCACCGATCGCGAGATCGCGCGCGGCGGCATGGGCAAGATCGTCGCCGCCGAGGATCGCCGGCTCGGTCGTCGCGTCGCGCTCAAGTCGCTGCTCGAGCCCGCCGGCGAGCAGATCACGCGCTTCCAGCGCGAGGCGCTGATCACCGCGCGCCTCCAGCATCCCGGCATCGTCCCGGTCTACGAGGCGGGACGCTGGCCGACCGGCGAGCCGTTCTTCGCGATGAAGCTCGTGTCGGGCCGGCCGCTCGACAGGGTGATCGGCGAGGCGCGCACGCTCGAGACGCGGCTCGCGATCATCCCGCGCCTCGCGGCCGCATGCGACGCGATCGCGTACGCGCACAGCCAGCGGATCATCCATCGCGACCTCAAGCCCGGCAACGTGCTCGTCGGCGACTTCGGCGAGACCGTCGTCATCGACTGGGGTCTCGCGAAGGACCTCGACGATCGCGACGGCCCCGACTCGCAGAACCGCGCACCGAAGGACGCGGTCAAGAAGTCGGCGAGCACGTCAGACGCGGCGACGTTGACGGTCGCCGGCGCGGTGATGGGCACGCCCGCGTACATGGCACCCGAGCAGGCGCGCGGGGAGCCCGTCGATCAGCGCGCCGACGTGTTCTCGCTCGGCGCGATGCTCTATCACACGCTGACCGGCGTTCCGCCGTACAACGCGCGCACGGCGACCGACGTGATCGCCGCGGCCGCGCTCGGCAAGATCGTGCCGCTCGCCGCGCGCGAGCGCCGCGCGCCGCCGGACCTCGTCGCGATCGTCGAGCGCGCGATGGCGCAGAGTCCGCCCGATCGCTACCCGAACGCCGGCGCGCTCGCCGACGAGCTGCGGCGATTCCTCACCGGCCAGCTCGTCGCCGCGCACAGCTACACCGCGCTCGAGCGGATCGGCCGGTTCGTCAAGAAGCACCGCGCCGCGGTGACCATCTCGCTCGTCGCGCTGACGGGATTCGCGGTCGGCGGCACCATGATGATCAACCGGATCGTCGAGGCGCGCGATCGCGCGCAGCACGCGAAGCAGATCGCGATCTCGCGCCGTCAGGCCGCCGAGCAGCTGATCGACTACATGCTGTCCGACATGAAGACGCGGCTGTCGGCCGCCGGCCGTCTCGACATGCTCGCCGGGCTCGGCACCGAGGTGAAGCGCTACTACGCGACGCTGTCGGAGACGCCGCGCGGGATGCCGCGCGAGGACGAGATC
>JAEWJO010000515.1 GCA_023386455.1 Pseudomonadota bacterium | reverse complement strand
GGTTGATCTGGACGAGCGAGCCGCCGAGCGCGTGCGTCGCCATCACCGCGGCGTTGTACATGTCGAGGCGCAGGTTCGAGCGGCGCTCCGCCCGGGCGCTGGCGGTACTGAAAGCCCGCGAGGTCGGCCATCCCGAGCGCCGCCGGCGGCAGCGTGACCGGCGCCGTGACGTCCAGCGCGGCGCCCGAGCCGGCGTCATCCCCGGCCGCCTTGTGGGCTCCGGGCTTCCCGCAGGCGGCCGCCAGGGCCAGCAACGGGATGCAGAAGAGGGGTCGGCGGCCCGTCGCCATTCCCCGAGGGGGTATCACGGGTTCGCAGGGATCGCGAAGGTTTAGCCCATTGCCGTACTCCCGTCGGCCTGTTATAGACCGCCGCCCGCCGTGTCCATTCGTCGTCTGTCCCCAGCCCTCGGGCTGCTCACCTGGCCGGCGCTCGCCTGCCAGGATCCCCCGCGTCAGACGAAGGCGCCGGAGCCGGCGGCGATCCAGGTTCGCGATGGCAGCGGTGCGAGCATCGCCGAGATGCGGCCGACCCGGCCGTGCCGGGCGACGATCGGCGGCGCCGAGCTGATCGTCGGAGGGCCGCCGCTCGTGGCGACCTACGGCGCCGCGAAGTGGACCGGCACGACCGACAAGAACGGCACGACGCTCGCCAAGGATGGCGAGAAGGTCGCGCGCGTGTTCCCGGTCGACGACCCCGCGCAGGCGGCGGTGCTCGACATGCAGGGCGTCGCGCTCGCGCGGATCGCGGTGGTCGGCGACAAGGCGACCGTCAGCGACGCTGCGAGCGTCCCCGTGCGCAACCTCGTGAAGGCCGGCGGCGCGATCCAGAGCGACTCGCCGGCGCTGACGATCACCGGTACTGATGACCTGATTCTCGCGGCGCTGCTCGGCTCTCCCGAGCTGACGCCCGAAGTCCGAATGCTCGCCGCGTGCGAGCGCGTGCTCGTGAAGGGATCCTGAGATGTCGACGTCGCAAACCAACATCCGTAACGTTGCAATCATCGCGCACGTCGATCACGGCAAGACCACACTCGTCGACGGCCTCCTCAAGCAGGCCGGCACGTTCCGCACCGGTGAGGTCGTCGCCGAGCGCGCGATGGACTCGAACGACCTCGAGCGCGAGCGCGGCATCACGATCCTCAGCAAGTGCACCGCGGTGACCTGGAAGGGCACGCGGATCAACATCGTCGATACGCCGGGACACGCCGACTTCGGCGGCGAGGTCGAGCGCGTGCTCGGCATGGTCGACTCGGTGCTCCTGCTCGTCGACGCCTACGAGGGCGCGATGCCGCAGACGCGGTTCGTGACCCAGAAGGCGTTCGAGATGGGCCTCCGGCCGATCGTCGTCGTCAACAAGATCGATCGCCCGGGCGTCGACCCCCACGACGTCATGGATCAGGTGTTCGAGCTGTTCGTCTCGCTCGGCGCGACCGACGAGCAGCTCGACTTCCCCGTCATCTACGCGTCCGGCCGCCAGGGCTACGCGATCCGCGAGCTCGGCGACGAGCCGAAGGACCTCGGCCCGATCCTCGACCTCATCGTCGAGAAGGTGCCGCCCGCCTCGGGCGATGCCGAGGCGCCGCTGCTCATGCAGGTCGCGACGCTCGATTACGACGACTACCTCGGCTACATGGCAATCGGCCGCATGCGCGCCGGCCGCGCGAAGGTCGGCGATCGCGTGCTGCTCGCGCACCGCGACGGCAAGAAGGAAGAGTTCCGCGTCCAGAAGGTCCTCGGCTTCCAGGGCCTCAAGCGCTTCGAGCTCGCCGAGGCCGCCGCCGGCAACATCGTCGCGTTCACGGGCATGCAGGAGCTCAACGTCGGCGAGACGATCACGTCGATCGCGGAGCCGACGATCCTGCCGCTCCTCAAGATCGACGCGCCGACGATCACGATGAACTTCCGGGTCAACGACGGCCCGTTTGCCGGCAAGGAAGGCAAGTACGTCACGTCGCGCAACCTCGCCGAGCGCCTGCACCGCGAGCTGAAGAGCAACGTCGCGCTCAAGGTCGAGGACACCGCCGACGCCGGCGTGTTCCGCGTCTCCGGCCGCGGCGAGCTGCACCTGACCGTCCTCATCGAGACGATGCGCCGCGAGGGCTACGAGCTGTGCGTCAGCCAGCCGCAGGTCATCCTCAAGACCGACGAGAACGGCAAGACGACCGAGCCGTACGAGGACGCGGTGATCGACCTCGACGAGAACTACGTCGGCGCGGTCGTCGCCGAGCTCAACCGCCGCCTCGGCATCATGAGCGAGATGCGCCCGTCGGCTCCCGGCCGCACGCGCCTCGAGTACCGCATCCCGGCGCGCGGCCTCATCGGCTACCGCTCGCAGTTCATGACCGACACCCGCGGCACCGGCGTGCTCTACACGCAGTTCGCCGAGTACGGCCCGCAGGGGACCGACATCCGCACGCGCCAGAACGGCGTCCTCATCTCGAGCGAGGACGGCGTGTCGAACGCCTACGGCCTGTTCTATCTCCAGGAGCGCGGCCAGATGTTCATCGGGCCGAGCGTCAAGAACTACAGCGGCATGATCATCGGCATCCATGCGCGCGACAACGACCTCGTCGTCAACCCGAACAAGGTCAAGAAGCTGACGAACATCCGCACGACGGCTGCCGACGAGAAGCTCGTCCTCGCGCCGCCGCGCCAGCTGACGCTCGAGTACGCGCTCGAGTTCATCAACGACGACGAGCTCGTCGAGGTGACGCCCGCGACCATCCGCCTGCGCAAGGCGATCCTCGATCACAACGTCCGCAAGCGCTTCGAGAAGAAGCCGACGGAAGTCGACGACTGATCAGTTGCCGATCTGGACGACGAACACGTAGTCGAAGCTCGCCGACGCCGTGCGCGTCGCGACCTGCACCGCACCGTTGATGTTGCCGGTGTTGCCCTGGACGCCCGCGCTCGTCGCGCCTTCGACCGCGCTGCACACGTTGTTGCCGCCGAGCAGCGAGAGCTTCAGCTGGACGACCGTGTTCGCCGCGAACGTGCCTGCCCAGTTCGTGTTCGGGAACTGCACGTTCATCCCCTGGACCGTCGTCGCGTAGAGCTTGTTGCCGCCGACGCCTTCGTCGACGACCGAGCACCAGTATTCCTGGTTCTGCCCGATGCCCGCGGTCACCGATACGTACGGCGTGTTGAAGCCGTTCGTCCCGATGCCCTTCGCGATCACCTTCGCGCTCGTCGTGATCGCCGCGCGCGTGACCGTGATCGGCGGCGACAGCGTGTTGTTGCCCGACGTCGCGGCCGACGACTGGGTCAGCACGCCGTTCGCGACCGCCCAGGTCCCGTTGCCGCCCTCGTTCCAGTTCGCGATCGACGTCGCGTCGTAGAAGCCCTCGAACAGAGCGATCTGATCGCCGCCGGTGCCCGGGCGCGGATCGCAGGCGTCGCCGACGCCGTCGCCGTCGCCGTCCGGATCCGTGGTGCTCGCGAGGTGCGGGCACTTGTCGCACGCGTCGCCGTGCAGGTCGCCGTCGTGATCGCGCTGGTTCGTGTTCGGCACCGTCGGGCAGTTGTCGCTGGTGTCGGGAATCGTGTCGTTGTCGGTGTCGAGCGGCGGCGTCGTCGTATCGGGGGCCGCATCGGTCGCGACCGTCGTCGAGTCGACCGGTGCATCGAGACCGCTGTCACCGCCGCTGCCGGTCGCATCGCCGGTCGCGGGTGTGCCATGCGGGAAGCTGCACCCCGCAAGACCAGCGAATACCAGACAACGTACGCGCATGCGCCGTCATCGTAGCGCGTCGCGCTGCTTCCGGGCGACGACTGGCG
>JAEWJO010000497.1 GCA_023386455.1 Pseudomonadota bacterium | reverse complement strand
GAGCGGGCGTGCGCCGACGAGCGGCCCGCGCTTCCCGCGCGCCGGGTTCGATGGCCCCGCGCAGCCATTCGCGACCGAGAAGCCGTTCCAGTCCGAGGCGCGCACGCCCGCCGTGATCGTCGACGATTCGATCCGCCTGCCGGTGCCCGTCGGCGAGTTCGACAGCGGGGTCCAGACGATCGCGGAGACGCGCGTCGACCCGCGTGCGGACGGCTCGCAGGCGACGAAGGTGCGCGATGCGGCGGAGGCGCTGCTGAAGATTCCGGACCGCGAGACGCCGGTCGAGGATCTGCTCGAGGACGATCGGCCGTCGCGCAGCGACGTCACGTTCATCGATCCGCAGACCGCGAAGTTCGAGCGCGGCGACAAGACCGAGGAGAAGCGACCGGACGCGACGGAGATCCAGGCGCCGGCACCGCGAGGTCGCCAGGCGACCGTCGGGACGCTGCGGCCGAGCGCGGCCCTGCGGCGCAAGCGCGGCGTGGTCGGCGACGTGCGCTACGTGTTCACCGCGCTCGGCGGCGTGCGCTCGGCGAAGAAGGAGATCGCCGAGCTCGAGCGCAAGCAGGGGCTGCGGCAGACGTCGCGGCGCCGCCACCTCGTGACGCTCGGCCGGACGGCCGTGATCACCGACGCGTTCGACCACCCCGCGCTCGGCAAGGCCCACGAGTCGCTCGCCGCGATCGAGGACGAGCGCGGCCGCCACGCGGGCGCGGTGTCGGCGTCGGATGCCGAGCTCGAGCGCGTGCGCCGCGATCGCGAGAACAAGTCGAAGAACTACCTGATCGACACGTCGGAGACCGACGCCTCGCTCGCCGAGATCGCGAAGAAGCTCGAGCCGCTCGAGAAGGAAGCAGCCGGCGTCCGCAAGAAGGCGGCCGAGCTGCGCGAGCAGGTGCAGCGGATCAAGAAGAAGATCGCCGACACCGAGGCGCTGCTCGTCTCGGTGAAGGGCGAGAAGATGGACAAGGCGGGCATCCACGCCGACATCGTCACGTACAAGGCCGATCTCAAGGCCGTGCAGCGCGACGAGCCCGTGCTCGCGGCCGAGCTCGACGCACTCGACCCGCGGATCGCCGCGCTCGAGGCCAATCGCAACGAGCTGCAGAAGAAGCGGCGCGAGCTCGACCGGTCGGAGCAGGAGGACCAGAAGCGCACGACCGAGCTGCTCGAGGCGATCGGCGCCAAGCGCAAGGTCGTCGAGCGGGCAGCAGCCGAGGCCGAGGCCGCGCGCGACAACGCGCTGTTCGAGCTCGGCGAGCGGCTCTACGTCGATCGGCCGCGGGAGCTCGGCCCCCAGCTCTCGCCGATCGACCAGATCGATCTCGAGATCGGCGAGGCGGACCGGCGCGCGATGGAGCTGCGCGAGATCATCGGCAACGTCGACAAGCTGAAGCTGGCGCGCGGCCTGGGGCTGATGCTGCTCGTGCTCGCGGTCGCCGGCTCGTTCGTCGCCTGGCTGCTCTACATGCTGCTCTAGCCGAGCATGCGATCGATGCGGTCGATCGCGGCGAGGACGATCACGACCCGCGCCGAGCCCAGTAGCAGGCCGAGCGTGCCGACCATCATCGCGGCGGCGCCCGCCAGCCGCGAGTAGCCGGGGGCGGCCTTGCGTGAATACCCGAGGTAGCCCGCGCCGATGGCCGCGATCCCGAGGCCGATCGCGAGGTACAGGCCGGGCGAGGGCAGGCCAGCCGCCAGCATCGCGCCGAACGCGAGAATCAGGGCGACCCGGGCCATGCCACGACGCTAGCGAAAGCGCCGCGAGGGCGCGAGTTTTGTGACTTTGTGCTACATGCGGGTGCCCATGGACGAAGTTCGGTCCGGCTTCTGCGCGATCGTCGGCCTGCCGAACGTCGGCAAGTCGACGCTACTCAATCGCGTGCTCGGCAAGCGGCTGGTCGCCGTGTCGGCCAAGCCGCAGACGACGCGCGACCGGATCGTCGGTGTTCACACGATCGAGCTGCCCGGCGAGACGCCGGAGCGGGCGCAGATCGCCTACGTCGACACGCCGGGCGTCCAGGACGGCCGCGGCCCGCTGCGCCGCTACATGCGCGACGCGGCGATCGCGGCGGCGTCCGATGCCGACGTCGTGCTTCTGATCGTCGACGCGACCGACCGCCGCGGCCGCATGCCGCAGCGGATGACGGAGGCCGATGCCGTCGGGCTCGGCGACGCGTCGAAGGCCCACCCGCTGATCGTCGCGCTGAACAAGGTCGATCGCGCCGGCAAGCCGGATCTCCTGCCCGTGATCGAGGCCTGGAACCACGCGCACCCCGGCATCGAGGTCGTGCCGATCTCGGCGGCGACCGGCGACAACGTCGACGTGCTCGAGCGCGTGATCGCGATGAAGCTGCCGACCGGCGCGCCGCTGTTCCCGCCGGAGATGGTGACCGACCGGTCGCCGCAGTTCATCGCGCAGGAGATCATCCGCGAGCAGCTCTATCACCAGCTCGGCAAGGAGCTGCCCTACGCGTGCGCGGTCCAGATCGAGACCTGGACCGAGCGCAAGGGCGAGGTCGTGATCGGTGCGGTGATCGTCGTCGAGCGCGAGTCGCAGAAGCCGATCGTCGTCGGTCGCGCCGGCTCGCGGATCAAGGAGCTC
The DNA here is from genome assembly GCA_023386455.1 of Pseudomonadota bacterium. Taxonomy (GTDB): domain Bacteria; phylum Myxococcota_A; class Polyangia; order Haliangiales; family Haliangiaceae; genus JABFXX01. The sequence continues at coordinate 4,710 of JAEWJO010000497.1, read as the reverse complement.
GGGATCGCGGCGCGCACCGCCGTCGGCGAGGCGCTCGGCAAGCCGGTGCACCTGTCGCTGTTCGTGAAGGTGCTCGAGGAGTGGAGCCGCAGCGAGCGCGACATCGAGAAGCTCGGGTACAAGGGCACATGACCACGCCGCTCGTCGCCATCATCGGCCGGCCGAACGTCGGCAAGTCGCCGCTGTTCAACCGGCTCGTCGGCGGACGCCCGGCGCTCGTCCACGACACGCCGCACCTGACGCGCGATCGCCGCTACGGCGATGCCGACTACTTCGGCCAGCCGCTGCGCCTCGTCGACACCGGTGGCCTCGATCCCGAGGCGGCGACCGAGGTCATCGGCGCCGGCATCCACCGCCAGGCGCTGCGCGCGATCGACGAGGCCGACGCGCTCGTGCTCGTCGTCGACGGCCGCGCCGGCGTGTCGGCGATCGATCAGGATCTCGCGAAGCAGCTGCGCACGACCGGCAAGCCGCTGTTCCTCGCGGTCAACAAGATCGATCACCCGAAGGCCGACGTGCTCGTCCACGAGTTCCACGAGCTCGGCCTCGGCAACGCGTTCGCGATCTCGGCGGCCCACGGCCGCGGCATCGACTCGCTGCTCGAGGCAATCTGCATCGCGACCGTCGGCCCGAAGGAGCCCGTCGCCGAGCGCGATCCGCTGTTCGATCCCGAGGACGAAGGCGACGAGCTCGCCGACGAGGGCGCCGAGGAGGAGACCGACGCGAACGCGGCGATCGGCCCGCTGCGCGTCGCGTTCGTCGGCCGCCCGAACGCGGGCAAGTCCTCGCTGACGAACCGCATGCTCGGCGAGGAGCGCTCGCTCGTCCACGACATCGCCGGCACGACGACCGATCCGGTCGACGCGCCGTTCTCGATCGGTGGTCGTAACTACGTGCTCGTCGACACGGCCGGCATCCGCCGCAAGGCGAAGATCGACGAGGAGATCGAGAAGATCGCGGTGTCGATGGCGCTCGGCCAGATCGAGCGTGCAGACGTCGCGGTGCTCGTCATCGACGCCGGCATCGGCCCGGCCGAGCAGGACGCGCGCATCGCCGGCAAGATCGAGGAGGCGGGCCGCGCGCTCGTCCTCGCGCTCAACAAGAGCGACCTCGTCTCCGGCGAAGCCAAGAAGTCCGCGCTCAAGGAGCTGACGAAGGACACGTTCCACTTCCTCACGTGGGCGCCGACCGTGATGCTGTCCGCCCAGCGCGGCGACGGCGTCGATCGCCTGCTCGACACGGTCGAGCAGGTCGCGGCCGAGCATCGCCGGCGTATCCCGACCGCGCAGCTCAACCGGTTCTTCGCCGACGTGATCGAGGAGATGCCGCCGCCGCTACACCACGGCCGCGCGATCCAGATCAAGTACATCACCCAGGGCGCGATCCGGCCGCCGACGTTCATCCTGTGGGCGAACTCGCCCGAGGGTCTCGCGCCGAGCTACAAGCGGTTCATCGCGAACCGGCTGCGCGAGGCGTACGGCTTCAAGGGCACGCCGATCCGGCTGTTCGTGAAGGCCCGCAAGGACCGCCACAAGGACGACTAGCGGCGCGGGCTCAGAAATAGCCCCAGCGCGACGTCGCACGGACACCGAACGTGAAGATCGTGACATCGCCGCCGAACGACACGAGCCGGCCCTCGATGCCCCACGACTTCGAGCGATCGACGAGCACGTCGAGGCCGCCGCCGAGCGCGAGCACGAGCTGCGCGTTGCTGTCGATCGGGCCGCCCCAGGTGACGACGCCGCCGACGCCCGCGAACGCGTAGGGCACGTACTTGAGGACGTCGAACCGGAACGTGATGCCCGCGTCGCCCAGGAGCGCGTACGAGAGCGCGCTGTCGTCCTTGCTCTTGCCGCCGTAGAACAGATTTCCAGCGCTCTCCGCGCGCAGCGAGAAGTCCGAGCCGATCGCGTGCTCGTAGCTGACCCCCAGCGTGCCTCCGATCTCGGGCGTCACCGTGGTCGGCTCCCTGTTCGGAGCCATCTCGCCGGGAGTCGAGAACGTGGCCCAGCCCAGGCCCACGGACAGCGCACGTTCGCCCTCCGCGTGTGCGGGCGCAGAAACCGCACAGAAGATCACGGGCAACAGCAGAGCGGGGCGCGAGGTCAAAGCCACCAAACCCCTGAATTGTGCTACATCGCCGATCGCCGTGGCCGACAAGACCGACAAAAAGGACGACAAGTCTGCTCCCTCCGCCAAGCCCGGTTTCGACCCGAAACCGATGCAGGTCGGAGGTGAGTCCCTCGTCGAGCGTCTGATCCCGCACGTCAAGAAGATCGCGATCGCGCTCGGCATCACCGCCGTCGTGCTCGTGGCCGTGTTCACGGTCCGCTACTTCAAGGAGCGCGGCCGCGAGAAGAACACCGCGAAGCTCGCGAAGGTCCTCGAGGTCGCCGACCGTCAGGTGCGGCCGCCGGGTGTCGAGCCCGACCCGAAGGCGAAGGAGCCGACGTTCGCGAACGCCAAGGAGCGCGCGGAAGCCGTGCTCGACGCGATGGTGAAGAACGGCACCGATGCCGGCGGCGGCGCGTACAAGGCCTCGCTCCTGCTGCAGGCGGGCAAGGTCGACGAGGCGATCGCCGAGTACAAGAAGGCGCAGGGCGCCAAGGGTCTCGACGGCGTGCTCGCCCGCGAGGGTCTCGGCATCGCCCAGGAGACGAAGGCGCACGCCGAGAAGGACGCGGCCGCACGCCAGAAGGGCCTCGAGGAGGCGCTCGCCACGTTCCAGGCGATGCAGCCCGACGCGCAGGGCCCGCGCCACGCGTACGCGCTCTACCACCAGGGCCGCATGCTCGCGCTGCTCGGCAAGACCGCCGAGGCGAAGACGGCCCTCGAACAGGCGAAGGAAGAGGGCAAGGACAGCTCCGAGCTGCCGACGCTCATCGACGAACGCCTCGCGAGTCTCGGGTCGTGAATCGCTTCGCGCTCGCATCGATCGTTGCCGCGGCCTCGGCCGCCGGGTGCGCACGCGTGCCCGTGCAGCACGCGGACGCGGTGAGCGCCGAAGAGCGCGAGTCTCCGGGAGAGGACCGGCTGAGCTTCAAGTGGAAGTTCCAGACCGCGGATCGCACGACCGAGGTGACGCCGCAGGAGTTCGCGTCGCCGGCGATCTGGGCCGACACGCTCTACATCGGCTCGGCGCGCGGCTGGTTCTACGCGCTGCGTACGTCGAACGGCGCGGTTCGCTGGCGCAAGCAGCTCGGCTCGGTCGTGACCGCGCCGCTCGTCGATCGCGGCATGCTCTACGTCGGCACGAACGACGGCTTCCTCGTCGCGCTCGACGCGCAGACCGGCCAGGAGAAGTGGCGCTACCAGAGCCGCGGCCCGATCGGCCAGACGCCGTCGTCGACGCGCGATCTGATCATCTTCTCGAACGAGGCCGACCAGGTCGTCGCGGTCGACGCGATCACCGGCAAGTTCAAGTGGCAGTACAAGAGCGAGACTCCCGAGGAGTACACGCTGCGCGGCCACGCCGGCGTCACGATCGACGGCGACCTCGCCTACACCGGCTTCTCGAACGGCACGCTCGTCGCGCTGCGCCGCGATACCGGGTCGGTCGCATGGTCGACCTCGCTCAAGGCCGACGCCGACCGCTTCATGGACGTCGACGCGACGCCGATCGTGATGGAAGGGACCGTCTATGCGGCCTCGTCCTCCGGTGGCGTCTACGCGATCGACAAGCTGACGGGCCTCGTGAAGTGGCGCGTGCCGTTCTGGGACGCGTCGATGCCGAGCTCGACCGGCAACGTCGGCGGCATCGCCAGCGATGGCAAGACGCTCTACGTCTCGGTCGCCGACCTCGGCACGTACGCGCTCGATCTCGGCGGCAACATCGTGTGGCGCGTCGGCGCGCGCGGCGGCGGCGAGCCGGCCGACCCGGTGATCTACAGCGACGTCATCGTGTACTCGCTCGCGAGCGCCGGCCTGTTCGTCGCGGATCGCAAGACCGGCGAGACGCTCGAGTACTTCGACCCCGGCGACGGCGTCTCGGCACAGCCGACGATCACCGGCGACGGGCGCCTGTTCGTGATGTCGAACCGCGGCATCCTCTACGCATTCGATCTCGAGTAGTCGTGAGCTTTCAGCTCCGCTGCGCGATCGCCCCCTGCCACGGCGACGCGGCCGCACTCGCGACCGCGATGGCCGAGCTGCCGCTTGTCGTCGTGAAGCATCTCCCCGCGCCGTACGACGCGATGATCGCCGGCGTGCTGACGACGGACCTCGAGGAGGCGCGCGAGATGTTCCCGGGCGCGCTGCCGGTCGACGACAACGTCGCGTACGAGATCGTGCTCGAGGGCGTCATGACCGCGCTGCCCGCGCTGTCGAGACGGTTCGCCGGCAAGCCGTTCGGCTACGTCCATGTCGACTGTTTCGGCGGCACGTGCATGTACACCGGCGAGGTCGTCCAGGACGGCCAGGTCCTGTGGCGCGGCGAGCACTCGCAGGAGACGCACCAGCACGTGCTCGCGCGGCTCGGCCTGCCGTTCGGCTGGTACTTCCCGCCATTCGTCCGCGGGTTCTTCGACGACGAAGCGCCGCCGCCCGACGCGGCAGAGCGCCGGCCGATCGCGTGCGCCGTCGCCGGCACGATCACGGGGCTCGGCCTGTCGGCGATCACGCTCGCGATCCAGATGCTGCCGCCGCCGTGGCGGGTCGTGATCGCGAACCCGGTCTCGCTCGTGATCGTCCACGGTCAGGACGACATCGCGC
>JAEWJO010000311.1 GCA_023386455.1 Pseudomonadota bacterium | reverse complement strand
ATCACGAGCACGTCCGGGAGCGGCGTCTCGCCGATGATCGTGATCGCCGGCAGCGTCATGACCTCGCGCGCGGGCAGCTCGCGCGGGTCGAGCCCGGCGGCGACGGCGCGGATGATGATGTCCCGATCGGTGATCATCCCGATCGGGAACTTCGCGGCGAGATCGCCGACGACCGGGATCGCACCGCAGTCGAGATCCAGCATGAGCCGGGCGACGGCCTCGAGGCTCGTGTCGGGCGTGCAGCACGTTGGCTCCGCCGTCATCACGTCGCGTGCGCGCATAGGGAAACTCCTCGGGCCATGAAGTTGCAAGGAGCGTTCCCCGGCTGGAACAGCGGTGATCGAGCTGTGTCGCTTGTGGCAAGATGGAAGCTCGATGCGCATCGGGGAGCTCTTGGTCCAGCAGGGGAAGCTGCGCCAGGCGGACTTGACGCGTGCGCTTGCGAATCGACCCGACGGCACGCGGCTGTGCTCGTACCTGATCGACCAGGGTCTGATCGAGGTCGATGATGGTTCGCGCGCACTGGGCGAGCTGCACGGCGTCCCGTGCGCGCTCTCCAAGCATCTCGATGGCCGCGACGAGACGCTCGCATCGATGATCTCCGCCGAGCTCGGCCGTGCGTCGTGCGCGCTACCGATCGGTAAATCCAGCAAGGGTGTCGTGATCGTCTGCGTCCGCGATCCGGCGCCCGCGCTGCGCGCGACGCTCGAGCGGGCGATGCGCGCGCAGATCACGATGATCGTCGCGCCGGCGTTCCGGATCGAGAAGCTCGTCGCGGACGCGTACGGCGACCCCGATACCGGCGAGTTCGACATCGACTTCGACACCGGCGTCGGCGACAGGCCCGCGGCGATCACGGCGCCTGTGGCGAGGCCGCCGATGCCCGACATGGACGCGCTCGATCCCGAGAGCGTCCGGCTCGCGCTGACCGATCTCGACGACGTCCGCGTCGCGAAGGATCCATCGCAGAGCGGGCAGATTCCGATACCGAGCCGGACGGCCACGCCGAATGTCCTGTCGTCGCCGGCGATCACCGTGACGAATGTCATCAAGCGACCGGCGCCCAAGCCGATGTCGCTCACCGCGATGAAGGTCGATCTCGACAACGCGACGACGCGCGAGGCCGCGACCGACCTCGTGCTCGCGTACGTCGCGACGCGCTGGCTCTCGGGCATCGTGCTCGCCGTGCGCGACACGAACGCGATCGGGTATCGCGGCCACGGCGTCACCGCGCCGGAGACCGTCTCGATCCCGCTCGCGTCGCCATCGACGGTGCAGCGCGCGGTCGAGTCGCGCGTCGTCGCGGTGTACGCGCCGATCGGTCCCGCGCAGGACGCGCTCGCGCGCGCGCTCTCGGGGCCGCTGAACCCGGCGGCGGCACCGGTGCTCGTCGGCGGTCGGCCGGTCGCCGTGCTCGCCGTCGGCGATCCGATCCAGGGCACGAGCGACCTCGAGCGCGCGTCCGCGGATCTCGCGGTGCTCGCCGACTCGCTCGGCGCCGTGTACGAGCGCATGATCGCGCGCTGAGCCGACGCTGTACGGCGGCGCGGCCCGACGACGGCCGTGTTAGGGTGGCGATCGCGTGCGCGATACGTCGATCCTCATCGTCCACCCGGACCGCAAGACCCAGCGGACGATCACGCGGATCCTCGGTGGCACCGGCTACCGGATCGACATCGCCGACACGCTCGATCAGGGCATGCGCCTGCTCCAGCACGCGACGCCGCTGCTCGTCGTCGTCGATGGCAGCGCCGCGACCACGCACCAGGGCGAGGCGTTCCTCGCCGCCGCGAAGACCGCCGGGGTCGAGGCCGCGATGACGCTGCTCGGCGAGAGCGCGAGCCGCGAGCTCCCGCACGTGCTCGCGCTCGGCGCGGTGACGAACCTGCTCGTCCATCCGATGCCGGTCCTTGCCGAGGAGCTGACGATCACGGTCCAGAAGCTCGTGCGCGGCGACCTGTTCGGCGCCGAGAAGTACCTGCTGTGGGGCACGCAGCTGCGCGCGCATCAGCTGGGCCGCGCGAGCCAGCGCCATCACCTCGTGTCGCAGCTCGCCGACGACATCCGGACGTCGGGTCAGAGCGCGCGCGTCGCGTCGATGGCCATGCTCGTCGCCGACGAGCTGCTGTCGAACGCGGTCCACAACGCTCCCGTCGATGCCCAGGGGAATCGCACGCGCAAGGAGACCCCGCGCGATAGCGAGATGGTGCTCGACGACAGGCATGCAGTGCGATTGCGCTGGGGCTGCGATGCGCGCTATCTCGCCGTCGAAGTGAGCGACCAGTTCGGCAGCCTCGATCGGGACACCGTCCTCGGCGCGCTCGCGAAGAGCGACATCCGCGAGACCGGTGCGGGCGCCGGCATGGGCATCTCGCTCAGCTACCGCTCGTGCGATCACATGGTGTTCAACCTGAGCCCCGGCAAGCGCACGGAGGTGATCGCGTTGATCGATGTCCGCTACCCGCCGAGCGAGCGCACACCCGTTTCGTCGTACAACGTCTTCGTGGAGCGAAGCCCGTGACCGAGACTCAAGGCAGGATGACCGTCGAGACACGCGGCGATCAGCTCGTGCTCTCCGGAGCGATCGACGAGACCGCCGGACTGATGAGCCTCCTGTCGCGCGCCCAGGGCGGCAGGCTCGCGCTCGACCTCGGAGGCATCACGTTCATCAACTCCCTCGGCGTGCGCGACTGGATCCGCATGCAGGCGGCGGCGACCCAGCAGGGCGTGAAGCTCGAGCTGCGTCGGGTGGCCGAGGTGATCGTGCATCAGCTCAACATGATCATCGCGACGCGCGGCACCGCGAAGGTGGCCTCGTTCTTCGCCCCCTACGCCTGCGACGCCTGCGGTCGCGAAGAATCGCTCCTGATCGACGCGATCACGAGCGCATCGCAGCTCGCCGCGCTACAGCCTCCGCCGATGACCTGCCCGGAGTGCGGTGCCCAGATGGCCTTCAACGACTTTCCCGAGCGCTACTTCTCGTTCTTGACCGGGGTCTAGCGATGCACGAGTTCGCGCAATTTCTCCAGGACATCGTCGGCACGGTCGGCTATCCGGGCCTGTTCCTGCTCGTCGCGCTCGAGAGCACTCTCCTGCCCATTCCGTCGGAGCTCGTGTTCCCGTTCGCGGGCTACCTCGCATTCAAGGGAGTGTTCTCCCTGCCCGTCGTGCTGGTGATCAACAGCGTCGGCGCGCTCGCGGGCTCGGGGCTCTGCTACTGGATCGGCGCCGCGGGCGGCAAGCCGTTCCTGCTCCGCTACGGCAAGTACGTGTTCATCCGGGCCCACGACATCGAGAAGACCGAGAAGTGGTTCGCGAAGCACGGCAAGGCCACGATCTTCTTTGCCCGCCTCGTCCCGGTCATCCGTCACATCATCTCGCTGCCCGCGGGCGTCGCCCGTATGCCGCTGAAGTCGTTCCTGCTCCAGACGTTCCTGGGCTCGACCCTGTGGGGATCCTTTTTGATCTTCCTCGGGTACTACCTGGGTGAGCACTGGGAGGCAGTGGCCAACAAGTTAAAACAATTCGACCTCGTCATCGGCCTCGTTATCGTGGTAGCCGTGGGGGCGTTCGCCATCCGGTTCTACCTGAAGCGCAGGCGTGAGCGGGGACTTGCTGAGAACAATGCCGATTGACCGCCTCACGCCAAGCTGAGCTACTACTTCCCGAGCCGTGAACGTGTCGTATCCAGGACGTACTCCCACGAACCCACCGGCTCCTCCGGCGGAGGCAACCTCCTCGGGTGCCGTGCTAGCTTCTAGTGGCATGGGCTTGTCGTCGCAGACGGCACAGGCGTTCGCGGTCTCGGTCCTCGATCGACACGAGTCCGAGCTGGTGGCCCAGGCGATGGAGGCCGTCGCGTCTCGCTCGCCCCAGGACGCGGCGATCCTGCAGGGCCTGATCGCCGAGCTGCGCGCGACCTCCGAGCTCCTCGATCGCCAGCGCCCGCTGCGCCGGCCGACCGCGCTCGGCGGCGAGGCGCGCGACGAGTCGACCCTGATCGATCACCTCTGCTCGATCGACGGACTCTCGGGCGACCTCGTCCTGCCGCTCAAGGCGACGCTGTCCCGCACGCACCTGCTGACGAAGATCAACTTCCTCCGCGGCTTCGTGAAGGCGACCGGCGCGCTCCACGACGTGCCGACCGCGGTGAAGATGACGCACGAGCTCCGCGAGGAGGTCGCGCAGTCGATCTACACGCTGCTCGCCGAGGAGCTGTTCCTCGCGCTGCTCCGCAAGCCCGACGTCTCGCGCCGCACGAAGCAGCGCGCCGCCGACCAGCTGATCACGGTCTGGGACGACGCCGCGCTCGAGATCGACGACTTCGCGCCGCTGCTCGAGTCGGCGTGGCACGCGCGCAACCGCATCAACACCGCGTACGGCACGCTGCTCGGTGCGACCGAGACGTTCCGCCTCGTCACCGAGGACTGCAGCCCCGACGTCCTCGAGTTCTTCGGCCGCGACGGGATGTCCGCCGACGAGAGCGCCGCGTTCGAGGAGTTCCTGTTCAACATGACGAGCGAGGAGCTCTCGACGCTCCGCCGCGCGATGCAGCAGCAGCACATCAGCGCGGCGAGCCCGGCCTGGGCCGCCGAGATCCTCGGCCGCCAGATCGAGGACCTCGAGCACGCCAAGGAGATCGATCCGATGGCGCTCTACCGCAGCTACAACCGCCGCCAGCTCGCGGCCGACTTCCGCTTGATGTCCGGTGCACCGGGCCCACGCCGCACGGCCGAGGGCTACCTGATGGTGTACCTGCTCGATCAGCAGTAGCGAACGTCCGCGCTCAGAGCGCGACGTGCTTCTCGATCAGCTTCGCGAGGTCCGGAATGGCCTCGACGACGTTCTTCTTCGCGCCGTCCCGCATCTTGCCGTACATCTTCTTCGCGGTTCCGTGCGACGTCTTCTCCGCGCGGGCGTCGGTGACGCTCAGGAGATCCTCGGCCACATCGTCCGAGCGTGCGACGAGGAAGTCCGACAGCGAGCTCGACTTGTTCGCGGCCCACTTGTCGTAGTGCGGCTGCAGCTTGTTCAACCACTCGTCGAGCAGCGAGTCGACGGTCTCCCAGACGAACTTCTTCTTGATCGCCTTGATCGTCGAGTACGCGGCCTTGATCACCAGGCCCTTCTGCTTCACCTGCGCGTCGATGAGCTCGACGCAATCCGTGATCACGGGCTCGCGCTTGGGAGGCTGACCGATCTGGTCGACGAGAGTGGACATCAGAGGTGCGCGTACCATAACCACGCGCCGGAGGCTACGGGAGGCCCTGGGCGAACGACGCTGAATGCCGGACGCCGAGCGCCAGCGCACGCTTCCCGCGATCTGCGTGGACGCTACGGGTCCTTGAACGTGACGCCGTAGCGGTCGCAGCGCTGCTTCATCTGCTCGCGATCGAACTTCGGCAGCTTCTCGTAATGCGCTTGCGCGATCGCCGGGTCGCCCTGGATGCACGAGGCGGACACCATGATGCGCAGCATGCGTACGTTCGTCGGGTCCTTCGCGAGCAGCTTGCCCGCGATCTGGATCGCCTCGTCGAAGTCCTGGCGGTCGTACGCCTTGTTCGCCTGATCCATCAGGTTGTCGCTCTTGAGATCGACCTTGCGATCGGCCTCGGTCGGCTCGACCGGATCGAGCCCGGGGTCCGGCGTCCTCTGCGGCGTCGTGATCGCCGGCGTCGAGTGCTTGGCCTGCACGCCCGACGGCGACGGCGACGGCGGTCGCGGCGTCGGTGGAGCGATCGTCTCGCGCGGCGGCGGTGCGTGCGTCGAGGCGCTGCCCGAGGCCTGCGCCGGCGTCGAGCGCACCTGCACGAACAGGTACACGCCCATCGCGAGGACCGCGATCGCAGCGGCAGACAGCACCAGGCTCTTGGGACTCACCGTCAGTCCAATAGCATGTGTAAAGTCCATCGCATGCGCAACTGGGTCCCCGGCGCGGATCCGGGTGCCGGTCGACGTCGGCCCCTGCCTGATCACGGCCGATGACGTGGACGCGGCGACGCCCCCCGCCCGTCGCGTTCACCTTGGCGATCCAGTAGGATTATTTTGATGCCCAGTGCGCCAAAGGCGCCTCCGCCAAAGGCTCCGGAGATCAAGATCGGGGACGTGGTACTCGAGCGGTACCGCGTCGTCGAGCAGATCGGTTCCGGTGGCCACAGCGTTGTCTACAAGGGCCAGGACGAGCGCCTGTCGCGTCCGGTCTGCATCAAGATCTTCTCCGGCCTCGGCGGTGACTCCGGCGTCGGCCGCACGAGCTACGAGCACTTCGTCCAGGAAGCATTCGCGCTGTCGCGGCTCACGCACCCGAACACGCTGCGCATCTACGACTTCGGTCACCTCGGCTCGAAGGAAGCGGCCGGCATGCCGCTGCAGGTGTGCGAGTACATGAACGGCGGCACGCTCTCGAACATCATCCGCGAGCAGGGCAAGCAGACGCTCGTCGAGACCGTGCGGATCACGGCGGCGATGTGCGCCGCGCTCTCGGAGGCGCACGCGCTCGGCATCGTCCATCGCGATATCAAGCCGCAGAACATCCTGTTCGGCTCCGTCGGTGCGAACCGCCTGCCGAAGCTCGCCGACTTCGGCATCGCGAAGTGGCAGGCCGATACCGACAAGGACAAGGAGCAGCGCGCCGAGGACACCGCGATCGTCGCCGGTCAGAAGCTCGCGATGTACTCGCCGAGCTGGGCCGCGCCGGAGCAGCTCGCGGGTCAGCCGGTGTCGCCGGCGACCGACATCTACTCGCTCGCGTGCGTCGCGATCTACATGATCTCCGGCAAGGCGATCTTCGCCGACGAGGACGTCTACGCCGGCTACAAGAAGCGCCGCCACGCCGAGGAGCACGTGCGCGACGCGCTGATCCCGCTCGGCGTGCCGAAGCCGTTCGTCCAGGTGATGATCCGCGCGCTCGCGTTCGATCCGAAGAAGCGCCTGAACAAGGTCGACGAGCTATCGGCCGAGCTGCAGGCGGCTCTCGAGCCGCAGACCGAGGAACAGCCGCGCCTCCCGCCACCTCCGCCGCGCGGCAAGAGTGGCCAGCGCGACGCCGCGCTCGATCCGCAGACGCCGACCGATCCGCTCGATCGCGTGACGCCGCCGGCCGCGACGCCCGTCGTCCGCAAGACGCCGCCGCGCATGGAGGCCGCCCGCGCCTCGACGC
>JAEWJO010000457.1 GCA_023386455.1 Pseudomonadota bacterium | reverse complement strand
ATCTCGCGCAGGTGGTGCGCGAGGAGATCGTGAAGGCCCTGCGCGGCTCGTAACCTCCGCCGTGGTCGCGCGTAGACGTCGGCATGCGACCGTTCGCGTTCGGCCTCCCCCTGCTCTTCCTCGGCTGCACGACTGCTTCCAGCCAGCCACGCGCCGACGAGGCACCGCTCGTGATCGAGCTGTTCACGTCGCAAGGCTGCAGCTCGTGTCCACCTGCCGAGGCCCTGCTCGACAAGCTCGCGAAGGACGGCGCGGTCGGCAAGCGGCCGCTCGCGCCGCTCGCGTTCCACGTCGACTACTGGGACGACCTCGGCTGGCCCGATCCGTACGCATCGCCGGCGTGGACCGAGCGCCAGCGTCAGTACGCGGCGTCGCTCGGTGACGATCGCGTGTACACGCCCGAGCTCGTCGTCGGCGGCACGGTCGGGCTCGTCGGCTCGCACACCACGCGCGTGCTGCGCGCGATCGCGTCCGCGCCGAGGCAGCAGCTCATCGCCGCCACCGCGACGTGGCAGAAGTCCGCCATCACGATCGAGGCGACCGCACCCGCGGACGCCGACGTGCTCGTCGCGATCTATCAGGACGGAACCCGCACGAAGGTCACGCACGGCGAGAACGCGGGCGAGACGCTCGCGAGTGATCGCGTCGTGCGCCGGCTCGAGAAGGTGGCGGCGGCCGGCACGAAGGGCTCGCGCACGATCGCGCTCGATCCGGCGTGGTCGAGCGTCGGCGCGATCGCGTTCGCGCAGCGTCCATCCGATCGGGCGATCGTCGGCAGCCGACCTTTGCCACACTGACGAGCTGCGACAGACGCGACACGTGGGACGACGAGTGAGAACTGCAGCCGCGCGCTTTCGATGCGTAAGGCCTCGACGCGCAAGGTGGCTACTCGAGTTGCTCACACGATGCAGGAATTGCAGCGCGAGCCGGTGAGCACGAGTCTATCGATTGGCGAGCGGCGAATGAGCTACAACCGAGCACCCCATGATGCGCGCCGCTGTTGCACTGCTGGTCTCGCTGTCGATGATCGGTTGCTTCCCGCACAACGCGAAGCATCGCCAGTACGCGAAGCTCGCCGAGGGCGGTGCGCTCGTCGGCGGTATCGTGATCTCCGCGGTCGGCAACACCGGTGCCGACTGCGACCAGATGATGCGCGGCGACACGAGCTGTCGCTCGAACGCGCAGATCCTGTCGACGGTCGGCGTCGTGTTGATCCTCACCGGTCTGCTCGGCTTCGTCGCGACCGTGTCGACGGCCGAGGATGACGAGGCCAAGCCGGTCATCACGACGGCTCCGGATCAGGCCGCGCCGAAGCCCGTGACCCGGCCCGAGCCGGCGAAGCCGGCCGCCGCGGCCGGTGGCTCGGACGCGACCGGCTCGGCCTCGCCCGGCCCGGCCGCGCCGCACCTCGCTCGCTAGATCGCGCCGGACTTGCGGCTGACCTTGCGGCCCTTGCGCTGGCAGATCTTGCTGCCGTCGTACACCGGCACGTGGCGCGCCCAGGCGTGGCTGCCGCCGCGCCAGGACATGGCCGCGTAGTAGCTCTTGCGGCCGACGAACAGGTCGAGCTGGTGGCCGTCGATGCCACCCCCGGTGTCGTCGGCGACGACGCAGCCGTCGTGGACATAGCCGCCATGCGGCGGCCTGCCGGGCATCGTCCGGCCTTCGAGGACCGGGATGTAGAGCAGCGAGCCGAGCTTCACGACCTTGCGGTCGACCGCGACGGTCCGGAACGGCTCCAGCGGCCGTCCGCTACCGCCGGTTCCCCACTTGCTCTCGGTGACCTTGAAGCAGGGCTTGTTCGGGCAGCTGCACGCGCCCCAGATGTTGACGACCCTGCCGTTGCGGAGCTTGCCGGTTCCCTGGAGGATCAGCTGTGACTCGAATTCGGGGGTGACGTCCGCGATCGGCGTGCAGGCCTTCGGCTCGTACAGGGTGACCTGGTCCGAGGGCGCGATCGCCGCGAGCGCGGTCGGCTCGTTGTCGTTGGCGACCGCGACGGCCGGAAGCTTCGGCTTCACGTCGTCCTCACCGACCACGTAGTAGAACGTGATGTTGAAGTTCCCGAGTGCGCGCGGCTCGTCATCCGAGGGCGAGGGCGCCGGCGCCACGACCGCCGCGGGCGCCTGGTCGATCTTCTCGACCTTCGGCCCCTGACAGCCGAGCGCGATCGCGGCCGGGCCCAGGGTCTTGATTCCCCTTACGATCCTGGCGACGAGTCGCGCCAGGTAGCTCATGATCGAGCTCGATCGGGGGCCGGACTTCATGGCGAGGACGGATGGTAACCCTCGCTACCGGGAGTAAAGCTCGAGCGAGTCAGAAAGTTTCGTGAGACGGCTAAAGGCCGTTCACGTCGACATCCCGACGCCTAGAAACGCGCTTGCAGAGTCGCGTTCACACCGAGCTGGTTGAAGTTTCCGAACACGAACGCGAACGGCGATTCGGTGTTGCCCTCGTCGACCCGCGCGTACCGCGTGACGTTGCCGTCGTAGCTGTAGAAGACCTCGAGGACGGCCGAGTAGATCCGGCCGAAGTCGAGCTTCGCGGTGCCCTTCAGCGCGAACTGCGGGACCGCCTTCTCGCCGACCGGGAGGATCGTGATCAGGGTGTCGATGTTGTTGTTGCGGATGACCGCGGTCGACTCGCCCGCCTCGCCGGTCGCGGCACCGGGGATGCCCTTGGTCGAGGTCAGGGTCGCCGGCTTGTCGACGCCGAAGATGAGGCCGAGCGTCAGGAAGTCGTTCCAGTTGCGGTCGACGCCGAGCGCGGCGAAGTAGTCGGGCGCCGTCTTGTAGTCGTCCGGGAAGTCGGAGTAGGTCGGCAGGCTCGGCTGGCTGTGGAGGATGAACGCGAGCGTGCGCATGCTGGCGTCGAACCGGATGCGGAAGCGGTCGATCATCACGCGAACGTTGAGGTCGCCGGCGTAGCCCTTCTGGATCGTCGTCGACCCGGTCTTGTCCGGATCCTTCAGCGTCTGGCCGAGTGCGGTGAATTCCGCCATCGCGAGCCACGACAGGCCGCCCGGGTACTTCACCGGGTTGAACAGGCCGCTGACGCGCTCGTTGTTGTTCTTGTAGAGCTTGTAGTCGACCGACGACTGGACCGGCATGCCCTTGTGCAGCGCGATCTGCGCCGAGGCACCGAACAGCTGGACCGCCTGGGTGTTCACGTCGACGAGCTCGTTGTTGCCGCGGTTGAAGTAGCCGCCGTTGACCTCGATGCGGACCATGTCGGTCGGATCGACGCCGGCGCCCGCGAGGAACGCGTGCTCGGCATGCTCCTCGGCGGTCGCGCGATCGAGGACGATCGCGGTCTTCGCGCCGACGAACGCGTACATGTTGCGCGTGTCGTACTGCAGCTTCAGGCCCGGCGTCGCGTTGCGCGACGTCACGCGGCGGTACTCGGGGCTGCCGCCCCACGACAGGCGGTAGCTGTAACCGAGGCGCATGCGATCGGAGCTGACCGGGAACGCGGTCAGCGAGATGCGCGTCGGATCTTTGTGCGACGGATCCTTCCAGTTCGACAGCGTGATGTACGTGCCCGCATCGGACAGCTCGAGCGTCCGCTCGCTGATCTCGTTGATGCGGAAGACGAGCGCGCCCTCGGCATCGAAGTGGTCCTTGTGGAACCGGCGATACGCGACCGCGTGGCTGAGCGTCTCGAAGCCGCTGTAGCGCGTGTCGTAGTTGTCGAAGAACAGGACGCCGAGCGAGTTCGGCACGCCGAAGCGCCAGCCGGGAACGCTCGGGATCGTCTCGCCGGGCTTCACGAGCACGTTCTCGTTCGAGACCGTGAACGCGATGCGCGTGTCCATGAGGCCGCTCGAGCCCTCGAGGTCGCTCGGGCCCGACTTGTCGGCGGCCGCCGCTTCCTTGTCGGCCTGCTCCTTCGCGGCGCGATCGGCCGCGTCCTTCGCGGCGCGCTCGTTGAGGACGCGAGCGAGCTCGCGGTCGACGATCTCCTTGACCTTCGCCTCGTCGAGGCCGGGGGCAGCAGGTGCGGCGGGCTCCGCGGCCGGGGGCGGATCGGCAGGTTGCGCGAGAGCGGACATCGGCGTGCAGAGAGCGGCGCCGGCGATCAGGAACAAAAGACGAGAGCGCATGAGTCCTCTATTGCAACTGAAGATCCGCGGCACTCCGCGGATAGATGATCCAGACGTTGAAGGTGCCGATGTTGACGGGGCGCAGCACACCGACGACGCGCGGCAGCGTCTGGCCGACGAGCGTCGCGGGATCGGTCGCGACGACGCCCGTCGAGATCACGTTGATGACGTTGCGGCCCGTGCAGTTGTTGCCGGTGCCCGACGGATCGATCTTCCACTGCTTGTAGGTCGCGTAGTCGTCGTCGAGCTCGCAGACCTTGGCGTTGACGATCGCGATCGGCGCGGCCTCGTTGCGCTCGAACATGAACTTGTCGGTGAACCACGACACGTCGAGCTGCTGGGGCGCCGGGATGCGCGCCGGGTTCACGTCGACGTCGCCCTCGACGAACGTCTGCGGGAACCCGATCTCGGTGAGACCGTTGAACTCGCTGACGCCGCCGGCAAAGCCGTCGATCACCTGACCCTCCTGGATCACGCGGCCCTTCTCGTCGCGCGCGGCCGAGAACGAGAACACCATCTTGTGGTCGTAGCCGGGCGCGGGCGGCGTGAGCCCCGGGTTCGGCGCGACCGAGCACGGCGGCGCCCCGCCTGCACCGCACAGCACGTCGGAGACCGTGTAGCCCTGCGCGAACACGCTCGTGACGACGAGCCGGCCGTTGGCGCCGTGGCGCGACGCGCGGACCGTCACCTGCTTGGTCTCGAGCGGCGACTTCGAGAGCACGTCGAGCGCCGTCTCGTCGGGAGGGCGCTGGATGTCGTCGATGAAGGGATCGCGGTACCAGAGCGTCGGCGACGCGCCCGACGCGAACGTCGGGTTCTCGGCGCCGCCGTCGTCGAACCACAGCGTCGCCGGACCGAACACCGGCGGCAGCATGATCGTCTGGTTGGTCGCCTTGCCCGCGGCCATCTGGATCTGCGCGAGCGGCGGCGAGCCGAGGTACGGCGTCAGCGTGCCGAGGAAGTTGACGTAGACCTGGACCTGGTTGTTGTAAGACGTGTCGAGCTCGCCCTCGGGTCCGAGCGCGCTGACGTCGACCGTGACCGTGTAGCTGGTCAGCGGGTTCATGCTGTCGCCGGCCGGCGTCTTCAGCTCGATCCTCAGCGACTGCGTCCCGGTGATCGCGTCACGCGTGTCGACACACGCCGGAGCGGCGAGGAGCGGAGCGAGGCACAGGAGGTATCGGTTCATGGTGCTCCTCACGGTTCGAACACCGGGCGAATGCGGCCGTCATGCGCCTCGATCGACGGATCGAGACACGAGATCTGGCCCCAGCGAGCCTTGATCGTCCGCTTCGTGCACGTGCGCGGCAGGGCGCCCATCTGCGGAGCGCACGTGCCGGACGGGCAGTCACCGTCGGTACTGCACGTCGGCGTCAGGTCGGTGTGGTCGACGAGGACGTCGGTGCCCTTGCCGTAGCACGACGACACCTGCTTGTTCAGGTACACGGTCAGCGCGTCGCGCAGCGAAATGCCGGTGTTCTGCTGCGAGGTGTTGCGCTTCAGCACGATGAAGCCCGAGCCACCGCCGGCGATGTAGTCGTTGACCGCGACGCGGTAGAGGCCGGTCAGCGAGAGCGGTGCGCACTTGCTCGGGTCGATCGGACCGTCGGGCAGGCCGTTGCGGCAGTTCTCGCCGAGGTAGATGTTCTTCGCGCACGCGCTCGCCGGCTGGCCGGTGAACGGGTCGAGGCTGTCGCACGTCGAGCTCTTGCAGACCATGTCGAACGTGATGCCGCTGACCTGCGCCTGCGTGCGGCAGCCACGCGAGGCGCTGCGGCGGGCGATGAAGTCGAGCGTGTCCTTCACCTCCTGACCCGACAGGTACATGACCGTGATCGAGTTCTCGAACGGGAACACGTTGAACATCTGCTCGTTCGTCAGCGGGCCGCTCTCGAAGTCGGCGCGGATGCCGAGCGAGTTCGTGATCGCGAACTCGGCATCGACGCCCTGCTGCACCTGCATCGAGCGGGCGACGAGGTTGCCGAGCTGGCTGTCGCCGCCGCCCTGATCGTTACGGAGGATCTTCACCGGGGCGACGGGCTGGCCACCGCCCGAGAGCGCCGGGTCGCCGGCCTTGAGCTCGGGACCGACGTACGCGAACACGCCGTTCAGATCGATCTCCTGGCTGAGCCTGACCGAGTACGGCCACATCAGCTGCGCGACGTCGGCGTCCTCGGGGATCGTCTTGTCGACGGGCAGGTTCTTGTACGCGAACGAGACGATGCGGCTGCGCTTCTCGGGGTCGTTGTTGTTCTCGCCGACGCGAACGACGAGATCGAGCCGGCCGACGAACTTCGCGAACGCGCCCGAGTGGACGAGCAGCGTCTGGCAGTCGTGCGTCTTGCAGTACGTCGAGCCGTCGTCGTTCGGCAGGAGCTTCGGCGGATTCGTGACGATGTGCAGGTGGCCGCCGAGGATCAGATCGACGCCGGGCACCGTGACGTTCTGGTACTCGCCATCGGTCGCGGTCAGTC
>JAEWJO010000455.1 GCA_023386455.1 Pseudomonadota bacterium | reverse complement strand
GTTGTTGATCGGGCTCGGTTTCGGGCTCGGGCTCTAGCTCGCTCCCGAAAAAGAAAACGCCGGCGGGCCAGGAGCACCGCCGGCGGCGTTCGGGGGAGAACGCTTACGACTTACGGGTGGCTGTTCGCGTTCGCCGGATCCTTGCCGCGGAACACCTCGTCCCAGTCGGCGAAGCCGTCGTCATCGCGGTCGATCGCGATGCGCTGGCCCGAGCCGAGCGGGACGCAGGTGAACGTGGTCGGCGGCAGGAGGCCGATCGCGACGAGCCCGCGGACCGCCTGGTCCGAGACCGGAGGCAGGGAGGCCGAGGCCGGCTGCCACGCGGTGCCGTTGTAGAGCAGGCCGCCATTGGCGCCGAGGATGCTCGTCGACTTCGCGACGAGGTCACACTCGCCGGCCGCCGCGCGCTGCTCGAGGAGGTCAAGGCGAGGACCCGCGGTCGCCGCGTTCGTCTTGGTCAGCGTGATCTGCTGACCGACGACCGGGGCCTCGTTGCTGTCGAATGCCATCATGAACGCGACGATCGCCTTGCGGAGCGCGAAGCCGCCATCCTCGAGGAACACGACCTGGCCCTGACCGAGCGCGTTCGCGTCGACGAACGGGATGCCGAACGGGTTGCCCGGGACGACCGTGCCGTCCGCGAGCGTCACGTTGCCGACGGCCTTCAGGAACACCTGGCCGGTGAAGAAGTGCTCGAGCGTGCCGAGCGAGCCGTCGTGCTGGAAGCCGTAGCCGCGGACCGCGTCCTGCGCGGGACCCTGCTGCAGGATGATCGTGCCCGGCTGGATCGAGTCGGGCGACGAGCCGAACATGCCGATCTTCGTGTACATGTTGCGGAGGTGCGGGACCTTGAAGATCTGGGTCTCGAACTCGAACGACAGCTTGCCGTCCGTGCCGAAGAAGCCCGGCTTCGTCGTCGAGCCCGCGTTGCCGGTCGGGTTCAGCGTGTGGCAGCCGTCGCAGTTGTGGAAGCGGTCCGACGGCAGCTGGACGTCACCGTTCGGCGTCGACACGTGGTTGAAGTAGAACGCGCGGCCCTGCGCCTGCTCCTCGGTCAGCGAGTTGTCGAGGTTGCGGATCGGGTTCGGCGGGTAGGTCGCCTGCAGGATGAAGTCGGTGAACTCCTGCATGTCGTCGGCGCTCAGCTCCGCGGCCGCGCCGTTGAGGCCCGGGAACGCGACGTTGAACGAGTTGAACGCCTTGTTCTCGTCGAACAGACCCGTGTCGGGCTGCCGCGAGACGACCGGCGCGCTGGTCGCGGGATCGATGAACGGCGCGCCCGTCTGCTGGATGGCGCCGTTGCGGTCGCCACGCCAGTGCATCGCGCCGTGGTTCGCGAGGCCGCGCAGCGACTGCGTCGTCATCGGACCCTTGAGCGGCATGTTGAACTTGAAGATCGGCGCGAACGCCGGCAGCAGGGCCGAGATGATCGCGGGATCGATCGTGAAGACGTCGAGGATGCCGTTCTGGCCGAGCTTCGTGATCGTGAGCGGGATGCCGCCGGGGTTACCGAGGTCCCACGCGAGCTCGTCCTTGTCACCGCCGATGTGGCAGCTCGCGCACGCGGTCGTGCCGTGCTGCGACGACAGGTTCGCGTCGTAGAGGTACTTGCGACCCTTCACGACCGACTCGGGCTCGGGGTTGAACATCGCGACCTTCGAGACCTCGACCTTGGTCTTGGTGTCGACGATCGAGATGCTGTTGTTGAAGCGCGTCAGCACGTATGCGCGGTTCGCGCCCTCGTCGAGGACGACGCCCGTCGGGCCACCGCCCGAGAGCTTCACCTGATCGGTGAGGCGCGGCGTGATCGTGCCGCCGTCGATGTCGGCGGTGTTGTAGATGGCGAGCTTGCCGGAGCCCTGGGCGACGACAAAGAGCTTGCTGCCGTTGCTCGAGAACACCATGTCCTGCGGGAACGCGACCGACAGCGCCTTCTCGGCGGCGTTGCCTTCCTGCGTGAAGTCGACGTGCGGGTTCAGGTCGCGCGGCGTGACCGAGCCCGAGGCGGGATCGATGACGGTGATGCGGCTATCCGCGATGCGGCCGCGGACCGTCGTGAAGCCGGGCGTGTGGCCCTCGAAGCGGATGTCGTTGTGCGCCTCCGTGTTGGAGACGTAGACCTTGCCGTTCGCCGGGTTGACCGCCATGTTGAACAGCGTCGTACCGACACCCTTGTAGGTGCCCGTCGCGACCGCCGTCGGCGGGTTCGCGTTCGCGTCGATCGCGAACACGTCGTTGTCCGGCAGCTTGATCTTCACGAACGCGTCGAAGATCGTGCCGTACGCATCGACCCAGTGACCGTTCTTGAACTTGACGATGAGACCGGTCGGCGGCTGCGGGACGACGATGCCACCCGGCAGGGTGATCGTCGCCGGGCCCGGCATGCCGTTCGGGTACATGGTGTGGACCGCGTACTCGGAGACCGCCGTCGTCTGGTTACCCGAGGCGAGCGCCGCGGCGTAGACCTTCGAGCCGTCCTTCGACACCGCGAGTGCGCGCGGCGTGTCGGCGAAGAACGACAGCTTGGTGAGGCGCTGACCGCCGGCGGGGGCGCCGAGGTTGTTCGCGTCGAACACCCAGACGTCGGCGCGACCGATGCCGCCCGTCTGCAGGTCGTACGCGTCGCCGGTGTTCTGGCCGCGGTGTGCGGTCGTGATGAACGCGCGATTCTTGTTCGCGCCTGCGAACACGATATCGCGCGGCTCGTCGCCGACGAGCAGCGTGCGGGTCACGGTCGCGACCGCCGCTGTGTCGAGCTTGACGATGCTGACCGAGTCCGAGAGGTGGTTGACGACCCAGACCTCGTCGTTCGAGCGCGCCGCGACGGCGACGGGCTCGAGGCCGACGGCGACCGAGCCGACACTTGTCAGCTTGCCGTTGGAGACGCGGAAGATCTCGAGCCGGTTGTCGGGCGTGTTCGCCGCGAACAACAGCTTGCCGTTCGGCGACAGGGCGAGTGGCCGTACCTGGAGGCTCTCGAAGAGCGTGTACGGGTTACCGCTGTCGGGAAGTCGTGCGACCTCGGCCGAATCGGTCGATTCCTCCGCTGGCTCGTCGGCGCAACCGACGACTGCAAACGCGAGACAGAGCCAAGCCGTCTTCTGCATGAGTAGCCCCTCGTGTGTCGGAACGAAGCCCGACGGTAAGGCCACCGTAAGTGAGCGGATATGTAGGCATGAAGCAGTAAGGTTTGTGGGGTACGTGCCAGTAAATTCGCTCTTCGTTCGCGACGAGAACCCGAGGCGCGATCGCTAGTTGATCGACTGTTCTCGTCGAGGAATTGCTTGTTTGGATGTTCGACCGTGTCTTGCAATCGCAAGCTCGACCACTGTTTTGACGTCCTACGATCGATGTAGGTAGTGGTGATTCCTGTAGGATTCTGACGTGCTCCTCGCGTCCAGCGAGAACCGGATCGGGGCGTCCTCGGTGCGATCGACGCTGCTGTTCGAACGCGCGGTGCGCGGCACGCTCGTCCGTCGAGAACAGCTCGCGTTCGACACGCGATTCGCCGCCGCAGCGTCGGGAAAGCTCGAGCCCGTCGGTCATCTGTTCCTCATGCTCGCGGGGCACTACGTGTCCGATCGCGGCGAGCAGCTCGACGGTCCCGTCGCGTTCATGCTCGCCGACGACGAATGGGAACGTCGCGGCACGCACTCGCGCACGTTTCGCACCGACGGTCCACGCGTCGACGTCGTGCAGCTGCGGATCGCGACGCAGCACCTGCGCGTACCGATCGGCCTCGATGCAGGCGCGCTCGCGATCCCGGACGCGTGCTGGGACGCGACGCGCGCGCTCCTCGAGAACGTGCCCGATGCCGCGGCGCTCGCGCGACTCGTCGACGAGCTCGCACGCGCCGGCGTCGTCGCGGGTTCGGTGACGAGCACCGTGATCGATGACGAGCCCGAGCGATTCCGCCGGCTGTGGTCGGCGCTCGAGCCGCTCTATCGCGAGTACGGCGCGACCGCATCGCTCAAGCAGCTCGCGGGGAGTCTCGACATGTCGATGCGGCAGGTCGGCCGCGACGCGAAGGAGCTGTCGGCCGCGTTCGGGATCGGCGGCGGTTATCGCGATGCGCTGCTCGTCCTGCGCCTGCGCATGGCCGTGCTGCTACTCGCGGCACGCGATGCCGCGGTCGCCGACGTCGCGAAGCTCGTCGGCTACGGCAGCCCGATCGCGATGGCGCGCGCATTTCGCGACGCGAAGCTGCCGCCGCCGAGCATGATCCAGAGCGAGCTGGCCGCAGCGTCGAATAAGATCTGACATTCGCTGCCGAATAAGATCGGACACCCGACCGAAGGAGATGGACGCCTCGGCGGTGCCGCGTTACCTCCGTGACCGTGGTTGTCCTTCGCTCCCTCGCGCTCGTTGCCATGCTCGCGTCGTCGGTCGAGGCCGGCGGGTTCGGCATCCCCGAGATCGGCGTCCGGCGCACCGCGATGGGCGCGGTGATCGGCCGCCCCGACGAGCTGTCGGCGCTCTATCACAACCCGGCGGGCCTCGTGCTCGCCGACGAGTGGCGGCTCTACATCTCCGGCGGCGTCTCGCTGCTCGACACGTCGTTCGAGCTGATGCCGTGGGATCGCAGCGACGAGTTCCTCGGCGCGATGCCGGGGGCGAATGGCTACTACGCGCCGATCAAGCCCACTCGCGCGATGGGCGTCATCCCGATGCTCGCGGCGGGCGGCCCGATCCGGGACCGGCTCTACGCCGGCGCCGCGGTGTTCGTCGGCAACGCGACGGGCGCGGCGTTCGACGAGGGCGCGGTCACGCACTACCACCTGATCGACGGCTACATCGTCGCGCCGCAGGCGACCGTCGCGGTGGCGTACAAGGTCCGCGACGATCTCGCGATCGCTGCGAGCGCCGGCCTCATCTACATGAAGGTCCACGGCAAGCGCTACGTGTTCCCGATCATCGACGGCAACGACATCAGCTCGCTCGCTGGCACGAAGCCCGAGCTCGTCCTCGACGGCGACGGCATCGCGCCGACGTACAGCGTCTCGGCGTTCGGCCGGCCGCATCCGCGCGTGACGTGGGGCGCGAACTTCATCGGCCGCGTCGACGCGACGCTCGAGGGCCCCGTGAAGATCACGTACTCGGACGATGCGTCATCGCCGGGCGACATGCTCGAGGGCACGCAGAAGACGACGCAGATGCTGCCGTGGACGCTGCAGGCGGGGGCCAACGTCGACGTCACGCCGAACCTCGAGCTCGGCGCGGAGCTGCGCTACTGGCTCTACCGCCAGTACAAGCGCCAGCACACGGACATCGTCGGCATCTTCCTCGTGCGCGAGCTGAACACCGAGAAGAACTACACGGACTCGTGGGAGGCAACCGGCGGCGCGCGCGTCCACGACCTGTCGGGCGCACCCGGTCTCGACCTGATGATGGGCATGCAGTACGACAAGTCGCCGGCGCCGGCACGGACCGTGACGCTCGATCAGCCGTCGTTCTCGCACTGGGGCCTCCACACCGGCGCGCGCTACGAGGTCGGTCGCTACCGATTCGGCGCGAGCTACATCCACTACTGGTACGCGATCCCGACGATCACGGACTCCGTCACGCTGCCGCCGTCGAACGTCCGCGGCCACGGCGCGAACAACATCTTCACCGTCTCGATGGAGGCACGGCTATGAACATCCCCGCGAAGGGCCGCGCGCCCGACGACATCCTCACCGAGCTGCGGGGCAAGTCCGCCGCCGACACGAAGTGGCGCGAGGGCCGCGTGTTCTCGCTCGTCTATCACGCCGGCGAGCAGCACGAGCAGCTGCTGCAGAAGGCGCACGCGCTGTACGCGTCGACGAACCTCCTGAACCCGATGGCGTTCGGCAGCCTCAAGCAGATGGAGCGCGAGATCGTCGAGATGGCCGGCGATCTGTTCCACGGCCCGGCGAGCGTCGTCGGCACCGTGACGAGCGGCGGGACCGAGTCGATCCTGTGCGCGGTCGCCGCGTACCGCGATCGCGCGCGCCGCAAGAAGCCGTGGATCTTGCGGCCCGAGCTCGTCGTGCCGACGACGATCCATCCCGCGTTCGACAAGGCGGCGCACTACTTCGGCGTGAAGCTCGTCAAGGTCCCGGTCGGCCCGGACTTCCGCGCCGACGTGCGCGCGATGGCCAAGGCGATCACGTGGAAGACGATCGGCCTGTGCGGCTCGGCGCCGCAGTACGCGCACGGCGTCGTCGATCCGATCGCCGAGCTCGGCGCACTCGCGCAGAAGAAGAACCTGCCGCTGCACGTCGATGCGTGCATCGGTGGCTTCATCCTGCCGTGGCTCGAGCAGCTCGGCCGGCCGGTGCCGCGCTGGGACTTCCGCGTCGCCGGCGTCACGTCGATCAGCGCCGACCTCCACAAGTTCGCGTACGCGGGCAAGGGCGCGTCGGTCCTGGTCTGGCGATCGCTCGACGACATGCGCCACCAGATCTTCGTCGCGACCGACTTCCCCGGCGGGATCTACGCGTCGCCGACGCTGATCGGCACGCGTCCCGGCGGCCCGATCGCGGCCGCGTGGGCGACGCTGCAGAGCTTCGGTGCCGACGGCTACAAGCAGCTCGCGGCGAAGGCCGCCGACGCCGCCGATCGGTTCCGCGCCGGCATCACCGCGATCCCGGGCCTCACGCTCCTCGGCAAGAGCGACTCGACGATCGTCAGCTACGCCGCGGTCGGCGCCGACGTCTACGCGCTCGCCGATCGGCTCGAGGCGCGCGGCTGGACCGTCGATCGCCAGCAGCGTCCGGCGTCGATCCACCTGACGGTGACTGCGAACCACGCGGCGATCGTCGACGACTATCTCGCCGATCTGCGCGCCGCGCTCGCCGAGGTGAAGGCGGACCCGTCGCTGTCGAAGAGCGGTACGGCGCCGATGTACGGCATGGCCGCGAAGATGCCGGTGCGCCGGCTCGTCGCGTCGAACGTTCGCAAGGTGATCGCGAACATGTACGCACCGGGAGGCGGGCAGTGAAGCGCATCGCCTACGCGCGCATCGCGCAGGAGAGCAACTCGCTGTCGCCGGTCCCGACGACGCTGCACGACTTCGAGGGCAGCCACTATCTCGAGGGCGATGCCCTCTTGCGCGCGACGACGGAGGGGCCCGAGGTCGCCGGCTTCTTCAAGAAGGCCGAGCTCGCGGGCTTCATCGCCGCGGCGCGCGCGCGCAAGACCGAGGTCGAGCCGGTGCCGATCCTGTCGGCATGGGCGTCGTCGGGAGGCCCGCTCGCGAAGGACTGCTTCGAGGAGCTCGAGGCGCGCCTCGTCGCGCAGCTGCGCGCGGCGGGTCGGATCGATGGCATGTACCTCTGCCTGCACGGTGCGATGGGCGTGCTCGGCATCTCCGATCCGGAGACGCGGCTCGTCCGCTCGGTGCGCGAGGTCCTCGGCGGTGCGCCGCTCGTCGTCTCGCACGATCTGCACGGCAACGTCACGCAGGCGCGCGTCGATGCGGTCGATGCGCTCGTCGCCTACCAGACGAATCCTCACCGCGATCACGCGCGGATCGGCAAGAAGGCCGGCGCGATCGCGATCGGCACCGTGCTCGGCGAGCTGAAGCCGACGATGGCGTGGCGGTCGCTGCCGATGATCCTCGGCGGCGGCAAGACGATCGACTTTCTCCAGCCGATGCGCGCGGTGTTCAAGCGCATGCGGCAGGCCGAGCGTGCCGGCGATGCGCTCGCCGCCTCGACGTTCATGGTCCACCCGTGGAACGACAGCCCGTCGCTCGGCTGGTCGACGCTCGTCGTCAGCGACAACGACGCCGCCGCGGCCGACCGGCTCGCCGAC
>JAEWJO010000431.1 GCA_023386455.1 Pseudomonadota bacterium | reverse complement strand
GGCGACCGCGTCGCGGCCGGCGGCGGCCTCGGCGCGCAGGCGATCGCCGCGCTGGGCGAGTGCCGCGAGGTGACGGCGCGCGCGATCGTCGCGGCCGGTCAGCGCGAGCAGCTGGCGGCTCGACACCTCCATCGTCACGTTGCTCGCGGCCTTCGTGACGGCGACACCGTCGACGGGCAGGTACGCCATGCGCGTCGCACCGAGCACGATCTCGTCGCCCGACTCGAGCGGATGGACGGAGACCTCGGTCCCGTTCACGAGCGTGCGCTTCTCGGCGACGAGCGTCAGCGCGCCGTCGCGGAGCTCGATCAGGCCGTGGGTGCGCGACACCGTCGGATCGGTGAGCTGGACGAGACAGCCATCCTCGCGGCCGACCTTGCCACCACGCATCGGGAGCTCGAACTCTCGACCCGCATCCGGACCCTCGATCACCACGAGGCGCGCCAGCGACATGTGTGCATCTTAGTGTAAGTTTTGGGCGATGAAGCGATTCGGGATCGCGATCCTCGTCGTCGTCGCCGCTGCTGCTTGCAGCGGCAAGGGCAAGAAGGACACGAACGCGGCGGGCGAGGGCAGCGGCAGCGCGACCGTGATCTACGCGAAGAAGCTCGTCGTGCACTGGGGCATCACGCAGGCGGCGGCGTCTGCCGAGGTGTTCCTCCAGACGACCGACGAGACGGGCAAGCAGACGAGCTACCCGGTCGGCACGTACGAGGGCCAGTGCGAGGCGATCACGCCGGCGCCGGAGATGAAGGCCGTCAGCGGAGTGCGCTGCATGGCCGGCCCGCGCGGCGTCGAGCTGCACGCGGTGACGACCCGCGAGGACATCATCGTCGTGAAGATGCGCGTCGACGACGGTGTCGCGCCCGATCCGATGGCGCGCGAGGAGGTCACCCGCGTGAAGGTCCCGACGGGCATTGGCATCGAGGCGGGCTCGTAGCGCGTCGCCTCAGAGGGTCTCGAGATATTCGATCACCGCGCGCGCGTCGGCGCCGAGATCGGCGAGGAACGGGTGGCCAGAGACCGCGAAGCCCGGCCTGGTCGCGTCGTGGAGGTACTCGCCCGCAGCGAGCGGTGCGCCGGGCGCACGCGTCGCGACGCCGACGGTCTTCAGATCGTAGGGCGCGTCGAGCGCGACCACGAACGTCGCGGGCCGCTTCGCCGGCGGCGTCGCGAGCCCCGCGAGGCTCGGCCACTGACCGGCGTGGCCGAACGGCGCGCGCGCCCACACGTTCGTGAGCACCGGCGGCACGTAGCCGTCGGTGCGCCGAAACTTCGTGTAGCCGCGCGTCAGCGCCGGATCGTTGGCCGCACGCGCGAAGCTCTCGGTCGCCGCGTGCGCGCGCACCGGATCGGTGCCGAGGTCCGCGATCGCGACGACCGACTCGCTGTACGTCTTCGCGCGGCCGTCGTCGCCGTACGTACCGTGACAGTCGCTGCAGCGCTCCTCGAACAGCTGCTTGCCCTTCGCTGCGAGGGCTCGATCGATCGAGCCGGGAAACGCGGGCCTCGGCTCCGGCTGCCGCAGGTACGCGCCGAGGCTCGCGCCCTGCATCGGATGGCGCTCGTACCACGCGATCCGCACGCCGTTCGCGAGGTCGGCCTCGACGGCGAGGAGGTCCATCGGTCCCTCCTGGCTCGCGTCCCACGACAGCGTCACGCGATCGCGAAATCCGATCACGTCGGGCACCTTCGACCAGCCGACCTCCGGCGCGTAGTCGACCGGCGTCCCCGACAGCTGCGAGAGCGCGAGCACGAACGACTCGATCACGGCGACGCGACCCGGCGGCCCATCCGCGGTCTTCGCGTGCAGCATGCTGCGCTCGCTCGCGCGCGTCTTCAGCGCCGCGATCGTCGCGCCGACGAACGCATCGGCGTACGCATCCGGCCACGCGATCGTCTGCGCCGCGGCCGCCTCGCGCGCGTAGCGTCCGAGCTTGTCGGCCGAGAATCCCGGCTTCTTCGTGATCTGCGCGAACGCGGCATCGTAGGCGTGGATGCGGACGCGCTTGTTGCCGAGCCCGGTGACGACGGCCTCGCCGCCGGGCCAGCGCAGGCGCTCGGTGTGGCACAGCGCGCAGCTCGTGACGACGAACGGCACGTTCGTGAACGGGTCGACCGTCAGGTGCATGCCGATCGGCAGGCCCGCGCGGATGTCCGGATCGTCGCTGCCCGGATCGGCGGCGCGCGCGATGAAGCCGAACTTCGCCGCGAGCTCTCCCGTGTCCTTGCCGAACGTGTCCGGGAACGCGCGCAGGAGCGCGAGGAACAGCGGATAGGGGATGCCCGTCTTGTACGGATCGCCGATGCCGGTGCGGGTGAAGATCGCCTTGCCGGCCTCGCCCGAGACGCGATCGATGTCGTACTCGGCGGGCTCGGACATCGGCACCTCGGCGGTGCGCGGCGCGACGACGCTCGGCGGTGGTGGCGCACTCGTCGACGACGAGCCACATCCGAGAAGACTCGCCAGCACGACCACCACGAACGTCCGCCGCATGCCGGCGATGGTAGTCGATCGCGACGTCGGTTTTTCGCGCCCTCCGCGGGCAGACCGTGGCAGGCTCTGTTGCATGCGAAGCGCGTGGATCGTCGTGGCGTTGCTCGGCGGGTGTGCCTCCGACCTCGACGGCACGATCGAGATGGTTCCCGATCCGAGCCTCGAGCCTGTCGACGAGGCCGCGGTCCCGCGCACCTGCTCGCAGACGGTCGCGCTCTACGGCATGACCGGCAACGCGCAGGGCGAGACGGTGCCGGTCACCGTCGACACCGCGGGCACCACGCTGTGCCTCGAGCTCGACGCGCGCGACAACATCCAGGTCGGCCACTTCGCCGCGGGCACGCCGTACGAGGCGGGCACGCAGAGCTCGTACAAGCTCGATCTGTTCGACGCGCTCGATCAGCCGGTCCGGAGCGGCTGGGATGTCCAGTTCGGCAGCGGCGCCGACGCGCGCGCGTTCACGAACCTCGAGTACGGCGTGACGAAGGGCGAGCTCGTGCCGATGAAGCTCGTCGTGCGCGCGCGGGCGGGCACGGCGACGACCGATCTGCACCTCGCGCTGTTCGAGCCGTACGAGTGAGCTTGCTCGCCGATCAACGCTTCGCGTAGTCGGTGAGGCCGACCCGGAACCGCTCGAGGATGAAGAAGTTCGTCGGGATGCGCACCGGGCCGAACGCGCTGTAGGCCTTGCCGAGGAAGAGGTCCGGGTTCGCCGGGTCGACCTGGACGACGTAGTCGCGCAGCACCTGGGTCGGATCGAGCGCCGGGTTCTCGCCCTTGCCGTAGTCGAGGAGCACCGCATGCAGGTAGCGGTTGTCGCGCGCGGTCGCGTCGACGTTGTAGACCTCGTAGAAGCCGAAGCGCTTCGCCGCGACGTGCCAGCGTCCGTCGAGGACGTTGTTCTTCGCCGGCGAGTTGTAGCCCATGACGCGGCCGTCCTCGGCGCGGAAGAAGCCCTTCACGAACTTCTTGATGCCGACGAGGTTCGCGACGGGGAGCGCGTTGAGCGGCAGGTGGTTGATGCCGCGGAACTCCCAGCCGACGAGCGCGTCGAGGTCGGGCGTCGCGCCGCGCACGAAGATCTTCTCGAGCTCGTGCATCGGCGTCTGCTCGAGCGCGAGCGCGGCCGGCGAGGGGAACGCGGACGCCGAGAAGCGCGGTCCGGACGACAGGGTCGGACGCGAGGACAGGGCAACAGCGGGGGGAGTCATGACACGAGCCTCCGTGCGTTATCGATGACGTGTCCGGCGCACCGCGTGGCGAGCGCCATGATCGTCTCCATGGGATTGACGCCGATCGGCGTCGGGAATAGCGACGCGTCGGCGACCATCAGGCGATCGGCATCGTGGACGAGGCCGAACGGATCGGTGACCGAGGTCAATCGATCGGTGCCCATCGCCGCGGTGCCCATCATGTGGACGGTCAGCACCTCCCAGCCCTTCGCCGGGATGTGCTGGTCGAGCAGGCGGCGCGCGTCGTCGGCGGAGTGCAGATCGGCGGCGCCGTGGAACGGCAGCATGATCTGCTTCGCGCCGGCGGCGAACAGCAGCTCCGAGAGCAGCGACACGCCGCGCTGGAGGTTTGCCGCGTCGGCCTCGGCGAGCTGGTAGAACGCCTGCGGCTTGCCATCGATCGTGCGGACGCGACCGGTCGTCGTGTCCTCGCACAGCATGCCGGCGAGCACCATGTTGTCGTAGCGCTGCATGATCTGGCCGAGCGCGCGGCCGCGGTGGGGCAGGCCCATCGCCATGAGCGATGGCGGCAGGTTGATCGCGGCGAACACGAGGCCCTCGTCCTGGAACTCGCGGACCTGGTACGCCTGGTGTGCACCCTTGAAGCCGGTGACGACCTCGTCGAAGATCGCGATGACCTTCACGTTCGGGTGCATCGACAGGTTGTGGCCGATGCGGCCCGACGGCGAGCGGAAGCCCGAGCGGACGAGCAACGACGGCGAGTGGATCGCACCGCACGCCGAGACGACGAGCTTCGCGCGCACCGCGATCGTGTGACCGCGGCTGCCATCGGGATGGCGGACCCAGCCCATGACGCCGGTCGCGCGCTTGCCATGCCGCGTGATGCGATCGACGTGGACGTCGGCGTAGACGCGAGCACCGTAGTGGAGCGCGCGCGGGACGTAGCTGACGAGCGCGCTCTGCTTGGCGCCGGTCGGGCAACCGAACGCGCAGCGGTTACTGCCGACGCAGTGCGCCTGGTTGCGGATGTTGCCGATGATCTCCCAGCCCTTGGCGTCGGCGCCGCGCTTGAGGATCTTGTTGTCGTTGCCGATCGCGTCGGCGTCCATCGGTGCGGCGTGGATCCGCTTCTCGACGCGCTCGAAGTACGGCTCCATCTCCTTGGCCGACGTGCCGACGCCGAGCTTGTCCCAGCGATCGAGGATCTTCTCGGGCGTGCGCCACGACATGCCGCCATTGATGACGGTCGAGCCGCCGACCGCGCGACCCTCCTGATAGAGGATCGGCGGCGCGCCGAGCGCCATCGTCGCACCGCCATCGCGGTACAGCTGGCGGATCATCGCCGACGTATCGGCGGTGAAGTCGCGCGTCTGGTAGTAGCTGCCTTCCTCGAGGACGAGGACGTCGAAGCCGGCCTCGGCCAGCTCGGCCGCGACCGTCGCGCCGCCGGCACCGGAGCCGATCACGACGACGTCGCAGTCGAGCACGGTGTCGCCGTGGATGTCGTGGCGCGTGAACACGCCGGCGGGGCGGTTGCCTTCGTGCAGGGCGGAGCGAGCGACGGCCATCACGCCACCTCCTTCTTCGCGAGATGGGGCCGCAGCGGATCGGGCGCGAGGATCTGCGCCTCCTGCTTCTTCACGTCGTCGGCGTAGACGGTCAGCCGCTTCTTCGTGACCTCCTCGATCCACGGTGCGACGTTGTAGCCGACCGACTCCATCATCGCGGGCTGCTCGTAGCAGGCCATGCTCATGATCTGGTTGAGCGCGCGCGCGAACTGGACGTGCATCGGCGTGATGCCGTGCTCCCACGTTTCGAAGTAGCGCTCGGCGGCGTCGCCGGTGAGCTTGTGCGCGCGCTTGCCGAAGCGCGGCAGCGAGCCGAGATCGTAGGCGAGCAGGCCCGCCTCGAGCGCGCGAGACAAAAGCGGCCCGCTCGCGATGATCGTCAGCGTCATGTTCTCGACGATCGCGTCGCCGTACGGCACCGCCTCGGGCGGACAGATCACCGGCACGAGCGAGTGGAGGACGCGCTTGCTTGCGTTCCTCATCCGAACACCGCCAGCGCCTTCGCCATGTTCGTGTCGTGGCGTTCGAGGTAGTCGGCCATGTGCGTGTACGCGTCCTCGCTCTTGCCGGCCTCGAGGAGGTCGAAGAACTTCGTGTGAACGGCGACGTAGTCGTCGGGCGGCTTCACCGCGAAGTGGAGCTCGCTCGCGGCGTCGACCCACAGCTTGCTGACGCGGTTGAGGAGCCAGAGCCCGGGCGTGAACCGCGCGGACTCGGCGATCTGACGCATCACCTCGAAGTCCTCGCGCGCGTACGACGACGTGTCGCGCATCGACCACGCGCGCGCCATCGCGGCACGAGCCGTCGCGGTCCCGCCCTTGGGGATCCGCGACGCGGTCAGCTTGATGACCTCGAGGACCATGGCGCGCCGGACCGCGAGCATGTCGATGAGGATGCGGCCGATCGTCGGCTGGCCTTGCTCGGGTTTGCCGTACCGCAAGTACGCCGCGAGCACCTCGATCGACCAGTCCCGATACGGCCGGACGACGACCCCCGAGCCGCGACGGGGCTCGACGAGGTTCCACTCACCGAGCCGGCGAAGCGCCTCGCGCAGCGTCGGCCGCGATGCACCGAGCTGTCTCGACAGCTCGCGCTCGG
Source organism: Pseudomonadota bacterium (assembly GCA_023386455.1). Lineage (GTDB taxonomy): Bacteria > Myxococcota_A > Polyangia > Haliangiales > Haliangiaceae > JABFXX01. The sequence continues at coordinate 10,505 of JAEWJO010000431.1, read as the reverse complement.
CAGGCAAGCGCGAGCCGGCGGGATGGACACCGGAGACGATGTCGGCGAGGAGCTTCTCGAAGACAGCGTCGATCGCCGTCGTGGTATTGGGGTCGGGCTTCGGCAACGCCATGGTCTTACCAATTGGTAAGACCAATCTCTGGACAAGTCAACGACGATTTTCGGATCGCCAGATCGAGGTCGATTGTGGCGCATTCGCTCGCGTGGATCATCGAGAGATGCCCGCGAGATAGCCCGCCATTACAGGCAGGTCGCCTTGACGCTCGTGGATCTGCCTAGCTAGGTTCCGATCATGACCAAGGCCAAGGCGGGCGGAGAGCAGCCGGTAGAGATTCCGGACACGCTTCCCATTCTCCCGCTGCGAAACTCCGTGCTGTTTCCGGGGGCAATCATCCCGATCGATGTCGGCCGACGGAAGTCGGTTCGTCTCGTCGAGGATGCGATCGCGAAGGAGAGGCCGGTCATCGGCATCCTCACGCAGAAGGACGCACGCACCGAAGATCCCGGCGCCGGCGACCTCTACATGGTCGGCTGCGCCGCGCGCATCCTGAAGGTGATCAAGCTCGCGAAGGACAACTTCAGCGTGATCCTGCAGGGCGTCTCGCGCTTCGACGTCTCGACGTTCGACGGCGCCGAGCCGTTCCTCGCGGCGAAGGTTCGCAGCGTGCCCGATCCGACGTCGTCCGACGTCGAGCTCGACGCGCTCGTGATGAACCTGAAGGACATCGCGAAGCGCGTCGTGAAGCTGATGCCCGAGCTTCCGAAGGAAGCGGGCGCGCTCGTCGACAGTGTCACCGAGGCTGGTCACCTCGCGGATCTCATCACCAGCCACCTCGAGCTCGAGGTCGGCGAGAAGCAGGACGTCCTCGAGACGTTCGACCTGAAGACCCGCGTGCGCAAGGTCCTCCAGTTCCTCTCGCGTCAGCTCGAGGTCCTGAAGGTTCGCGAGCGCATCAACACGCAGGTCCAGGAAGAGATGGGCCGCAACCAGCGCGAGTACGTGCTGCGCCAGCAGCTGAAGGCGATCAAGGAAGAGCTCGGCGAGCTCGACGACGGCGGCGGTGACCTCGACGAGTTCGGCGAGAAGATCACCAAGGCGAAGATGCCCGAGGAGGCCGAGAAGGTCGCCAAGAAGCAGCTCGATCGCCTGAAGGGCATGCAGCCGTCGAGCGCGGAGTACACGGTCACGCGCACGTACCTCGAGTGGCTCGTCGAGCTGCCGTGGTCGCTGTCGACCGAAGATCACATCGAGCTCGCGGAGGTTCGCCGCTGTCTCGACGAGGATCACTACGACCTCGACAAGGTGAAGAAGCGCATCGTCGAGTACATGGCCGTGCGCAAGCTGAAGAACGACAAGAAAGGCCCGATCCTGTGTCTCGCGGGTCCCCCGGGCGTCGGCAAGACGTCGCTGGGTCGGTCGGTCGCTCGCGCGATCGGCCGCAAGTTCGGCCGCATCTCGCTCGGCGGCGTGCGGGACGAGGCCGAGATCCGCGGTCACCGGCGTACGTACGTCGGCTCGCTGCCGGGTCGCATCATCCAGGGCATCAAGAAGGCGGGCACCAATAACCCGGTGTTCGTGCTCGACGAGATCGACAAGCTCGGTCACGACTTCCGCGGCGATCCCGCGAGCGCGCTCCTCGAGGTCCTCGACCCCGAGCAGAACAGCACGTTCTCGGATCACTACCTCGAGGTGACGTTCGACCTGTCGAAGGTCCTCTTCATCGCGACCGCGAACCAGCTCGACCCGATCCCGTGGGCGCTGCGTGATCGTCTCGAGATCATCGAGCTGCCTGGCTACACCCGCCAGGAGAAGAAGCAGATCGCGCGCAAGTTCCTCGTCCCGAAGCAGCTCGACGATCACGGCCTCACCGCCGAGAAGTGCGACATCACCGACGACGCGATCTTCGAGATCGTCGACAGCTACACGCGCGAGGCCGGTGTTCGTAACCTCGAGCGCGAGATCGGCTCGACGTGCCGTGCGGTCGCCGTGAAGGTGGCCGAGGGCCAGGCGAAGGAGCACGAGGTCATCGGCGCGGCCGAGGTCGAGGAGATCCTCGGCCCGAAGAAGTTCGTCAGCGAGGTTGCGGAGCGCGTCGGCGAGCCCGGCGTCGCGACGGGCCTGGCGTGGACGGCCGTCGGCGGCGACATCCTCTTCATCGAGGCGACGAAGATGCCCGGCAAGGGCAAGCTGACCCTGACCGGCCAGCTCGGCGACGTCATGAAGGAGTCGGTCACCGCGGCGCTGTCGTTCGTCCGCGGTCGTGCGGCGCAGCTCGGGCTCGACCCGGGCAACTTCCTCGAGAACACGGACCTCCACGTCCACGTTCCCGCGGGCGCCGTGCCGAAGGATGGTCCGTCGGCGGGCATCACGATGTACACCGCGCTCGTCTCGCTGTTCACCGGCGTGCCGGTGCGGCCGGACGTCGCGATGACCGGCGAGATCACGCTGCGCGGTAACGTGCTCCAGATCGGTGGCGTCAAGGAGAAGCTCCTCGCCGCCCACCGCGCTGGCATCAAGCGCGTGATCATCCCGGACCGCAACGTGAAGGACCTCGTCGACGTGCCCGAGGAAGTGAAGGGCGAGATGGAGATCCTGAGCGTTCGCCGCATGGACGAGGTCCTCGCAATCGCGCTCAAGGATCCGCCGCCGTCGATCCTCGATCTGTCGAAGGCCGCGCAGTCAGAAGACCAGCCGCGCGCCTGAGCCGTCCTTACGTGCGAGTAGAGGGCCGGGACCGATCCGATCGGGACCGGCCCTCGCGTTTTCGGCCCGGGAGTCGTGCCGCCTACCGAGCGCTCCCGCTCGATGAAAGGGCGATCCCTGGGCGTTCCAGTCAGGCACCTGAGAGATTCACCAGGCTCACGCTAGCAAATTGGGGGGCGTGTCTTGACGGCCCCTTGGGGCCTACTTAGGTTGCCCAGCAAACAAATCCCGCAGTCGAGGAAAGAAAACAGTCATGGGCAAGATCATCGGCATCGACCTGGGCACGACCAACTCCGTCGTCGCGATCATGGAGGGCAAAGAGCCCAAGGTGATCGCGAACGAGGAAGGTGCGCGCCTGACCCCGTCGGTGGTTGCCTTCGACGAAAAGGGCGAAGTTCTCGTAGGACAGATCGCTCGTCGGCAGGCCATCACCAATCCCGAGAACACCGTCTTCTCGAGCAAGCGTTTCATGGGTCGCAAGTTCAACGACCCGATCACGCAAGAGGAGATCAAGCGCGTTCCGTTCAAGCTCGTCCCCGCGAGCAACGGTGACGTCGCGTTCGACATCCGCGGCAAGAAGTACTCGCCGCCGGAGATCGGCGCACGCGTGCTGATGAAGCTGAAGAGGGCCGCCGAGGAGTATCTCGGCGAGACGGTGACCGAAGCGGTCATCACGGTCCCGGCGTACTTCAACGACAGCCAGCGCCAGGCGACGAAGGACGCGGGCAAGATCGCCGGCCTCGACGTCAAGCGCATCATCAACGAGCCGACCGCGGCCGCGCTCGCCTATGGTCTCGACAAGACCAAGGAGCAGCTCATCGCCGTGTTCGACATGGGCGGTGGCACGTTCGATATCTCGATCCTCGAGGTCGGTGACAAGGTCGTCGAGGTCGTCTCGACGAACGGCGACACGCACCTCGGCGGCGATGACATCGACAACCGCCTGATGGACTGGCTCGTCGCCGAGTTCAAGAAGGACACCGGCATCGACGTCAGCAAGGACAAGATGGTCCTCCAGCGCCTCAAGGAGGCGGCGGAGAAGGCGAAGATCGAGCTGTCGAGCGTCCAGGAGACGGAGATCAACCTCCCGTACCTCACCGCCGACGCGACCGGTCCCAAGCACCTCCTGAAGAAGCTGTCGCGCAGCAAGTTCGAGCAGATGATCGAGGACATCGTCACGCGTGCGATGGAGCCCTGCAAGAAGGCGCTGTCCGACGCGGGCAAGAAGATCAGCGACATCCACGAGGTCGTCCTCGTCGGTGGCTCGACCCGCATCCCGATGGTGCAGGCGAAGGTCAAGGAGTTCTTCGGCCGCGAGCCGAACCGCAGCGTGAACGCGGACGAGGTCGTTGCACTCGGTGCAGCGGTCCAGGGCGGCGTCCTCTCGGGCGACGTCAAGGACATCCTCCTGCTCGACGTCACGCCGCTGTCGCTCGCGATCGAGACGCTCGGTGGCGTCGCCACGGTGCTCATCCCGCGCAACACGACGATCCCGACCCGCAAGGGTGAGACGTTCTCGACCGCCGCCGACAACCAGTCGTCGGTCGAGGTCCACGTGACGCAGGGCGAGCGCCCGATGGCGAAGGACAACAAGACGCTCGGCAAGTTCCAGCTGACCGGCATCCCGCCGGCGCCGCGCGGCGTGCCGCAGATCGAGGTGACGTTCGACATCGACGCGAACGGCATCCTGAATGTCACCGCCAAGGACAAGGCGACCGGAACGGAGCGCGCGATCCGCATCGAGGCCTCGAGTGGTCTCACCGACGCGGACATCAAGCGCGCCGTCGAGGACGCCGAGAAGCACGAGAGCGAGGACAAGGCTCGCAAGGAGTCCATCGAGGCCCGCAACCAGCTCGACACGCTGGTCTACGGCACCAAGAAGCTCGTCAGCGAGAACGCTGCCAAGCTCGGTGACGCGGACAAGCTGATGATCGAGGAGGCCCTGAAGGACGCCGAGGCGACGCTCGAGGCGAACAAGGACACGGGGAACCCCGACGAGCTCCGCGCCGCCTTCGAGAAGCTGCAGTCCGCGGCGCACAAGCTCGCGGAGTCCATGTACAAGGGCGCCGGTGGCCCGGCCGAGGGTGGTGGCGAAGGCGCCCCCGAGGCGGAGCCGGCCAAGAGCGACGACGTCATCGACGCCGAGTTCGAAGACAAGTCGTAAGCGTTCGCTCGCTGAACGGCGTTAGGATGCCGGCCATGAAGACATGGTCGGCATTCGTCGTTTCGGTGGCGCTGTTCGCGGCTGCGTGTGACAAGGGCGACAAGGGCAAGGGCGGCAGCGGCGCTGCTGCCGCGCCGGCGATCGCGCAGAAGGACGGCGCCGACGGTCTCAAGGATCTGTTCGCCGCGACCCACGCCGCCTGCACCGGCAAGGACTACGCGAAGGGCAAGGCGATCGTCATGGGCATGCTGCCGACGACGGCGCAGCTGAAGAAGGTGTTCAAGGACGACGTGCCCGCGGCCAAGCTCGGCGAGGTCGCGAAGCAGTACGAGGAGATCCCGCCCAGCGACGAGAAGGTCGCGTGCATCTTCTACCCGGGGCAGGGCCGTACGGACATTCGCGTTCACGCATCGTCCGTAGAGGATCTGGCCGCGTACAAGGAGGGCACTCCGGCATTCGAGGAGTTCCCGGGCGGCGCACGCAAGCTGGCCGAGACGGTGCTGAAGCCGGGCAACACGTTCTACGAGGTCGAGGTCACCGAGCCCGGCAAGGACATGGGTACGAAGTACCACCTGTTCTACTGGGACGGCGCGGCGTGGAAGATGCTCGGCCCCGTGTGGCGCGTCTTCCGCGAGTAGTCATTCGGTAATGCAGCGCGCCAAAAACGTGGTTCTCGTTTTTTTTGCGCGCTTCCTTCATAGTTGATTGGTGCGCGCTGTCCTCGCAGTCTTCGCGCTCGCATTCCTCGCCGGGGGCTGCGTCGAGCTCGGTGTCGTCACCGACGGCAGCAGCATCTCGTACGGCAAGCCGAGCCGCGGCCGCCTGATCGACGGGGTGAAGCTGCCCGACTCGGGCCCGGGCTTCACGACGCGCGAGCAGTGGTCCAGGCGCGGAAACCGCTACGGCACCAACGAGCTGGTCCACATGCTGAAGGGTGTCGCGAAGCGGATGCGCGGCAAGTTCAAGGACACGAAGCTCGTGGTCGCGGATCTCTCCGCGAACAACGGCGGCGCGTCGCATCTGTTCCACCGCTCGCACCAGAGCGGGCGCGACGTCGACATCCTCTATTACATGCGCGATGGCGCCGGACAGCCGTTCGAGGCCGACGCGATGCGCGTGTTCGATCGGACGGGCAGGGCGAAGGACGGCAGCGGCATCAGCATCGACATCCCGCGCACGTGGCTGCTCGTGAAGGAGCTGCTCACCGCCGACGAAGCCTACGTGCAGTACATCTTCATGTACCAGCCGATCGCCGAGAAGGTGATCGACTACGCGCGCTCCAGGCACGAGGACGAGGTCATCGTCGCGCGCGCGATCCGCGCGTGCAAGCAGCCCGGCGACAGCGCGCCGCACAACGATCACATGCACGTCCGCATCTACTGCCCCGCCGAGGACCGGCGGTTCGGCTGCCAGGACATGGGGCCGCTCGAGCTGCTCGCCGAGCGCGAGGCCGAGGCTCACCAGATCATCGCGACGATCGCGCAGTCATTGCCGGCCGACGCGACCGACGGCGACGCCTACGCGGAGACCCAGCCGGCGCAGACGGCGGCGGACGTGTGGGCGGCGGCGCCGTCCCCGACGATCCCGGCGATCGAGGTGCCGCCGGCGCTGACGCCGCCGGCGATCGTGTCGACCCCGCCGCCGACCCCGCCGTCGGACACGACGAGCGTGTCGAGCGTCTCGACGCCGCCCACGCTGACGATGCCCCCGTCGGCGGCGACGAGCGCGGCGACGTCCGCCGGTACGCTCGGCTCGTTCAATTCACTGTTTCGCGCACGGCCCGACCGGATCGATCTTCGTAGCTGGCGCTAGCGCGAACGTCGCCGGCCCGGCGCCCGCGTCGGTCGGCGGCGGTGCATCGGCGACGCCACCGTCGGAGACGAGCTGCATGACGACGCTCTCGGGGGCCGGCAGCGGCACACCGAGCTCCTCGGGCGTCAGCGGCCGCAGCGTGCGCAGCGCTTGCTCGAACGGGCGCGCATTCGCGGTGCGAGCACCGGCCGAGCCCGCGGTCAGCACCAGGCTCACGAGCCGGTCCTCGCGGACGGCGACGGCCTGGCGGACGTACTGCTTGCCGTCGTCGAGCTCGAACCACACCGACGGCATCCCGGCCTGTTCGTTCTCCTTGGGACCGGCGGCGATCGCGCCGGTGTTGATCCGCTGTGCGGTCAGCTTGCTGCGCAGCGCGCACGCGAACTTCGAGGGCAGCGACTCCGCGCTCGCGCGGCACTCCGGCGGCCAGCTGCAATAGACCTGGCGGGTGAACGGCTCGGCGGTCAGCACGATCTTCGCGGTGCCCTCGGGCGACGTGCGCAGCATCCAGAGGATCAGTCCGGGATAGGTCGGCTGGTCGGTCGCGCGCCATCCGCGCGGGACGACGACGCGGAGCCGATGCTGTCGCGACGTGAAGATCGAGCTGTCGAGCTCGGCATTCACCGACGACGACCCGACGGCGATCGCGATCGCGATGCACACGCTGGTCGCGACGAGGAGCCTCCGCATCGACGCTCACGCTAGCGCGGGCACGGCGATCTGCGCGAGAGGCCAGCGGCTTCGTCAACCTGAACAGAGTCACAGTTAAAAAGTTGATTCTGCTTGGTTCGTTATCGTTGACGGAATCCATTCACACGAATATTGTGACGATACCTCGTCGAACAATGGTGTCTCCAGCGTTGGGCAGAGGTGGAGGGCAGCAGCGGTGCTGTGCCCATGCGTGCGCCGTCATCGACCGCGCGGAGGGGGACTCGTTTGTTTTCTCGTGATCGAAGCTTCGACTCGGATACGCCACTCGCGACGAACGTCGTCCCGTTCCGCGCGCATCGTCGAGGAAGTCACGGAACCGTCGCGGCACGCCGCGATGACGACGCCCCGTCCGGCGGTGCCGGCGCTTCGCGCCTCGCCATCCTCGGCGAGGAAGACCTGCGCGCGATCGAGACCGCGTATCCCGACGGGCTGACGGCCGTGCAGGTCGTCGACGCGTTCACGAGCCGCCACATCAAGTTCTCCGAGGCGAGCTTCCGCAAGTACGTGCAGCAGGGCCTCTTGCCGCGCAGCAAGCGCGTCGGTCGCAAGGGCAAGCACAAGGGCTCGCTCGGCGTGTACCCGGCCAAGACGGTCCGCCGGATCAACGACGTGAAGCAGCTGATGGCCGACGGCTACACGATCGAGGAGATCCAGGGGCAGTTCCTGCTCTACACGGACCTCGTCGAGGGCGTCGGCGAGCACGTCACCGAGCTGTGCTCGCGCCTCATGCGCGATGCCGAGGGCCTCGAGCCGACCGCTCGTCGCGAGGTGATGAAGGAACTGACCGAGGCACGCAAGGACGGCGACGAGCTCGTCCAGCGGCTCAGCACGCTCACGCGCCGGGTCGCGGCGCCACGGACCGACACGCTTCGTCTCGCCGGCGCTGCAGGGGGCGCCGAGGACTTGCTCTAGCGACGGTGACCCGCGCCGTCCACCACCACCGAGGGAGATACCAATGAGCGCCGATGATCGTGACGATGATGAGGATGAGGGCTTCGAGCTGGACACCGCCGACGAGCTGAGCGACGGCGATGGCGACGGCGAGATGGGCGCCGAGGGCGAGGTGCCCGAGGTCAGCCGCAAGATCCGCCGCCGCCGCCGCCGGACGCGGCCGCGGAGCAAGACGATCGCGATGAAGCGGCTCACCCGCGAGGAGCTGCGCGTCGGCGCGATGATGTATCCGCCCGTCGACATCCCGCGCCCGACGTCGCGCGAGGAGTGCCGCGGTGAGGCGCGCCCCTGCCCGTGGGTCGCCTGCAAGCACCACCTCTATCTCGACATCAACCCGGAGACCGGGTCGATCAAGATCAACTTCCCCGACCTCGAGCCGTGGGAGCTTCAGCACACGTGCGCGCTCGACGTCGCCGAGCGCGGCGGCATCACGCACGAGGAGGTCGGCGAGATCATGAACCTGACCCGCGAGCGCATCCGCCAGGTCGAGGTGCGCGGTCTGCTGAAGCTCAAGATGGGCTCGCCCTCGCCGGACGAGCTCGGCGCCGAGCTGCTCGCGCAGGCGGCCCTGAACGGCGACAAGGATCGCGATCGCAACTGATAGATTCCCGGGTGGTTTGATTCAGATCCGTCGTGGTCGCGGCGCTCGCGGGGTGTGGGCGCTTCGAGCTACGACGGGAGCGCGGGGATCGATCCCTCGCATGGTGCGTACCTCGCTCTGATCGTGGTACGCACCGCGCATGATTCGCCGCGCACTGGTTTCGGTATCGGACAAGCGAGGCGTCGTCGAGCTGGCCAGGGTGCTGCACGAGCTCGGCGTCGAGATCCTGTCGACGGGCGGCACCGCCTCGGCGCTCGCGGCGGCCGGCATCCCGGTCACGCAGGTCTCGGCCTACACGGGCGCGCCGGAGATCCTCGACGGCCGCGTGAAGACGCTGCATCCGAAGATCCACGGTGGCCTGCTCGGCCGCGCGACCGACGCGCATCGCGCCGAGATGGCGAAGAACCAGATCGAGCCGATCGATCTCGTCGTCGTCAACCTGTATCCGTTCGAGGCGACGATCGCGAAGTCGGGCGTCTCGTTCGACGAGGCGATCGAGAACATCGACATCGGCGGACCGTCGATGCTGCGCTCGGCGGCCAAGAATCACGAGCGGGTCGCGGTCGTCGTCGACCCGGCCGACTACGACGCGGTCGTCGCCGAGCTGCGGCAGACCAAGGTGGTCTCGGCCGCGCGCCGCTTCCAGCTCGCTCGCAAGGCGTTCGCACACACGGCGGCGTACGACGCGTCGATCGCCGCGTACTTGTCGTCGCTCGACGACACCGTCGCCGATGCGCGCGACAAGGAGCCGGCGCGCCGCGAGCTGCCCGACACGCTCGGCGTCCAGTGGCAGCGGCTCTACGAGCTGCGCTACGGCGAGAACCCGCACCAGCGCGCCGCGTTCTACGCCGACGCGAAGTCGCCGCTGCCGCGCACCGCGAGCAAGCGGCCGACGATCGCGACCGCCGAGGTGCTCGGCGGCAAGCAGCTCTCGTACAACAACATCCTCGATCTCGACGCCGCACTCGGCCTCTGCCTCGAGCTCACCGAGCCGGCGGCTGTCGTCGTCAAGCACAACAACCCGTGCGGCGTGTCGCAGGCGGAGAGCATCGCGGTCGCCTACCAGCGCGCGCGCGACGCCGATGCGACGAGCGCGTTCGGCGGCATCGTCGCGGTCAACCGCGAGGTCGACGAGGCGCTCGCGAAGCTGCTCGTCGAGACGTTCCTCGAGTGTGTCGTCGCGCCGGGCTACTCGTCGGCCGCGCGCGACATCCTGTCGGCGAAGAAGAACCTCCGCCTCGTCGCCGCGCACGGCACGTGGGCCGCGCCGACGAACGAGACCGCGTGGTCGATCCGGACGATCGCCGGCGGCGCGCTCGTCCAGAACGTCGACAACGGCATGGTCGACCTCGCGTCCGCGAAGGTCGCGTCGAAGCGTGCGCCGACCGCCGCGGAGCGCGCGGATCTCGCGTTCGCGTGGCGCGTCGCGAAGCACGTGAAGTCGAACGCGATCGTGTTCGCGAAGGACGGCACGACGGTCGCGATCGGCGCGGGTCAGATGAGCCGCGTCGACTCGGTGCGGATCTGCGAGCGCAAGGCCGGCGACAAGCTGAAGGGCGCCG
>JAEWJO010000425.1 GCA_023386455.1 Pseudomonadota bacterium | reverse complement strand
ACGTGCATCCGGCGAGCTCGCCGTCCTCGCGCGCGTTCCAGGTCCGCGCGCGGCCGGCGGGGGTCTTCTCGTACAGCCAGTCGAGCCGGAGGTCCGCATTGACCCCCGGGATCATCTCGCGGATCAGGGTGGCGACATCGCCGCGCTCGGACTCCCGCGCGGCGCGCACTTCAAAAGCCATGCGCGGACTTTACGCGGGAGTCGCGATCTCGACTCTCGGGGCGTCCGGGTAAAACGCCCCCACGCTCATCTCACTTGTAGTCGGGCTCGACGATCTTGACGTCGGTGATCCCGGCGCCCTTGAACGCCGCGTCGATGTGGGCCTTGTCGCCCAGCATCACGATGATCTCCTTGTCCGGGCTCAGCTCCTGCGCCATCAGCGCGCGAACCTGCGCCGGCGACACCGCCGCGATCTGCTGGAGCAGCGTGTTGTAGTAGTTCGCGTCGAGACCGTACGTCGAGATCGTGCCGAGGCGCGCCGCGAGCTCGCCGGTCACCGTCGACTCGCCCAGCAGGCCCGTCAGGAGATTCCGGCGCGCGCGCACGAAGTCTTCCTCGAAGTGGTCGCCCTTGCGCAGCTCGTCGATGCTGTCGCGCAGCGCCTTGATCGACTCGCCCGCGCGCTCCGCGTCGATCGTGCCGCCGATGATGCCGCCGCCGCGCAGCATGTACGCCGTCGGACCGACCTTCGCCTGGCGCGAGAAGTAGAGGCCGTACGTCGAGCCGAGCTTGAAGCGGACGTCCTCGGCGCGCTTGTTGAGCATGCCGGCGAGCACCTGGCGCGCGGCCTCCTGGCCATCGATGCCGGCGGGCGCCGGGTACGCGATCGTGACCGTCACCTGCTGGTCGGTCTTGCTCTTCGTGACGCCGACGTACGACGGGCCCGTGCGCTTCGCCGCGGACTTGTCGACGGGCTTGTCGGTCGTGCCGGTCTCGAGGTCGCCGAACGTGTCGCGCACGAGCTTCTCGGCGTACTTCACCTCGAAGTCACCGACGACGACGAGCGTCGCGTTGCCCGCGCGGTAGTGGCTGTCGCGGAAGTCGTCGAGCGTGTCCTTGTGGATCTTGCTCGCGCCTTCGGGCGTCAGCACCGCGGTCTTCGTGTACGCGTGGTCGGGGCCGTAGATCGCGTTGACGACCTGGCGGATGTACTCCGTATCCTCCTGCGTGCTCTTCAGCTTGAACTGCTCGCGGACCGACTTCTGCCACTCCTCGATCTGCTCCTGCGAGTACGTGCCCGCCTTGATCTTGCGCTCGAGGCCCTTCAGCATGACGTCGAGGTAGATGTTGATGCCGCGCGTGCGGCACGTCATCGCGTCGTCGCTCGTGCTGCACGACACGTTGATGCCGGTCCGCGCGTACGCCTCGGCGTCCATCGGCAGGCGGAGGAACTCGGCTGCCGTCGACGCGAGCAGCGGGTTGTTCGGCGTCGATGCGTCGCCGGCGTTCTTGAAGATCAGCTGCGCGGCCGCGAGCGGCATCGCGTGGGTCGGCAGGAGGACCACCTCCATGCCGTTCTTCATCTTGAACCGCTGCGCGCCCGACAGGTTCTTGAGCGTGCCGGCGTTGCGGATCGGGCGCTTCGCCTCGGCCGGGTCGACCGGCGGATCGGTGAAGGCCGCGTCGCTCTTCGCCGCGTACTTCACCTTCGAGCGCTTGTCCTGACCGATGCCCTTCGTGCCGGGCTTCACGACGATGATGCCGGCCTTGTTCCAGTCGAGCGCGTTCTTCACGACAGCGCTGACCTTCGCGATGTCGAACTTCGCGATCTTGTCGAGCTGGTGGAACAGGTACATGTCCGAGCTGTCGAAGTCGAAGTCCTTCGAGAACTGCACCATCGTCGCGACGGTCTCCGTGCGCGCGTCGAGACGCTCGAGGCTCTGGACGAACTGTGCCTGGCGCAGCTTCTTGAACTGCTCGTTATCCTCGTAGCTAGCGTCGTCGAAGCCGCGATAGGCCGACTTCGCGGACTTCTGCGCGAAGTCCAGCGCGTCGTCGAGCTTGCCCATCCCCTTCAGCTCGATACGGATGAGGAACAGCGGCGCGAGCTGGCCGCCGAGCAGCGCTGGCTCGACGTTGTAAGCGAAGTCGTACTCGCTGCTCTTCTCGGCGATCTGACCGATCAGACGATTCAGGCCGAACTCGACCATCTCGCCCTCGGGCGTGTTGAGCGCCGGCAGCGGCCAGCCGATCCACACCGACGGACGCTCGACATCCGCCTCGATCTCCTTCTGCTTGTGCTCGACGGTGAACGGCTTCACCTCGGTGCGCGGCGCGGCGTCGCGCTTGGGAATCTTCGCGAACCACTTCTGGATCAGCGAGACCGTGTCGTCGACGTTCACGCCGCCCGCGACGAGCAGCACGGCGCGATCCGGCGTGTAGTACTTCTTCATGAAGTCGCAGACCTCCTGGAGGGAGGCGCTCGCGATCTGTTCGTCGTTACCGCCGACGAGGCGCTCGTACGCGTGACCCTTCGGGTACATCGCGGCCTCGACGTAGTGGACGACCTGGCCCTCGGCGCTCGACTGCGCGCGGATCTCGTTGCGCACGACCTCGCGCTCGCGCTCGAACTCCTGCTCGGGCACGTTCTCGCAGCCGTAGTACATGCGCATCGCCTCGATCTTCAGCATCGCGTCGAGGTTCTCGGAGCGAGACGCCATGTGGTAATGCGTCATGTCCCAGATCGTGTAGGCGTTCATGCTCGTCGCCAGATCGAGGATCGTCTGGAAGATCGGCGGCGTGTTCGGCCCGTCGGGACGCGTCTGGAACATCATGTGCTCGACGAGGTGCGCCATGCCGGCGCGGCCCGGTGGATCTTCGCGCGCACCGACGTCGTAACGGATATCGACCTGCGCGATCTGCGTGCTCTCGTCCGGCATGATCACGAAGCGAAGCCCGTTGGACTCCAGCTTGCCGCGCCGCTCGGCGGCCTTGAGCGCAAATTTCGGCGAGGCAGGCGCAGAACACGACAGCGCGTACACAGCGGCGAACAGCGTCGCCAACACCCGGGTCATCGACATGCGCGCGATCTTTGCCAAAACCGCCTAGATTGCAAGCGTGGCGTCTTCGTCGCGGCGCATCACAGGAAATGACCGATACCGCCCACCGCCGGCATCGCTGCGACGCCCCCGTGTCCCAGGCATTTCGCCCCACTTCGGCCGCCGACCTGTACTAAGTTGCCCGGCCGATGACGAAGGATACGGACCGAGCGTTCTTTGGCCACCCCGCGGGTCTCAAGACGCTGTTCTTCACGGAGATGTGGGAGCGCCTCTCGTACTACGGCGCGCGTACGTTCCTCGTGATCTACATGACGACCGAGGTCGCCCTGGGAGGCCGCGGCATGTCCGACGGCTCGGCCGGCCTCGTCATGGCCCTCTACATGTCGTCGGTCTATCTGCTGTCGTTGCCCGGCGGCTGGATTGCCGACCGCTTCATGGGTCAGCGCAAGGCGGTGACGATCGGTGGCATCGGCATCGCCGCCGGCAACGCGATGCTCGCGCTGCCGATCGACACGCTGTTCTTCCCCGGCCTCGCCGTGATCGCGTTCGGCACCGGCTTCCTCAAGCCCAACATCTCGACGCTCGTCGGCCAGCTCTACAAGCCCGACGACGTCCGCCGCAACGCCGGCTACACGCTCTACTACATGGGCATCAACATCGGTGCCGGTGCGGCGCCGCTCGTCGGCGTGTTCATCGCGCAGAGCCCCGGCTTCCGTAACTTTCTCTCGGGCCACGGCCTCGATCCGAACCTCTGCTGGAAGATGGGCTTTGCGGTGCCTGCGATCGGCATGGTGCTCGGTCTCGTCCAGTACTTCATCGGCTACAAGAAGCTCGGCGAGGCCGGCATGCACCCGACGATCCCGAGCGATCCGGTGCGCGCCAATCGCGACCGTACCGTCCTGAAGACGATCATCGCGTCGCTCGTCCTGCTCATCGGCGGCGGCATCGTCGTCGACAAGTACGTCTACGCGCTGTCCGGCGACCTGATCGGCAACATCTTCAGCGTCGGTCTCCTCATCGGCGCCGTCGCGGTGTTTGTCGGCCTGTTCAAGACGGCTCGCGACCACGGCGAGCGTACGCGCATCGCCGCCATGATCCCGCTGTTCATCGGCGCGATCGCGTTCTTCGCGCTGTTCGAGCAGGCGTCGACGACGATGTCGCTCTACGCCGAGCGCCTCGTCAACCGCGACCTCCTCGGCATGTACGTGCCGGCGAGCTTCTATCAGTTCTGGAACGCGATCTTCATCGTGATCCTTGCCGCGCCATTTGCGGCGCTGTGGCTGCGCCTCGGCAAGTCCGGCAAGGAGCCGTCGAGCGTCAACAAGTTCGGCATCGGCATGGTGTTCGCCGCGCTGTCGTTCTGCGTGATGTTGCCGTCGCTCGGCGACGCGACCACCGGCAGCTGGATGCTCTTCATGCACGGGCCGGAGGGCTCGTCGAACCTCGTCAGCCCGTACTACCTCATCATCTTCTATTTCGTGTCGACGCTGTCGGAGCTCTTCATCTCGCCGGTCGGTCTGTCGAGCATGAACGGTCTCGCGCCCAAGCGCCTCGCCGGCATGGTGATGGGCACCTGGTTCCTCGCGACCGCGATCGGCAACTACATCGCTGGGCGCGCCGCCTCGATCTCCGAGGGCAACGGCTACGGCTACCTGTTCAAGCTCCTGATCATCTCCGCGCTGATCATCGCCGCGGCGCTCTTCGCGGTCGCGCCGCGCATCCGGCGCATGATGGCTGGCAAGAACCCGCACGCGCCGGCCGATCGCAGCGAGAAGGCCGAGCCCGATCCCCTTCCCGCAGCGCGCACCGTCGAGGACTGAGCGGACCAACATGCTGCGCGATGCGCGCGATGGCCTGACGCGCCTCGAGCGCATCATCCTGTGGCAGCTACGCGAGGCGCAGAAGGAGACCGGCCGCGAGTCGGTCCCGACCGCGCTCCTCTACGGCCGTGTCGTCGAGCACATCAACGTCACGATCGAGGAGTTCCAGATGGTGCTGTCGCGGCTCGTCGGCGCGCGCCATTGAGTTGCCACGCCGCTCGAGCGGCGAGCTACGACGCTGGCCCGCGCGACAGCAGCGCGACGATCCCCGGGTTGCCCTGCGGTCGCCCGGCCGCCGGGTGCTCGTGCGCCGCAATTCCGATCGCTGTCGCGCCGTAGATCGGCTCGATGACCGTGAGGTCCGGATCGCGCGTCAGCAAGTACTCGACGACGGCGCGCCGGTCACACCCGGCCGCGTAGATCAGCGCGTACTCGACGAGGAATCTGCCATGGAGCACCTTGTCGGTGCCGACGATCGCGAGCGCCTCGCGCGGACCATCGATCATGTCCCTCACGCGCTCGACGTCCCCTGCCGCCGCAGCGAGCACGACGTTGTCGATCCGCGCACCGGCGCGCACGAGCGCATCGACCGCGGCTGGATATCCCCACACCGTCGCGGTCCAGAGTGGTGCACTGTCCCCTTGCGTTCCGTCGACCGACGCACCGTGCGCCACGAGCGTCTCGATCAGCCCGGCTTGCTGCCCCGCCTTCGCCGGATGCGACGACGAGCACAGAAGCGTCATCGCGGTGTCGTCTCCGCGATAGCTCTCGCACGTCGCGTCGGGCTCCGCGCCCGCGTCGAACAGCAGGCGTGCGGCCTCGCGGATATTCCGCGGCGTCTGTCGCTGGCGGGCTCCCTCGATGCCGTTTGCCACGCAGTGCTGCAGCAGCGTCTGGTGGTGCCCGTACGCCGACCGCGCGCGAGCGAGTCCCGGCTCGAGCTCGAGCAGCTCTGCGAGCGTCGCGACATCGCCGGCGACGATCGCGTCGGCCGCCGCCTCGAAGCGTCGATCGATCAGGTCGCGGCCCGCCGCTTGCGCTCGTTCCCACGTGCCGAAGTAGTGCTCGCGCGCGAGATACGCACGCGCCTCGTCCTCGGACGGCGCCCCCGGCATCGCACGGATTCGCTGCAGCTGGAACGCGAGCGCGTCGGCGACGGACACGGCTCCGTCACCGGAGGGCAGCTCGATCAGGATCGCGTCGATCGGATTCATCGAGGCCTCGAGTGTCAGCATACCCGCGCCGATCCGGGGAGCGATTTGTCCGGTCGTCGGTTGGGGTGGTCGCTTGGGTGGCGGATCGGCGCCGGCGGCCTGGCTTGCCG
>JAEWJO010000308.1 GCA_023386455.1 Pseudomonadota bacterium | reverse complement strand
CGTCTTGGCCGGCGGCGCGACGGGCGGCAGCGTCGGCATCGGCACGATCGGGATGCCGAGCGACGTCTTCGCCGGCTGCGCCTTGGACATCCGGCCGATCGCGGGTGCGCCGGGCGCGACGATCGGCGGTGCGGGCGTCCGCTCCTCGAACCGATCGTGGTGCTGACCCTTCAGCGCGTAGCGATCGGGTGCCTCGGGCGGGCGCTTCACCTGCTCGTAGCCCGACGTCGTGCGGCGCGGGCGTCCCTCGCCGGGTTGTGGGGCGAGCTCGAGCAGGTCGGCCTGCGGGACCGGTACCTCGGTGACCGACGAGTCCTCGCCGCCGAACGTCTTCGTGTCGGTGCCGCTGAACGTGTTCTCGTCGAACGCGGAGGCCGGCACGTTGACCTGCGATGACCTGCGGCGAAGCACGCGCTGGAGCGCCGTCGCCTGCAGTGCCGCGCCGACGGCGACCGCCTCCTCGGGGTTGACGTCGGTGCGCGGCGCCTTGTTGAAGAACTTCGCGACCTGATCGCGGACGTACGGGATCTTCGTCGTGCCGCCGACGAGGATGACGTCGTCGATCTGATCGATCGAGAGGCCGGCGTAGGAGAGCGCCTCGGCGCATACCGGGAACGTGCGATCGATGATGTCGGCGACCTGGCCGACGAACTCGTCGCGGCGAATCTCGATCTGGAGGTCGAGCGGCTTGCCCTTCGGTCCGTACGCGATCTCGTCGACGCGAACGACCGCGCGCGACCGGCGCGACAGCTCGATCTTCGTCTGCTCGGCGACGGCGCGCAGGCGCATCATCGAGACCTCGTTCGTGCGGAGGTCGACGCGGTTCTCGACGAGGAACTTCTCGACCATGCGATCGACGAGGCGCTCGTCGAGATCGTCGCCGCCGAGGAACGTGTTACCGGCGGTGCCGAGGACGTCGTAGATCTGATCCTCGAGGCGCAGGATCGTGATGTCGAACGTGCCGCCGCCGAAGTCGTAGACCGCGATCGTCTCCTTGAGGTTGCGCGTGGCGCCGTACGCGAGCGCCGCCGCGGTCGGCTCGTTCAGCACGCGCACGACCGTGAGGCCCGCGATCGAGCCGGCGGTCGCGGTCGCCGAGCGCTGCGCGTCGTTGAAGCTCGCCGGCACGGTGACGACCGCGCGCGTGACCTCGCGGCCGAGCGCCATGCTCGACACGTTGCGCGCGTGGTCGAGCACGATCGCGGAGATCTCGGGCACCGCGAACTCGCCGCCACGCGTGACGACGACCGGCGACTGGTTCGCGCCTTCCTTGATCTGGTACGGCATGCGCTGCCGCGCGGTCTGGACCTCGGGCGAGTTGAACGCGCGGCCGATCAGGCGCTTGACGCTGAAGATCGTGTTCTTCGGATCGATGACCTTGCGCTGCTTCGCGGGCGCGCCGACGACGACACCCCCGGTCGGGTGGAACGACACGACCGACGGGTGGATCTTGTAGCCGTTGGCATCGGCGAGGACGGTGGTCGCTCCACCGGCGTCGGTATGGGCGATCGCCGTGTTCGATGTGCCCAGGTCGATGCCTACGATGGGGTCACTCACGTCGAGATCTCCAGCCTATCCCCGCGGCCCGATCGTCGCCAGGATTCGGTCGTACCAACGTTCGAGACTTCTGCGGAACGGCCACATCCAGCCGTAGGACGGCCCCATGAACTGGTCGATCACGTACTTGCGGTGCCGCTCGGTGCGAACGTGAGCCGGGCCGTACACCTCGGCGGCGGCGCGGATCGTCTCGGCGTAGGCCTCCTGCTCGAACCGGGCGCGGAAGTACGCCAGCCCCATCGGGAGCGGTAGCAGCACGTAGAGGACGGCCATCACCGGCAGCGTGTACCTGCGAAATTGCCGGAGGTGGACCGCCTCGTGCCGGAGCGTGACGTAGCGATCGTCGGCGGCCCAGTCGTCCCAGTCGGCGGTGACGTAGACCGTCTTGCCGATCGTGGTCTGGAACGAGTCGAGGTACGTGCGCATCCGGCCGAACGTGACGATCACGAGCGCGTGATGGATCGCGCGGTGAAACCGCGAGTCCTGCTTCTTCACGATCCGGAAGCCGGGGATCTCGGCGCGCAACGCGTCGACGAGCGCGGCGTAGCGATCCACGTGCGCATCGTAGCAGACGGGAGTCGTGCGTCACCGATTGACGATCGCACCTCAGATCCGTAGCTTTGCCGGCTCGGTGCCCGTCGATCTGTCCAAGCTCAATCCGCCCCAGCGTGAGGCGGCGAGCCACGGCGGCGGACCGATCCTCGTGCTCGCGGGCGCCGGCTCGGGCAAGACGCGCGTGATCACGTTCCGGATCGCGCACCTGCTCGCGCAGGGCGTGCCGGCTCGCGCGATCTGCGCCGTGACGTTCACGAACAAGGCCGCCGAGGAGATGCGCGAACGCATCTCGCACCTGCTCGGCGACAAGAAGCTCGCCGACGAGCTGACGATCGGCACGTTCCACGCGCTCGGCCTGCAGATCCTCCGCTACGAGCGCAAGGCTCTCGGCCTGCCGCGCGGCTTCGCGATCTACGACGCGTCCGACCAGCTCGGCGTGGTGCGCGAGGCGATGCGCCACATCCACGACGGCGATCGCCGCTACGACGCGAAGGCGGTCGTGACGCGCATCTCGCTCGCGAAGAACGCGTTCTTCGGTCCCGACGAATACGAGGGCAACCCGGCCGACGACTACGACGCGATGACGGTCCAGGTGTACCCGAAGTACCAGGAGACGCTGCGCGCGTGCGCCGCGTTCGACTTCGACGATCTGATCGTCGAGCCCGTGCGCCTGTTCCAGAAGGATCCCGAGGTGAAGCGCCGGTGGGCCGAGCGCTTTCACTACGTGATGGTCGACGAGTTCCAGGACACCAACAAGGCGCAGCTCCGCATGGTGCAGGAGCTCGTGTCGTTGCACGGCAACCTGTGCGTCGTCGGCGACGACGACCAGTCGATCTACAGCTGGCGCGGCGCCGACCCGACGAACATCCTCACGTTCGATCGGATCTTCCCGGGGGCGAAGATCGTCAAGCTCGAGCAGAACTATCGCTCGACGAAGTCGATCTTGACCGCCGCGAACGAGGTGATCGGGAACAACAAGGATCGCCACGGCAAGACGCTGTGGTCGCAGCTCGGCGACGGCGAGATGATCACGCACGCGGTCGCGCGCACGCCCGAGGACGAGGCGAAGTGGATCGCGACCGAGATCCGGCGGCTCGTGAAGGAGGGCCGGCGGTGGAGCGACATCGCGATCCTCTATCGCTCGAACATTCAGGCGAAGATCGTCGAGGAGGAGCTGCGCACCGCCGAGGTCCCGTACGTCATGTACGGCGGCCAGCAGTTCTTCGAGCGCAAGGAGGTCAAGGACGTCATCGCGTACATGCGCGTGGCGCTGAACCCGCGCGACGAGCTCGCGCTGCGCCGCGTGATCAACTATCCGGCGCGCGGCATCGGCGCGACGACCGTCGACAAGCTCGTGCTCCACTCGCAGGCGAACCACGTGACGCTGTGGGACGCGCTCGGTCAGGCCGAGGCGGCCGGCGTGCACGGCGGCGCGAAGACCGCGATCGCGGAGTTCGTCGAGGTCGTGCAGAAGCTCGGCGGCGCGTTCGAGGCCGGGCACAACGTCGTCGAGTCGACGAAGAACATGATCGAGGGCATCAAGCTCTACGACGATCTCCGGTCGGCCGCGGCGAGCATGTCCGCGGCGCAGCGCCGCATCGACAACGTCACCGGCTTGCTCAATTCGCTCGAGCGCTGGGCCGCCAAGGGCAAGGGCAACCGCGAGCTCGGCGCCTACCTGCGCGCGCTGTCGCTCGATTCGAGTGACGACGAGAAGCGCGAAGGCGGCGACAAGATCGTGCTGACGACGCTGCACGGCGCGAAAGGCCTCGAGTTCCCGGTGTGCTTCATGATCGGGCTCGAGGAGGAGCTGCTGCCGCACGCGCGGACGCTGAACCCGCAGGCGACCGACGTGCTGGACGCCGACCACGCGACCGACGTCAGCGAGGAGCGCCGGCTGTGTTACGTCGGCATCACGCGCGCGCAGCGCAAGCTGTACCTGACGCGCGCCTGCACGCGCATCAGCCGCGGCCGGGCGATGCAACGCACTCCGTCACGATTTCTGCTCGAGATCCCCGACGAGCTGCTCGAGATCCGCGATCTTGGTGAGGAAGCGCGCCAGCAGGTCCCGGCCGACGAGGTGAAGAGCTTCTTCGCGAACTTCAGTTTTGACGACTGAACGGGCGCCGCTCTGAGGGCGTTTCGCAGCGCCTGCCCCGCATCTGTCGCACCCTGTCCTGCCACCTGGAAGTCGCGTCGGTGTCAGCGGCAGTCGTGCCTGTGCGACGAAGATCCTGTGGTAGATCGCGCGCATGAAGAGGAATGCACTTCTGTGCGCAGCGCTCGTCGCAGGTTGTGGCGGCGGCAACAAGTCGGTGACACCGGAGCTCGGGACGTCGACGCACGCGACCAACAACGATCACGGCGCGACCGCGACGGCGGCCGCCGCGGCGGATCCGAACCTGCCGTTCCGGCAGACGTACTCGAATCCGGGCGGCATGTGGATGCCGTTCCAGATGTCGCTTCCGCAGCACGTCGACACGTTCAACAAGATGGGCGTCGCGATGGGCTCGGCGGTCCTCGCGAATCCGCTCGACGAGCCGCTCGCCGCGATCGTCCAGCTGAACGGCTGCACCGGCTCTCTCGTGTCGCCGGACGGCCTCGTCGTCACGAACCACCACTGCGTGCAGGGTGCGCTCCAGTACAACAGCAAGCCCGAGTCGAACCTCATCGAGACCGGCTTCCTCGCGAAGACGCGCGAGGAGGAGCTGTCGGGCGGACCCACGCAGCGCGTGATGGTCGTCCAGTCCTACAAGGACATCACGAAGGACATGCGCGACGGCCTCGACGCGATCAAGGATCCCATCGCGCGCAAGGAAGAGTCGGAGAAGCGGCTCAAGTCGCAGATCGCGGCGTGCGAGAAGGACCGGCCGTGGCTGCGCTGCCAGGTGTCGAGCTTCTTCCGCGGCGGCATGTACCAGCTGATCGAGATGCTCGAGATCAAGGACGTCCGCCTCGTCTACGTGCCGCACCGCGCGGTCGGCAACTACGGCGGCGAGATCGACAACTGGGCGTGGCCGCGCCACACCGGCGACTTCTCGTTCTATCGCGCGTACGTCGGCAAGGACGGCAAGCCCGCCGAGTACTCGGCCGACAACGTGCCGTACAAGCCGAAGCATTGGCTCAAGGTCTCGACGGCCGGTCTCAAGCCGGGCGACTTCGTGATGGTCACCGGGTACCCGGGCCGCACGAGCCGCACGAAGACCGCGTCGGAGATCCATCACAGCGTCGAGTGGGAGCTGCCCTACACGCTCGCGTCGCTGCAGGAGAGGTACAAGCTCGCCGAGTCGCACATCGGCGACAAGAACGACACCGCGATCAAGGCGACGACCATGAAGCAGGGTGTCCAGAACTACGTCGAGAAGTACGAAGGTCTGCTCGCGGGACTGAAGAAGGGCAACCTCGTCGCCCAGAAGGACGCGCTCGACGCCAAGGTGAAGGCGTGGGCCGCACAGCCCGGTCACGAGGAGTACAAGGCCGCGATCGACAAGCTCGAGCAGCTGCTCGCGGACGAGTTCCGCACGGCGCGCGTCGACTTCGATCGCGAGGCCGCGCTCGGTGGCAGCAAGCTGCTGTCGACCGCGTTCGGGTTCACGCGCTGGGCCGAGGAGCGCGTGAAGAAGAACGAGGATCGCAAGCCGGGTTATCAGGACCGCGACATGCCGCGCGCGCTCGCCGGTCAGAAGTCGTTCGCTCGCACGTTCGATCGCACGCTCGACCGCGAGGGCTTCCGGCTCTCGCTCGTCCGCGCACTGCAGCTGCCCGAGTCGGATCGGCCGTGGCTCGCGACGCTGCTCGGCACGAAGAAGGGCCAGAAGATCGACGAGGCCGTGATCGATAAGACGCTCGACGCCTGGTACAAGGCGACGACGATCGAGGACGAGAAGGTCCGCCTCGACCTGCTCCAGAAGGGCACGCTCAAGCAGCTCAAGGCCTCGAAGGATCCGTTCGTCCAGGCCGCGCAGCGCCTGTGGCCGAGCGTCAAGGCCGAGGAGAAGAAGGAAGACGCGCGCGCGGGCGAGCTGATGCTCGTCACGCCGTTCTACGCGGACGCGATGAAGCAGGTGCTCGGCGGCGTGCTGGCGTCGGACGCGAACTCGACGCTTCGCATCACGTACGGCACGGTGAAGTCGTTCAAGCCCGACTCGAAGGATCCGGCGGACGTGCCGTTCACGACGGCGACGCAGATCCTCGCGAAGAACACCGGCACCGCGCCGTTCGACGCGCCGCAGAAGGAGCTCGAGGCGATCAAGGCGAAGAAGTTCGGCCCGTACGCCGACGCGTCGCTCGGTGGCGAGGTCGCGGTCTGCTTCCTCAGCGACCTCGACATCACGAACGGCAACTCGGGCTCGCCGACGCTGAACGACAAGGGCGAGCTCGTCGGCCTCGCGTTCGACGGCACGAAGGAAGGCAACGCGTCGGACGTCGTGTTCAACCCGGCGACGACGCGCACGATCCACGCCGACGCGCGCTACATGATCTGGATGATGGACGCGGTCGACGGCGCCGACCATCTCGTCAAGGAGATGGGGCTGCAGCCGCAGCTCTAGTCACGCCGGTCACTCTCTCGCGGGCGAGCCCGACGTATCGCGCGTCGGCATCGCCCGCGAGCCATTTTCGGCCCAGCTTGCCGGCGACGACGGCGGTCGTGCCCGAGCCGACGAACGGATCGACGACGAGCTGACCGGGCGCGCTCGACGCGAGGATCAGCTTCTCGATCAGCGCCTCCGGCTTCTGCGTCGCGTGCGGTGTCTTCTCGGCCATGCCGTTGCAGATCACCGGGACCTCGATCACGTCACGCGGCTTGGCGCCGAGTGGATGCGGCTCCCAGCGATCGCGCCGCGCACCACCGCGGCCGTACTGCGAGTTCACCGCCTGCACGCGCGCCGGGTACTTCGTCGTGTGGCCGTTGTACGGCACGCGCACCGCATCGACGTCGAGCTTCGTGTCCTCGCCGCGCAGGTGAAGGATCGACTCGTGCGACCGGCCCCAGTCGCGGCCGAGGTTCGCCTTGTTCTTGTAGTACCAGACGAGCCAGCGGCAGCCGGCGAACCGCTTCGCGCTCCTCGCCTTCACGTCGGCGAGGATCTCCGAGAACCCGCACACGTACGCCGAGCCATGGGGCGCGAGCACGCGCGCGACCTCGGCGAGCCAGCGGTCGCACCAGTCGACGTAGACATCGAGCGACGGAAACTCGTCCCACTCCTCCTTCGCGATCGCGTACGGCGGATCGGTGACGACCAGGTCGACGCTGCGATCGGGCAGCGTCGCGAGCAGATCGAGCGCGTCGGTGTGCCACAGCTCGCCGAGCGCGTCCTTGTGTGCGCGCGTCGGACCCGGCTTGCGCAGATCGCGCGGGACCGGCAGCTCGCCGTCGACACGGGGTGGACGCTTGGGCACGGTTTCGCGCATCCTATCGCCGATGTCACGTCCGGACCAGGCCATCCATCCGACCGCGATCGTCGACGGTCCAAACACGCATGTCGGCGCGGAGACCCGGATCTGGCACTTCACGCACGTGATGGCGGGCGCATGGATCGGCGACCGCTGCGTGATCGGTCAGGGCTGCTTCATCGGCAAGGTGCGGATCGGTCACGGCTGTCGCGTCCAGAACAACGTGTCGATCTACGAGGGCGTGACGCTCGAGGACGACGTGTTCCTCGGTCCGTCGTGCGTGTTCACGAACGTCAGGCATCCGCGCGCAAACGTCCAGCGCAAGGCCGAGTACGCGCGCACGCTCGTGTGCAAGGGCGCGACGATCGGGGCCAACGCGACGATCATCGCAGGTGTGACGATCGGCGAGTACGCGCTGGTCGGCGCCGGGGCCGTCGTCACGGCCGACGTGCCGCCCCACGCGCTCGTCGTCGGTGCACCGGGTCGCCGGATCGGCTGGGTCTGCGCGTGTGGCGAGACGTTGCCCGAGGACATGAAGTGCACGCGCTGCGGCGATCGCTACGCCGAGCTCGACGGCTTGCTCGAGCACCTGCCGGGTGATCCACTGTCGAGCACGCAGGAGACGCTACGAACCGACTAGCTTGACCTTGACGTCGACGTGATCACGTCCGGTAGTGGTGCTTCACGCGCGACCACAGCTCGATCGGATCGAAGCCGAGGAGCGCGAACGGGTGCGCGCCCGAGTCCTTGAGCGCGTCCTGGGCACGGTGGGCGAGCGACGACGCGCGCTGGCGCGCCGACTCCGGCAGCATCGCCGCGAGGGCGCGTCCCGCCCGGCCGGCCATCGCCGCGACGGCGGCACCACCGAGCAGACCGAGCAGCCACGCCGGCGCCGGATCGATGATCACGCGCTTGGCATTGAGCTCGCGTGCGAGCTGGTCGCTCGGGCCGGTGAGGATCTTCATCAGCGTCGCGCGCTCGAGGAACACCGCGATCGACGGCTTCGCGAATCGCTCCTCGATCGCGTCGAGGAGCCGCTTCGTACCCTTGTCCCAGTCGCGCGCGAACGCGGTCTCCGACACGAGGTCGGCGATCGCACGGTGCTGGGCGGCGCGCGTGATCTGGCCGCCCTCCTTCGTCGCGATGATCGACGTGTGGATCTTCGAGCGGTCGTCCTCGATCACGTAGGCGACGAGCGCGCTGCGATCGGGCACGAGCAGGTCGAACGTCCTCTGGATCGGCTCGACGTGCGGCGCCGGCAGGATGTCGAGCAGCGATGGCTCGGTCCAGATGCCCTTGCCTGCATGCTTCTTCAGCACGCGCAGCGCGGTCAGGCTCTGCGCCATGCCATCGTGGTCGAACCGCAGAGCCGCCTCGATCTCCGACGACAGCTCGCCGATCACGCGTCGCTCGAGCACGATCACCGAGTGCACGCCGAGCGCCTGGGCGTAGGCCTCGAGCACCTTCGGCGTCACGCCGGCGAGCGGCGGCGGCGGATCGATCGTCCCGCGCGCACCTTCGCCCGCGACGATCACCTTGACGATGTTCGCCGGCGCGCCATCGACGATCACCATTGCCCACCTCGGCTGATTCATCACACGAGGTGGCACCAGCAGACGCCAACCATTTCGCCAGTGTCGCGCATCGAGGTCGCGGAGCTCGAGCTCGGGCGAGATCACGAGGGCAGCTTACTTGATTCACGGATCTTGTCGGGTGAGCATGCGCCCATGTTGAAGAACACCATGCTTGCTGGTCTGTTGGTCATGGGAGCGTCGGGGGTTGCCGCGGCCGGAGGTTCGCCCGGTTCGATCGGCGTCGGCGCAGAGTTCCAGCTCAACGGCTTCGGCGGCCCGTCCGTCAACTACGATGCCGGCGACTTCCACGTCGGCGGCTTCCTCGGCTTCGAGGATCCCGACGGCGCCGACAACACGCTGTTCGGCGTCGGCGCGCGCTTCTACTACCACGTGCACTCGACCGCGATGTCCGACTTCGGCCTCGGCGGCACGTTCAGCGTCATCAGCAACCCGGCCGGCCCCGGTCCGAACGACGATCGCACGACCGACGTCTTCCTCGAGCCCGGCGCGCAGATCCGCCTGTTCCTCGCCTCGAACGTCGCGATCAGCGCGAGCGCGGGCATCGTGATCGGCGTCGTCGACGCGGGCGGTGTCGCGATCACCGGCCAGACCATCACGGCCGGCCTGCACTACTACTTCTTCTAGCCGATCAGTTGGCGCCATCGTCGCCGCCGCCGACCGTGGCGGCGAGCACGACGTCCTGTGCCTTGACCTTCGACGCGTCGAACTTCCGGGCGCCGTCGATCATCTTGTCGATCGTCTTGTCGAAGTCGGCCTTCTCGTCCTTGCCGGCCTTGACGAAGCGCAGCGGGTTGACGCGCGCGACGACGATCGGCTTCAGGTAGCCGCTCGTCCAGCCGGCGTCCTTCAGCTTCTGCACGGCCTCGCCGACGAGCTTGTCGAGCTCGAGCAGCTTGTCGGCATGCGCCTCGCGCATCGGCAGGCTCTTCGACATCGGCGTCGTCGTCCACGACTCGCACTTGCTGACGACGGAGTTATAGGCGCCACCCGAGAACCGCGGATTCTTCTCGTAGCAGATGCCGATCGTGACGAGCGACGGCGCCTCGAGCTCGAACGAGAAGTCCTGCTCGCTGCGATCGTCATCGGCCGCGACCGCGCGCGCCATGCGGATCACCTCGAGCGCCTTGTCCTTCAGGTTGTGCGCCTTCTCGGTGTTGAGCGCGAGGATGCGGAACGCGATCTCCGGCTCGGGCATCACGAGCGCGACGATCGTCTTCGCGCCGAGCGCACCCATCGCCGACAGCCGGTGCATGCCGTTCGGCGAGATGAACCCGCCGCTACCGTCCGGAACCGCAATCACCGGGTCGAGGAAGCGACCGACCTTCGGGATCACCGTGGCGAGCCGCTCCGCGTGAGCCTTCGACAGCTCGCGCTGGTACGGCGTCGGCTTCACCTTGTCGAGCGGGAGTGCTGCGAGCGCGACCCAGTGACCGCCGAGTGGCTCGCGATAGACCGCGAGTGCGTTGCCACCCGCCGCAGAAATCTCCTTCTGTAGCTTCGTCACCTCGGCGGGCGGTGAACCGCCTGCAACCTCGTCGGCGGTGAGCCCGACGGATCCCGCAACGGCCTTCACCTTCTTCTTGCGTGGCGTCGTCGCCTTCTTCGGCGCAGCGGCTTTGGCTTTTGCCATGCCCGGACTCTAACCCTGCTACCTTCATACCCGTCATGGCCGCGACGTCGTTTCCGAAGTCCGAGATCAAGATTCTCCTGCTCGAGAATGTCCACCCGGTTGCCGCCGAAGCGTTTGCCGCAGAGGGCTTTCAGGTCGAGGCGCTGAAGGGCGCCGTCTCCGAGTCCGAGCTCGCCGAGCGCATCCGCGACGTGCACGTCCTCGGCATTCGCAGCAAGACGCACGTGACGCCGAAGGTGCTCGACGAGGCGCGCCGGCTCCTCACCGTCGGCGCGTTCTGCATCGGCACGAACCAGATCGATCTGCTCCACGCGAGCCGTCGCGGCACGCCCGTGTTCAACGCGCCGTTCTCGAACACGCGCTCGGTCGCCGAGCTGATCATCGCCGAGATCGTGATGCTCTCGCGTCACCTCGGCGATCGCGTCCGCGAGGTCCACAGCGGGCAATGGAAGAAGGTCGCGGTCGGCAGTCACGAGGTGCGCGGCCACACGATCGGCATCGTCGGCTACGGCCACATCGGCAGCCAGGTCGGCGTGCTCGCCGAGGCGTTCGGCATGCGCGTCGTGTTCTACGACATCACGGCGAAGCTGCCGATGGGCAACAACCGCTCGTGCAGCTCGCTCGCGGAGGTGCTCGCGCAGTCCGACTTCGTCACGCTGCACGTCCCCGAGACGCCCGCGACGAAGCTCATGATCGGCCACGAGCAGCTCGCGCACATGAAGAAGGGCGCGTGCCTGCTCAACGCTTCGCGCGGCACGGTCGTCGACATCGACGCGCTCGCGGCCGCGCTCAAGAGCGGCCACATCGGCGGCGCTGCCGTCGACGTGTACCCGAGGGAGCCCGAGTCCAACAGCGACGGCTTCGAGACGCCGCTCCGCGGGCTGACGAACGTGATCCTCACGCCTCACATCGGTGGTTCGACCGAGGAGGCGCAGGAGGCGATCGGCAAGGAGGTCTCGGCCTCGCTGATCAAGTTCATCAACCAGGGCTCGACGACCGGCTCGGTCAACTTTCCGCAGGTCGAGCTGCCGGTGACGCGGCAAACGCACCGGATCCTGAACATTCACCGCAACGTGCCGGGCGTGCTCCGCGACATCAACAAGATCGTCTCGGACCTCGAGGCCAACATCCGCGCGCAGCTGCTCGCGACGGATCCCGACATCGGCTACCTGATCATGGACCTCGATCAGGACGTCTCGCACGACGTGAAGAGGGCGGTGGCCGCCCTGCCGACGAGCATCAAGACGCGCATCCTGTTCTAAGGCGCGCTGCGTCAGCGCCTGCAGCGGCGTCCGAGAACGGGGCAAGCCGGAGGTTATCTGGCACACTGTCCGCGCACTCGTGCACATCTCTGTCTTCGATATCTTCAAGATCGGCATCGGTCCTTCGTCGTCACACACGGTCGGTCCCATGCGCGCGGCGCGAGGGTTTGCCGAGCGCCTCGAGTCCGACGGCCAGCTCGGTCAGGTCGAAGGCGTCAAGATCGAGCTGTTCGGCAGCCTCGGCTTCACCGGGAAGGGTCACGGCACCGACAAGGCGGTGATCCTCGGGCTCGAAGGCGAGGAGCCGGCGACCGTCGACGTCGACTCGGTCGAGCGCCGCGTCGCCGCGGTCGTGCAGACCCGGCGGATCCGGCTGCTCGGCAAGCGCGAGGTCGACCTCGATCCCGCGACGTCGCTCGTGTTTCACCGCCGCGAGAAGCTGCCGCTGCACGCCAACGGCATGCGCTTCACCGCGTACGGCGCGGGCGCGACGACGCTCGTCGAGCGCATCTACTACTCGGTCGGCGGCGGCTTCGTCGTCGATCATGCCGGCGCTCCGGCCGACGGCTCGACGCCGGCCGACCAGGTGCAGGTGCCGTATCCGTTCAACTCCGGCGAGGAGCTGCTGCGCCATGCGAACGAGCACGGGATGGGCATCTCGTCGCTGATGCTCGAGAACGAGAAGGCGCTCATGGCCGAGGCCGAGATCCGGCGGCGCGTGCTCGAGATCTCGACGGCGATGGATCAGTGCGTGAAGCGCGGCTGCGAGCGCGAGGGCATCCTGCCCGGTGGGCTCAAGGTCAAGCGTCGGGCGGCAGGGCTATTTCGCAAGCTCAAGAGCGATCCGCGCGGCGACAAGGATCCGCTGGTGATCATGGACTGGGTCAACCTGTTCGCGCTCGCGGTGAACGAGGAGAACGCGGCGGGTGGGCGCGTCGTCACCGCGCCGACGAACGGTGCGGCCGGCATCATCCCCGCCGTGATGACGTACTACCGACGCTTCCTGCCGAACGCCGACGACGAGGGCGCGCTGCGCTTCCTGCTGACGGCGGCCGCGATCGGCGCGCTGTACAAGAAGAACGCGTCGATCAGTGGCGCCGAGGTCGGCTGTCAGGGCGAGGTCGGCGTCGCGTGCTCGATGGCGGCGGGCGCGCTCGCCGAGGTCATGGGCGGTACGCCGGCGCAGGTCGAGAACGCGGCCGAGATCGGGATGGAGCACAACCTCGGCCTCACGTGCGATCCGATCGGCGGGCTCGTCCAGGTGCCGTGCATCGAGCGCAACGCGATGGGTGCAGTGAAGGCGATCAACGCGGCTCGGCTCGCGCTGCAGGGCGATGGGACGCACAAGGTGTCGCTCGACAAGGTCATCAAGACCATGTGGCGCACCGGCGCAGACATGAGCAGCAAGTACAAGGAGACCGCGCGCGGTGGTCTCGCCGTGAACATCATCGAGTGTTGATCGAGTGCGCGTGCGACGATCACGCGCGCGAATGCTGCTAGTCTGATCGAAGTGGAGAGCGGCGCCGCTCGCATCGAGATCAACGGGTTCGAAGCACGACAGACCGATCTGGCGCGCGGGATCCTGATCGCGCGGAGCCGCCGGGCACTCGATGCGGCGGAGCAGAAGGCGCTGTGGGACGCGCTCGCTGCTGCCGGTATCACCGAGAAGGCCGACGACGATACCGAGGACGAGCCGGCGCGCCAGTGGCATGCGGCTCCGTGGCTGCCGCCGTCGGCGGACCAGCTGGATCCGCAACGGCTCGCGCTCGAGGCGACGGCCGAGCGATTCGAGATCATCGACGTCTGGTGCGTCAAGGTCGAGACCGGCATCGACGGCGTCGCGTGGCTCGAGGTCACGTCCGCCGAGCCGATGGGAGAGCTCGACGAGGACGAAGGGTCCTCGGAGCCGAGCGAGGTCGTCGATGCGCTGTTCGAGGACGGCCCGCAGGAGGTCATCTACTCGGCCCCCGACGCGCCGCACGCGGGCGACGGCCGTGCCGACGACGACGGCGAGGACGACGAGGACGAGGACGAGGACGAAGACGAGGACATCCCCTCCGACGACGATGTCGACGTCATCGCGCTCGAGAGCCACTGGCGCAACGGCGCGCCGCCGTTCGAGCACTCGGTGCCGTTCCCGATCGAGCGCTATCCGGAGATCATCGACGACTACGACTGGGAGAGCTTCGGCATCGCGTTCAAGCTCGCGGGGGCCGGGCTTGCCGGCGAGGAGTCGGTCGTCAACGCGTTCTTCGCGCTGTGGCTGTCGGTGTACCAGGACGAGCGCACCGAGGAGCTCGAGCCGTTCCAGCGCGCGGACGTGATCCACGATCGCCGGCATCGCTCCGCGCTGATGTGGGTCGAGCGCTTCACCGTGCCGGCGACCGCCTCCGATCAGGTGCACTTCCTGCTCTGGATCGTCGCGCGACTGAACGAGGTCCTGCCGATCGCGTGGGCGCGGTTCGACACGATCGACGAGTCGGTGAAGACACAGGCGCTCGGTGGTGACGGCGTCGAGCCGTTCGTGCTCGCCGGCAATCCGTTTCAGGAGCGGTTCGCGCGGCAGGGCGAGGAGGCGGCGCTCGCGTGGGCGGTCTCGCAGAGCACGTGGAGCCGGCGCGAGCTCGCCGGCATGCTCGTCGAGGTCGCGCTCGAGCACGATCCGGACGTGCCGGAGACCGCCGCGATCGCCGAGCGCCTCCTCCGGCGCGCGCAGTCGTTCGATCCGGCGTCGGAAGCCGCGGGCTACCTGTCGATCGTGCTGGTCCGGCAGCACCGGTTCGCCGAGGCGATCGCGCTCGCGCGCGCGGCCGCGAACCGCGACGTGCGGCTGCTCGTGATCGGCGAGATCGCGGAGCATGCGGCGACCGAGCTCGCCCCGGCGCTCGATCTGCTCGATGCGGCGACCGCCCGCGCGACCGGGCCGGAGGAGCTCGCGGAGCTGACCGCGTCGGTCGCGCGCCACGCACCGATGCACCTGCTCGCGCTGCTCGCGAAGCTGCCCGACGACGTCACGCTCGTGCCGCACCTCTACAACGCGAGCTTCTCGGTCGATCGTCCGCTCGGGCTCGCGATCCTGCGCCGGGTCCTGACGCTGCCCGAGCCGGCGCGCGAGGCGGGCGAGGCGCGCACCGCGCTCGTCATGGCGTGGAACAACGCGTGTATCCACGCGCACGCGCTCGGCGACTACAAGCTCGCGGTCGAGCTCGCCGACGGCGGCCAGCCATACGCGCCCGAGAACCCGTACATCTATCACTCGGCGGCGTGTGCCTACGCGGCGGTCGGCCAGATCGAGCGCGCGCTCGAGCAGGTGAGGCTCGCGATCGAGCACGAGTACGAGCACACCGAGAAGATGGAGACCGACGCGGATCTCGCGCCGCTCCAGGTAGACCCGCGGTTCCCGGCGCTGTTCAGCGAGTGGCGGGAGCGCCGGGCCGACCTCAACTAGCGGGGCTGTCAGATCCCCGATCTAGGGTCGGCGACGTGGCGAAGCTCTACTTCCGGTACGGCACGATGGACTCGGCGAAGTCGATGAACCTGCTCGCGGTCGCGCACAACTACCGCAAGCAGGGCAAGAAGGTGCTGCTCGTGAAGCCGCGCCTCGACACGAGGTTCGGCGCCACGACCATCTCGTCGCGCTGTGGCCTCGAGGCCGAAGCCGACCTGATGGTCGAGGAGGACACGGTGCTCGATCCGCGCGACTTCGCCGGCCTCGATTGCGTGCTCGTCGACGAGGCGCAGTTCCTCCCGCCGACGGTGATCGAGGATCTGCGCCGCATCACGGTCGACCCTGGCGTGCCGGTCATCTGCTACGGGCTGCGCACGGACTTCCAGACGAAGCTGTTCCCGGGCGCGCGCCGCCTGATGGAGCTCGCCGATGGCATCGAGGAGGTGAAGGTCACCTGCCAGTACTGCCAGAAGAAGGCGATCTGCAACCTGCGCTTCGTCAACGGCTCGCCGACGGTCGAGGGCCCGCAGATCCAGCTGGGCGCCGACGAGGCCCTCGCCAGGGCTTCCGCGGCATCTCATTACGCCCCGGTGTGCTGGGCGCACTACGACGAGGCGACGAAGCACCTGTCGGCGGAGAAGTCCGGCGCGGTTCTGCGCCCGTCCTGACGACGGCTACCAGGCGCCGAGCGCCTGCGCGACCAGGAGCGTGCCCGCGCCGACGAGACCCGACAGCGGGATCGTGAAGATCCACGCGTAGACGATCCGCGTCGCGAGGCCCCAGCGGATGCCGCGGAGCTTCGTGACCGAGCCGACGCCGACGATCGCGCCGGTGATCGTGTGCGTCGTCGAGACCGGGATCTTCAGCTCGGTCGCGCCGAACAGCGTGATCGCACCGGCGAGGTTCGCGCAGAAACCACCGGCGGGCTTGAGCGACGTGATGCCCATGCCCATCGTCTTGATGATGCGTTGACCGCCGAGCGCGGTGCCGAGCGCCATCGCGCTGTACGACGCGACGATCACCCAGTACGGCACGTGGTGACCTTCGGGGAGCATGCCGCCGGCGATCATCACCGCCCAGATGACGCCGATCGTCTTCTGCGCGTCGTTGCCGCCGTGGCCGATCGAGTATGCCGCGGCGGACACGAGCTGGCTGATGCGGAACACGCGGTCGACCTTGCGCGGCCGCATCCGGCGGAAGATCCAGTAGACGAGGAACATGATCAGCGCGCCGAGGATGAGGCCGATCACCGGCGCGAGGATGATGAACTCGAGCGTCGGGTAGAGCTTCGCCGTGTTGAGGACGCTGAATCCGGAGTACGCGATGCCGGCACCGGAGAGTCCTCCGATCAGCGCGTGCGAGCTCGACGACGGGAGGCCCCACCACCACGTCAGCAGGTTCCAGACGATCGCACCGAACAGGCCGCAGACGACGACCCAGACGAACGCGTGGTCGGAGGCCTGGATCGTGATGATCTTCGCGATCGTGTTCGCGACGCCCTGATGGAAGATGAACAGCGCGACGAAGTTGAAGACCGTCGCCCACAGCACCGCGAGGCGCGGCGACAGCACGCGCGTCGACACGACCGTCGCGATCGAGTTCGCCGCGTCGTGAAAGCCGTTGATGATGTCGAACACGAGCGCCACCGCGACGGTGACCCAGACAGTGGTCGCGACGTCCATGTCAGGTGTGCTCGAGGATCACGCCCTCGATGATGTTGGCGACGTCCTCGCAGCGGTCCGACGCCGACTCGAGGTTCTCGTAGATCTCTTTCCACTTGATGACGGTGATCGGGTTCTTCTCGTCCTTGAACAGGCGAGCGACCGAGCGCCGCAGGATCGCGTCTGCCTCGTTCTCGAGGCGATTGATGTCGATGCAGAGCTTCAGCGTCGCCTGCGGCTCCTTCAGCGTTCGCAGGCCGCGGATCGCGACCTCGACCTGCATCGCCGAGCGGTGCAGCACGTCGGCGAGGTCGCGAACGTCGGCGGTCATCGTCTGCATCTCGTACAGCTCGATGCGCTCGGCGGCGGCCTCGACGTAGTCCATCACGTCGTCCATGCGCGTGATGAGGCGATGGATCGCGTCGCGATCGATCGGCGTGATGAACGTCTTGTGCAGCGCCTCGACGCAGCGGTGCGTGATCGTGTCGGTCTCGTGCTCGATGTCCGAGATCCGCCGGCACTTCGCCGGGATGTTCGCGCCGGTCGTGACCATGGAGAGGAACTCCTTGGTCCCCTCGATCGTCAGGCCGGCGTGCTGCTCGAAGAAATCGAAGAAGCTGGTCTCACGGGGTAGAAACCGTCCGAACACGCCAGGGCTGTAACACGAGCGCGATCATTTCGTCACTCGCCATCGCGCGTCAAAAGGTCCCATAATTCAGGTAATTGACGACCAACCGTCGCGCGATCGGGGAATTCATGATCCATGTGTGCGTCGCGTCTACCTCGGCGAACGCGGCCATGCCGTGAAGCCGAGTCTCCTCGACCGCGACCGTGCCGTCGTTCGCGATGCCGTCGGCAAACCGGCGACCGACGGTCCAGCTCGTCACGTTCGATAGCGCGCGGCTGCGCGTGCCGGCGATCACCGCGAACGGCGCGGGCGGCGCGGGCCAGCTCGACGCATCGGCGAGCTCGCGTCCGGCGGGGCCATAGAACCAGCGAAACAGCGGGTTGCGCACGAGGCCCGCGGCGAGCCGGCTCCCGCCATTCGGCGGCGCGAGCATCACGATGCGCGACCACCGCAGACGCGGATCGCGCAGATGACGAACGACGATGCCGCCCATCGAGTGCGTGACGGCGTACAGCGGTCGCTCGCCCGCGTACTCGACGAGCTGATCCGAGAGCGCGCTCGACAGATAGGCGATCGAGTGCTTGCGCGACGGATACGTCTTCGCCCACGTCTCGAACCCCTGCGTGCGCAGATGCGCACCGATCCCCGCCATCGATCCGTGGCCACGCGCGAGACCGTGGAGCAGGACGACGAGCGGCTTCATCCCTCGCGTGCTTCCTCGGCGGCCTCGGCGGCATCCTCGGCAGCATCCTTGTCGAACTCGGCATCGAGATCCGCGTCGCGGCTCGCGCGCCACGACTCCTCGAGACGATCGGGGTGGTCCGGCGGGAACAGCGCCTCCAGCTCCGCGGGCTTCACGGCGTTGACCGTCGCGATCACGCCCTCGACGAGACTCTCGCGCTCGGCGCGCAGCGCGCGGACCTCGCGACGAAACCGCAGCCGGCGAAACAGCGTGCCGAGACCGCGGCGCACGAGGCGCAGCCGATCGAGCACGCGCAGCGTCGCCCAGCCCGACAGCGGCAAGATCACGGCGGCGAGCGCCGCCCACGCCAGTCCCATCTTCCACCCGAGCACGCCGACGGTGGCCGCATACGCACCGAGCACGAGCAGCAGGCCGATGAGCAGCTTCGTCGTCGCGACGACATCCTTGCGCGGTGTCAGCCGCGGCCCCGCAAACCGCGCGAACGCGAGCGGCGGCACGTGGAGTGGCGCGCCGGGGACCGTCAGCGGCAGCCAGAACGCGACGAGCACGAGGTGGCGCACGATGCGCCCGCTGACCTCGAGCTTCGATAGATCGCGCGCGAGCTCGCGGTCGGTGACGCCGAGCTCGTCGAGCTTCTGCTGGTACGCACGCACCCGCTGCATCAGCGCGACGACACGGGGATCCGCGGCGACCGCGCCGTAGTACGCGTTGAACCGGCGCGCGAGCTCGACGCGATCCTCGATCGAGATCTCGTTCGGCTGGTACAGCCTGCGCACGATGTCGAGCGCGCGAACCGTCTCCCAGTCGGGCGCGTTGATCGTCAGGCGGCGCAGCGCCGCTTCGATCTCCGTCGTCACGGTGCGCACCTCGTCGGCGGTGTTGTCGCGTGCGGGAGTCACCTCGAGCGGCGGGCCGAACTGGACGAGCACGCGGCTGCGGAACCGCTTCGGGTGGATGAACGTCATGCCGCACGGCACGATGCGGACCGGCTGCGACGTGCGCTGTGCGCCTCCGAGCGCGAGCCGAGCGGCGCCGGTCTTCAGGCGCGCGAGCTGCGACTCGTCGTGCGAGAGCCCTTCGGGGAAGATGCCGATCGCGCCGCCCTCGCCGAGCACGGCGAACAT
>JAEWJO010000224.1 GCA_023386455.1 Pseudomonadota bacterium | reverse complement strand
CCGAAGCGACGGGCTGGGTCGTGCGCGCTCGCCCGCTGCCATGAGGAAAATCGCTGGCAGCAAATCGTCGACGATTTTCGGCTCGGACGTGGCAGCACGAACCGGGACCAACCGGTGGACGGGATCGCCGTCCCGCGCGCCATTCCGCGGCCATCGCCGACGAGGATCTGCTGCCACCGTGCTGCCACACGGAGCCGAAAACGACGAAACGGAGCAGGACGAGCTGGGAAACCCTTGCCGCGCAGGCCGTTGATGTCATTGCAGGATCGCGAATCAGTTGAAGATTTCGATCTGCGAGACCAGGGTTCGAGTCCCGTCCGCTCCGCGACTTAACGGACGAGAATCGTAAAGGTTCTCGTCCGTTATCGCTTTCGGCGCTCGGAGGCCCGTCGCACCGCTGTAGTAACTGTGTAGTAAGCGGAGGCTGGCTACATGGGGACGGTGTTCAGCAGGGGGACGAAGGACAGCCCGAACTGGTACGTCGCGTACCGGGAAAATGGACGCTGGGTCTACAAGGCCTCGCGGCAGCCCACCAAGGCGCTCGCGAAGCGTTGGGTCCAGGAGATCGAGTCGCGCATCGCGCGCGGCCAGGTCGGGATCGAGGATGACGACGAGGCGCCGATGTTCAAGGCGCTGTTCGACGCGTTCCTCGATGGCCTGACGAACCGGAATGCCGCGGATGATCGGAGCCGTGGGCGTCGGCATTTGCTCCCGCACTTCGCGCGGAAGTAGGTCGCCGATATCGATCTCGGCGCGGTGATGGAGTGGATCGATGCGCAGCGCCCGGCTGGCGAGCTGAGCGACGCTTCGATTCGGCACAACATGAATCTGTTGTCGCGGTTCTTTTGGTGGGCCACGCGGGCGGGAAGGCGTCGATCAATCCGGTTCGTCTGATCCCGATGGGCAGCCGGCCGACGCAGTCGGTGAAGTCCAGTTCCTCCTTGTCCGGAACGGCCGACCATTCGGCCCGCGCGACCGCCTGGCATGATCTTCTCGCGCGATCTCGCAACGCCTCTCTCGCGCGCGCTACTTCAGATCGAGTCGCGCGATCATCGATGCCGCAAGCTCGCGACGGCTCGACCAAGCGCGTGGCGCTTCGATCAAGATCGCGAGCGCTCGATCAACGTCGCGGCGCGCCTCGCGAAATGAAACCTCGCAACGATCGCGAGACATGCCCGTTCCTGGACTCGACCTTTCGCCCGAGCTTTTTCTCGCGGATCTTTTTCGACCGTCGCTGATACACAGAACTTCGCGCCATACATGCCCGTTCTTGGAGGCGGACGATCTTTCTCTTCGGGCAGCTGGGGCTGAATGGATCCGGACATCGGTAACAGGTGCGGGACAGCGGGCCGATCTACATGTCACCTCTTCCGCTCGCGATTCCCGGATCTCGCTGCGGCGCTGTTGCACTTGACCTCACGCTCTACCTTCCTACGCGTCACCTGCGCTGGTGACAAGAGGGACGTCGCGGAGGTGACAGACGAGGTAACGCGGTCACACGAACGCAAGCCGTGGAGGTGACAGTGCTCGTTGCGGGTCGAAACCACCTTGACCAGTTGGCCGAGGTGACAGGTGGTAACGCGAGACGGTGACAGATCGTCGTCACGCGAGGCGACGCCGTAAGAGCTCGCGTACCGCATCTGTCGGCGCTGACTCGATCGCACGCTCGCGATGATGGTGCGAGATCTCGACGTGTCCGGCGCGGCGATGGAGGTCCGCGAGCACCGCATCCCAGAGGTAGGAACCCGCTAGCCACGACGGCGGAGCGAGACCATCGACGACAGCGAGCCCGGCCGCTGGCCCTTCGCACTCGGCGATTGCCACCGCTCGATTCAACGTGTGCAGCGGGGACGGCGCGATACGTTCCAGCATCGCGTAGAGGTCGGCGATCTCCTTCCATCGTGTTTCGGCGAACGACGGC
This sequence comes from Pseudomonadota bacterium, assembly GCA_023386455.1. Lineage (GTDB taxonomy): Bacteria > Myxococcota_A > Polyangia > Haliangiales > Haliangiaceae > JABFXX01. The sequence continues at coordinate 3,108 of JAEWJO010000224.1, read as the reverse complement.
GCAAGACAATGCTCAGCCGCGATTCCCGCCTCGGCGTGAAAGCGCGAGAAGGTGTCACCGCTCGCCGACCGTTGCAGCCACGCCATGCCGAGCTGCACGCGCTCGCGATCCCAAAGCGAGCGATCTTGCTCTTCGAGAAGCAAGAGCCCGCCTGTCACGTCGACTCGCGAGCCGAGTCGCGCAGCGTGCAAGTGCATCAGCGCGAGCAGCGCGAAGCTCTCTGGTACCGCACCGACAGGATGCTCCGCGAGTAACGTCGTTAGTCGCACCGCCTCGTCACAAAGCTCGTGGCGGATCGCGTGCTCGTCGTGCGCGGACAGATAGCCCTCGTTGAACAGCAGGTACAGGACACCGTGGACACCGCCGAGACGCGCGCGCAGCGTCTCCAGCGGTGGCGTTTCGATCTCGGGGGCACCCTGCCTCAATCGATCACGCGCGCGAGCGAGCCGCTTGTGAACGTTCGCCTCCGACGTGAATAACCGCAGCGCGATCTCCGACGTGCTGAACCCGCACAGCGTCTTGAGGGCGAGTACGAGCTGCGACTCCCACGGAATCGTCTCTTGGCAGCACACGAACACCATGCGCAGCATGTCGTCGCGAATTTCTTCGACGAAGAACGGGCTGTCGGGCTCGTTGGGATGCTCATTCTCGGCCGCACGTTCCAAGATCCGGGCACGACCCTGCTCGCGGCGAAGATCTTGGACGAGCTTGTTGTGCGCGACTCGATAGAGCCACGCAGTCGGCTCGTCGGGTACTCCTTGCTCCCATGCGGCCAGCGCGGTGACCATTGCGTGCTGAACGGCGTCCTCGACCAGCTCGATGTGTCGGACTCCGACTCGACGAACGAGTGTCGAGACGAGCCGGCCGTAGTCATGCCGGAAGAAGTCCTCGACGAGGCCTGACGTCTTCAGGGCTACGCGATCTCCCGGATCTCCAGGCTTGCGCCAGGCATGTAACCAGGACTCTCCCGCGCGACTTCAATCGCGCCCTCGTAGCTGTCGGCGGAGATCACCATGTAACCACCGATGACTTCCTTCATCTCGACAAACGGCCCATCGGTCACGCCCGTGGTGGTCAGGATCTTGCCTCCGCCTTTGAGCTTGCCGCCGAGATCCACGATCTGATCCTTGAACTTCTCTCGCCACGCGTTGAACGACGCGAACATCTCCTGCATCTGCGCAGGCGACGGCGCCTCCTGCTTTCCTTTGCCGCCGGGCGCGCTTCGCATGAGGCACATGTACCTAGGCATGGTTGCTTTCCTTTCTACCAACATCGACGCGCGAGGACCGGCGAATTGGACACTCCCCATCTGGAATTCGCGCGGCTCGTGGTTCTTTCTCGCGAGCTTCGAAGAAGCTACCGTTCGTCCACGACGGCAGGTGAACCGCCCCGGGATCTCCGGAGACTCGTGGTCTTGAGTCAGGCAGCCATCGCCTGACTCTGCTGTTGATAGTACGCCGCTTCGAACTCCGCGGGTGGCACGTAGCCGAGCGGTTCGAGCAGGCGGCGGTTGTTGAACCAGTCGACCCAAACGAGCGTCGCGTACTCGACGTCGTCGACGTTGCGCCACGGCCCGCTGCGCCGGATGACCTCGGTCTTGTACAGGCCGTTGATGGTCTCGGCGAGCGCGTTGTCGTAGGAGTCGCCGACGCTGCCAACCGAGCGCTCGAGGCCAGCGGCGGCGAGGCGCTCGGTGTAGCGAATCGAGGTGTACTGCGTGCCGCGGTCGCTATGCACGATGGCGCCATCAGCATCGGGGCGAGCGTGCAGCGCTTGCTCGAGGGCATCGAGCGCGAGGTCGCTCTTGAGCGAGGTCGACACGCGCCACCCGACGATGCGCCGCGAGAACACGTCGATGACGAACGCGACGTAGACGAACCCGAGCCAGGTCGCGACGTACGTGATGTCGGCGACCCAGAGCTGGTTCGGCCGGCTCGCCGTGAACTCGCGATGCACGAGGTCCGGCGGACGCACGGCGTTCTCGTCGGCAATGGTCGTGACCTTGAACGCACGTCCGCGGACAGCACCCTGAATGCCCATGCCGCGCATCAGCCGCTCGACGGTGCACCGCGCGACCTCGACCTTCTCCCGGACGAGCTGCCGCCACACCTTGTCGGCACCGTAGACGGCGTGGTTGTCGTTCCACACGCGTTCGATCTGCGGGCGCAGCTCAGCATCGCGTTTCTCGCGATCAGGACGCCGGTCCGGGTCCTCGGCCCGAGCGCGACGCTCGTAGTATGTCGACGGGGCGATCCGCAACACGTCGCAGATCGGCTCGACCCCGTACTCGTCGCGATGTTCGTCGACGAACGCCACCATCACTTCGGTCGGCGGTCGAGCTCCGCCTGGGCGAAATACGCCGACGCCTTCCGCAGGATCTCGTTGGCGCGCTTCAGCTCGCGCACCTCGCGCTCGAGATCCTTCATGCGCTCGCGCTCGTTCGTCGTCAGACCGGGGCGCTGCCCGGTGTCGCGCTCCGCCTGGCGGACCCACTTCCGCAGTGTCTCGGCCGTGCAGCCCAGCTTCTCCGCGACCGACACGATGGCCGCCCATTGTGACTCGTGATTGCCCTGCTGCTCGAACACGAGCCGTACGGCCCGCTCGCGCATCTCAGGTGGGTACTTGTTCTGTCGTCCCATTGCTCCGATCCTCTCAAGGTTTGGAGCCTCCGGGAAAACCGGGGCGGTTCACCGCAACAAATTGCTGCGGCAGTTGTGATGCCGACAGCTCACTTCGTCTTGGGGCTCAAGACGCTCGCGTGTGAGCGCAACAAGTTGTTGCACCACGCTCGAATTCCTTGAATGCGGCTGCATCTTTCAGCGAGTCTGGAGAAATGCCCATTCGAGTAGCCTTGGTCTACGACTTCGACGGCACTCTGGCACCGGGTGCGATGCAAGGGCACGGTCTACTCAAAGAACTTGGGCACGAGTTCGAGGCCGACTTCTGGAAGCGTGGAAAGGAAATCGCGAAAGCACAAGATGCGTAAGTCCTCGCCGTGCCCCGTCGTGACACGCGACGCCTTCGCGTAGTAGGCGCGCCTCGCTACAGCGTGGCAGCGCGCAGCCGCTGTTGCGCGGCGAATTGCTCGGGGAGCAGGAGCTCGCCGCG
>JAEWJO010000090.1 GCA_023386455.1 Pseudomonadota bacterium | reverse complement strand
CGGCGCGGCGGCGCACGTCGGCGCGGTCGTCGCGCAGCAGCGCGCGGATCGTCGGCAGCGGGTAGTCCTCGAGGCGCAGGCGCGGCTTGATGCCGAGCGACTTCGCCTCGGGGACGCGGGCCGACAGCTCGGGATGGTGAGCCTTGAGGTACGTCGCGGCGAACGTGCGCACGACCTCCGGCTGCTTCTTGCCGGTCGCGAGCTCCCACACGCGCTCGACACCCCCGAAGTCGTCGGGCGTGAAGCTCTCGAGCAACATGCGCTGCGCGAACTGCGCGAGGTCGGCGTCCGTCGAGCGCGCGAGATCGAGCAGCCACGCCAGGCCGACACGCGACGGCTCGACGAGCCGGCGATCGGCGAGGAGCCGTAAGGCATACGGACGCAGCCGCGGCTTCGCGACGAGCCCCTTCAGCCACTCGACGTCGAGCTCCGCACCGGCCAGCATGCCCGCCTCGAGCCAGCGCGCGACGTAGCCGGTGCGACTCGCGTCCTCGAACGAGGTCTGGATCCACGGCACGCCGATCTCTCGCGCGCTCCGCTTGCCGAGCTCCGTCATCACGGCGTTGACGACCGTGCGCGCCGCGTGATTGCTCGGCCCCATGCGCGGATCGTCGAGCAGCTGCGTGAGGTACGCCGCCGGGATCGTCGCGCCCTTGTCGTTCCAGAACTTCACGAGCGCGTTGTAGGCGTTCGCGCCACGCGCCGCGGTATCGACGAACGCGGCCGCGTCGATGTCACGCGCGCCGAACCCCTGCGCGAGCTTGCCGTTCGCCCACGCGGCCGCAGGATTGCCGAGCAGCCGCGTCAGCACCGCGACGCCGAGCTGCTGCGGCGTCATCGCCTCGAGGCGGGCGCCTGCAAACCTCTTCACGTCGTCGGCGCCGCGCTCGAGCAGCTCGACGAGCACCTCGACGGAGATGTCGGGCGCGTGGGCAGCCGCGTACTCGAGCGCGTAGGCACGCGCGTCCGCCGACGGCGAGCGCAAGAAGCCGAGCACGGTCTCGTGCAGGCCGAGGCCACGCAGCTTGCTCTGGTGGAGCTCCGGGCTCTCGCCGAGCAGCTGGACGACGAACGCGTGGATCGCGCCGATCGGCCGGCGCCCGAGCTGCGCGAGCCAGGCCGGATCGACGGCGCGCAGCGCGAGCGGATGATCGGCGCGCAGCGAGCGGATCGCGAAGTCGCAGACGAGCTCGTTCAGGGCGGTCTCGAGCAGGCGCAGCAGCGGCGCCGGTGACGTCTTCCACGCGTGCGGGTACGCGCGCTTCGTCATCGCGTCGGCGCCCGTCGGCGGCGCGAACCCCGACGCGTCGCGCGCCCACTTCATCTCGGTGTGCTTCCAGATGTGCGGCGCGACCCACGCCTGCTGGTACTGGGCGACGCTCGCCGGATAGTGCCGCAGGAGCTCGACGCAGAACGTCGCGTACGCATCGGGCACCGCGGCGCCGAGCTTGCGAAGGTAGCGCCACGTGCGGCGGCGCAAGTACTCGAGCGTCCCGACACCGATCTCGCCGGATGCCGTCATCAGATCGAAGCGGCAGCCGAGCACGCCGAACATCGCCGCGTCGTGGCGCTCCTCGGCGCGCTTGAAGATCAGCTTCGCCGCCTGCCACACGCCCCACTTCAGCGGCGTGTTCGCGAGCACGTGAAGCAGCGCACCGCGGGCCGCCGGATCGCCGGCCTCGTACAGTGCGACGAGCGTCGTGCCGAGACGCAACCGCGGTGGTGCGAACGGCGACTGCTCGGCGGCGGCGAACGCGGCGCGCCGGGCCAGCTTCTTCTCCGTCGGACTCTTGCCGCGCAGCGCCGCAGCGGAGACCTCGCGCTGCAGCCGCGCGAGCGTGAACGCCCCCGGCGGCACCTCGACGACCGGTGCATCCTCGTCGTCCTCGTGCGGCTCGAGCTCGTCGCGCCCGGGCTCCGGATCGCCCTGTGCGAGGTAGCGAACGATCAGCTCGCCGAGCTGCGGATCGCGAACGGCGATCGCGCGCTCCACGTCCGCGAGCGTCAGCACGCTGCTCCCACCAAAGCTCGCCCAGCGTAGATCAGCCGGTGCGGCGATTTCTCAATCCGGACGAGCAAATCACTGCGTATGGACGAGTGTCACCGCGACCGCCGACTCGACATCGCCGACCTCGCCGGTCGGTGACACGGACGCGACGACGTCGTGCCCCGCGAGCGTCAGGATCAGATCGCCGCGCGCGAACTCGAGGCCGCGGATCGAGAGCTCGCCGGCACTCGTCGTGCCGTCGGCCAGCGCGACGATCAGCGGAACAGCCGTCGAGTCGACACATGCCTCGGCGCTCGCGACGAGATCGCGATGACCGCACGCGTGCGCGGTCGCGACGAGACCCGCGCTCGCGTGCTCCACCCGGCCCGGCAGGAGCGTGAACACGACGGTCCGCGGCCCGTCGGCGCCGTACACGGTCGCCGACCACGTCCCGGCGAGCGCGGCGCGAACCTCGCGGATGCCGAAGCGGTCGTCCGAGTGGCAGGCGAGCGCCGGATCGAGGACGAGCGCTGCGAGGGTGACGAGGTAGGTGACGACCTTCCGCATCAAGGGAATCAACGCATTATGCGGGCCAGCGCTTCGTAGGCCCGGCCGGCGCCTCGTGCGTCTGTACGTCCATGCTCTTGCAGCGAAGCGCCGCGCTCGTCGCCGTCCTGTCTGTCGCACTCGTCCCCGCCGCCGGTGCCAAACCGGCACCGCTGCCGCAGCCGATCGCGCAGAAGCCGAACCGCGCGTACGAGAAGATCGTCTCGCGCGTCGCCGACATGGTGAACGACGAGCGCGCGTACACGACCGCGACCGCGCTCGGCCTGAACCTCATCAACGTCCTGTGGGAGGACACCGGCCGCTGGGAAGGCAGCTCGGTCGGTCCGAACATCAGCGACGTCACGATCGAGGTGGAGGGGTATCGCAACGGCAAGACGGCGCGCACGTACCTCATGCCGGTGATGCGCCACGACAACTTCACCGACAAGACCGCCGACATCAAGATCGACAAGATCCTCGTCCCGGTCGGCAACCAGACCGAGAACGGCAAGCTCGAGCTCGTCACGCTGAAGGAGCTGCTCGAGAACCCCGAGCAGTACATGTCCGTCCACGACAAGGGCAAGATCAAGGGCTCGACGCTGCTCGCGAAGCGCGACACGCACGTCCTCGTGAGCGCGCAGCACGCGTTCCTGCCCGTGCCGAAGGAAGGCAAGGCGACGTTCTGGCCGGTCATCTTCAACTACCAGTCGACGAAGAAGAACCCCGCCGTGCTGACGATCCTCGTCACCCGCCAGGGCACGTCGATGACGATCGTCGACAACGCGCGCGACACGGTGACCGGAGACGGCTCGTGGGGCCAGCGCCTCTACTTCAACCAGGGCGGCAAGAAGGCGCCGCTGATCGCCGAGCGCCTCACCGACGTGAAGGCCTCGGGTGTCACCGCGAACGGCGAGTCCGCCCAGAGCCTCGGCTCCGACGCGAACGTGCTCATGCTGATCCAGGTCCCGCTCAAGTACCGCGCGCCGCGCCCGACGTTCGCGCCGAAGGCCTCGATCGCGATGAACGAGGGAGCGCTCGCGCAGCCGGTCCCCGCGGCGATGGGCGGATCCGGAACGACGAGATCGACGTCGCGCCGCGAGCGAGCCGATGTCGACACCGCCGTGCTCGGCCACGGCCCGACCGAGGGTCCGTACACCGAGCTCGACGGCCTGACCGTGACGCGCGACTCGCGCTTCCCGGTGCGCGTCACCCTGCAGTTCTACCAGGCGACGTCGAACGGCGTCGTCGCGAAGTCCGACATGAAGGCGATGGCGCAGCAGATCAAGAAGGTGTACGGCAAGGGCGACTACGTCGGCTCGCTCGTCGTGCCGACCGGCGTCGACCGCGCGCGCCCGACGAACTGGATCGGCGTGACGACCGCGCCGTCGCGCATCGCGTGGGACCAGTTCCCCGGCCTCGTCGAGCGCTTCGGCCTCGCGATGCTTCGCCCGCGAGCCGGCGTCCTCTGATTACTTGATGACCGCGAGCCGCGGCGAGCGCTTCGGCTTGCTGAGCACGCCCTTGGCGACCGCGAGCGCGGCCTTCGTCGCGATGTCCATGAACCGCTGCGCGTTCTCCGAGTCGGGACTCGCGACGATCACGGGCACGCCGGCATCACCGCCGAAGCGAATGCGCGTGTCGATCGGAATCTCGCCGAAGAACTGCGTGCCGACTTCCTGCGCGAGGCGCTTGCCGCCACCGTGGCTGAAGATCTCGTCGGTGTGACCGCACGCGGGGCACTTGTAGTAGCTCTTGTTCTCGACGATCCCGAGGATCGGGATCTCGACCTTCTCGAACATCGCGATGCCCTTCACGACATCGACGATCGAGACCTCCTGCGGCGTCGTCACCATCACCGATCCCGCGATCGGGATCAGCTGCGACAGCGAGAGCTGCACGTCGCCGGTACCGGGCGGCAGGTCGCACACGAGGTAGTCGAGGTCACCCCACTCGACGTCGCCGAGGAACTGCTGGAGCAGGCGGTGCACCATCGGGCCGCGCCACACGACGGCCTCGTCCTTGTCGACGAAGAAGCCGACGGAGATGACCTTCAGGCCCTGGTGCATCGCCGGGATGATCTTCGAGTCCTTCGACGCCTGCGCCGGCGTCTCCGGCGAGCCGAGCATCGTCGGGATCGACGGACCGAACACGTCGGCGTCGAGCAGGCCGACCTTCGCGCCGTGCCGCTGCAGCGCGAGCGCGAGGTTCACGGCGACCGTCGACTTGCCGACGCCGCCCTTGCCCGCGGCGACCGCGATCACGTTCTTCGGGCCCTTCAGCACGGCCTTGTCGCTCGGCGCCGGCATGAACGCCGTGTTGACCTCGGCGATCACGGTGACGCGCTTCGCGCCGACGCCCTTCAGCGCGGTCTCGATGCGCGACTGCAGCTCCTTGCGGAGCGCGACCGGATACGCCGCCGTCGGGATGTCGAGGCGGACGAGGACGTCCTCGTTACTGGACGAGCCGATCTCGAATGACCGGAGGATGCGGTAGGTGACGATGTCCTGCTCGAATGCGGGGTCGATGACCTTCGCGAGCGCTTCTTTGACCTGTGCTTCGTTCATGGCAAGTGCCCCAGCTTGAGCCTCTTCGACGCGAGGTACTCGGCGTTGTGTTCGGAGGCACCGACCCAGTGCGCTTCGAGAGAATCGACGACGACGCCCGCGCGCTCGAGACCGGCGCGCTTGGCGGGATTGTTCGTCATGAGACGGACGGACTTCACGCCGAGATCGTGGAGGATGCCGGCGGCGAGATCGTAGTCGCGGCTGTCGGCCTCGAAGCCGAGCGCGAGGTTGGCCTCGACGGTGTCCTTGCCTTCGTCCTGCAGCTGGTACGCGCGGACCTTGTTGCCAAGGCCGATGCCGCGTCCTTCCTGGACGAGATAGACGAGCACGCCGCGGCCTTCCTCGGCGATCCGCTCGAGCGCCGCATCGAGCTGCGCGCGACAGTCGCAGCGCAGGCTGCCCATCACCTCGCTCGTGAAGCACGACGAGTGGACGCGGCACAGCACGCCGGCACCCGACACGTCGCCCATCACCATCGCGACGTGCTCCTCGTTCGCGAGTCCGACCGCGCTCGCCCCCAGGCCGCCCGCATTTCCGGTCCGGTACACGACCACCCGAAACTCGCCCTGCGGCGTCGGAAGCCGTGCGTCGGAATACCTCGTAAGCATGTGGTTTGGGCGTGTATGGCCGGGTCCTTCGAGCTTGTCAATGCACGTGCTAAGGTTGGCTCCGCAATGGCCGTTCGCCCGACCGTCATCTGGCCCGACCCGCGGCTACGCGAGCCCACCGTCGCGATCGCCACTGTGGATGATTCGGTCCGCGAGCTTTACCGAGACCTCTGCGACTCGATGTACGCGGAGAACGGCCTCGGCATGGCCGCCCCCCAGATCGGCGACAGCCGAAAGATGTTCATCGTCGAGCCCAAGCTCGCCGGCCTCGCCGAGACCGACCCGCCGGTCTGCGTGATGAACCCCGAGGTCCTCGAGATGTCCGAGGAGCAGCAGGACAGCGAGGAAGGCTGCCTGTCGTTCCCCGACATCTACATCAAGGTGAAGCGGCCGATGCGCTGCAAGGTCCGCTACCTGGGCCTCGACGGCAAGACGCACGAGATCGACGGCGAGGCGCTGATGGCGCGCTGCCTCCTGCACGAGAACGATCACCTGACCGGCAAGCTGCTTGTCGACTTCGTCGGCCCGCTCAAGCGCCAGATGATCAAGAAGAAGCTCCAGCGCGTCAAAGACGCGGACGCCGACGAAGCCGCCGGCTAGTCGCGGACTTCTTCGTCCGGATCGTCACCGAACGGGAGCGGATTCCAGATCACCCGCTGGATCGCCATGCCGTCGAGCGTGCGCCGCGCGCGAGCATCGCTCGTCACGTCGTCGCAGGTGCGGTCGAAGTTGACCGCGACGTGCTCGCCGACCGTGAAGCACGTCGGGTTATCGCCCCAGCACTCGCACGTCGATAGCCGGTCCGCGCCGGCGAACGGCTGGCCGACACGCCAGGACTTGCCGGCGACCGGCACGCTGCCGCTGACGACGTGGATGTTGAAGATGGTGCCGCGATCGTCGTCGGGCACGACGTAGAACAGCTTCTCCGTGCCCTTGTAGACGTCGTACTGGAGCGAGCCGTCGTGCGCTGGCTTCACCTCGTAGCCGGCGAGCACCGCGCGCAGGTGGACGAGGGTCGCCTCGGTGTCGGCGTCGAGCGGGCCGACCGCGGTCGCCGTGACCGACATCGCGTCTGCCGCAGGCGTGGCGTTGTTCGAGAGCGTCGTGACCGGCGCCGGCGACGACGTGAAGCAGCCTGCGATCAAGATGACGGGCGCGATGCGCACCGAATCATCATACCTGCGGTAGAACCAGCCGCGATGATCGATAGCGTCTTCGTGCGAGGCCTCGAGTTCGAGGGCAATCACGGCTACACCGCCGCCGAGAGGCGCGGCACGCGGCGGTTTCGCGTGAACCTGACGCTCGAGCTGCCACTCGCCGCAGCCGCGGCATCGGACAAGATCAGCGACACCGTCGACTACTGGAAGGTCAGCGAGGTCGTCGTCGCCCTCGGCACGAAGTCGACGTACAAGCTGCTCGAAGCGCTCGCCGGCGCGATCGGCGCGAAGATCCAGGAGCTCTACCCGCAGGCCGCCGTCGCGATCGAGCTCGAGAAGCTCGCGCCGCCCTGCCCCGGCGTCCCCGCGTCCTGCGGCGTGAAGGTCCACCTGCCCGCGAGGTCGGCGTGAGCTTCACCTACGCCACGCCGGTCCGGTTCGCCGATGTCGATCACGCCGGCATCGTCTACTACCCGCGCTTCTTCCACCTGTTCCACGTCGCGTTCGAGGAGCTGTGGCGCGCGCGGATCGGCCCGAAGGCCTACAGCGACATCATCGACCGCCAGAAGATCGGGTTCCCTGCGGTCAAGGCGGAGTGCGAGTTCAAGGCGCCGCTCGCGTTCGGCGACACCGCGGAGATCGAGGTCTCGGTCGCGCGACTCGGCGCGAAGTCGATCACGTTTCGCTACCGAATTTTTCGCGCCGGAGAACCTCGCGTGCTCTCCGCGCAAGGGTCGGTCGTCACGGCGGTCGTCGATCTCGCCAAGTTCGTCGCCGTACCGATCCCAGAGCACGTCGCAGACATGCTGCGCGACCTCGTCGAATCCTGAGTTGACGCCCGCACATGGATCGAGCTAAGCCCGGCCCCTCATGATCGAGCGCGACCCCAAGACGTTGGCCCGGCTGCAGGCGGTGGTGACCGCGCTCATCGAGCATCGCGTCTCGACCTCCCTGGTGGACGTGGAGAAGGCGCTCGCGAAGTGGCGCGCCGGCACCCACTCGGCTCTCGCCGCGCACGGCGCCGTGCTCCGTCATGCCGCACGCTGCGAGCGCACGGTCGAGCGCGTGACCGCGGCCGCCGGCGACCGTCCCGAGGGAATCCTGCGCGACGCGGTCGACGCCGGGCTGATGGCCGCCGACGAGTTCGTCCAGCTGGTCGGCAAGCAGCCCGCCGACGTGCCGTCGATCGACTCGCTCCGCGACGAGGACGATGCGAGCGCGCCCGACAAGCGCAAGACGCTCGAGGCCCTGCTCGGCCGCGGCCCGGTGCTCGTCCACGTCGACGCGCGCCGCGCCGAGGTCTCGGTGCCCGCGCGCTTTCGCGCCGATCCGAGCCTGGTGCTTCGCTTTGGCTACACGCTCTCGCCCGCGATCGCGGACCTCAGCGTCGACGACGAGGCGATCTCCGGCACGCTGACGTTCGCCGGCCAGCCGTTTCGCTGCGTCCTGCCGTGGACCGCGGTCTACGCTGCGATGGTCGAGGGCGAGCAGCGCGGAACCGTCTGGCCCGAGGACGTCCCCGAGGACGTGCTGACCGGTGGCGGCGATGCGCCCGCGCCGGTCCCGCCGCCGGCGGTGCCCGAGGTCAAGGAAGAGCAGCCCGCGCCACCGCGCGCGAAGCGCCAGAGCCACCTGAAGCTCGTCGACTGATCATGCGCGCACTCGTCGCGTCGCTGCTGTCGCTCGGCGCATGCAGTGCGCCGGCGAGTCAGCCGTCGCTGTCGTCGAGTCACCCGGCGCCTGCGCCGGTCGCGCGCGACACGCCGTCGCCGTCGATCGCGTGGCAGGACACTCGCTTCGTGAC
>JAEWJO010000743.1 GCA_023386455.1 Pseudomonadota bacterium | reverse complement strand
ACTCGCACCGGCTGCCGCGGCTGCGCGCGCACAGTCCGCCCCGGCAAAGAAGATCGATCTCGGAACCGTCGCGGCGATCGGCGTCGCGATCGGCGGCATCGGCACCCTGGTCGGCGCCCTGCTCGCGACGATGTTCGGCCTCGGCAAGTGGCTGCCGCTCGGCATCGCCGCGCTGCTCCTCATGATCTCGGGGCCGTCGATGCTGCTCGCGTGGCTGAAGCTGCGCCGCAGAAATCTCGGTCCGATCCTCGACGCGAACGGCTGGGCGATCAACGGCCGCGCACGGATCAACGTGTCGTTCGGCGCCGCGATGACCGAGGTCGCCGCGATCCCGAAGGGCAGCAAGCGGCTGCTCTCCGATCCATTCGCAGACCGCACGCCGCCGTGGCGGCTCTACATCGCGCTGACGACGCTCGTCGTCCTCGCCGGCACCTGGTACGTCGGCAAGCTCGACAAGTACCTCCCCTCGGACGTGCGAAGTACGACGATCCTCGGCGAGCACGCGCCTGCCTACATCGCACCAGCTCCCGCGCCTACCCCATCCGAACCCGCCGCGACTCCACCCGCGAAGTGACAGGCGGTACGATGGTGCCCGGGTGAGTAATCAGCTCGAGCAGCTGGCCGGGTACCTCGATCGCGACGGTGTCAGTGAGGTCGTGATCGGCATCGGCCGACCGATCGCGATGCGCACGAAGCAGGGACTGCAGAACCTGACCGCGCGCCCCGTCAACCTGGAGCAGTTCACGACGCTCGTCCGTGGGACCGCGATCGCGACGATGATCCCGCAGGCGGACTCCGTCAGCGAGGCGGTCGAGATCGCGATCGGCAAGCGCCGCGCGCGGATCCAGATCGGCCGGCGCGGCGACGAGATCGTCGTGACGATCTCGCGTCCCGACGCGACGGCGAAACCGTACGCGACGCAGGTGATATCGAAGATCGCGGAGAAGCCGACGCGCGCGGTGACGAATTCCGATCGCGACGAGCTGCCGAGCGCGCGTGCGCCGCGGATGCGGACCGAGCCACCGGCCGACCTCGCCGCGCCGGCGAGCGCGCGTGCGCCACGGATGCGGACCGAGCCACCCGTGGACCTCGCCGCGCCGGCGACCGACAAGCGTCCGACGGAGAAGCTGAAGCCCTCGGACACGCCGATGACGTTCGCGCTCGACGACGCGCTCGACTTCGGTACCGGCAACGAGCCGCCCCGCGCGCCCGCGCGGCCGCCTGCACCGCCGCCGCAGGCGATGAGCCTCGACATCGACCTCGATAGCCATCGGCCGTCTCCCCCGCTTCGCGTCGCGCCGCCCACGCCGCCGCCGCAGGCGATGAGCCTCGACATCGATCTCGACAGCCACCGTCCCTCGCCTCCGATCACACCGGCGGCACCGGCCGCGTCGTTCCGCGCGCCGACCCCGGCGCCCATCGCGACGCCACCACCACCGGCCGCCAGACCCGCGCCGCCGCCACCGGCGCAGATCGTGTCCTCGCGTCCGGTCGCCGACGTGCCGCCGGAGTTCGCAGCGATCCTGCGCGCCGCCCGCCAGCGCGGCGCGAGCGACCTCCACATCGCCGCCGCACGCGTGACGTCGATCCGCACGATGGGCGAGCTCGTGCCGCTCGATCCGCACGCGCAGCCGCTCGATGCCGACGACGCCGAGGCGATCCTCGGCCCGCTCATGGACGACGCGTCGCGCGCGCAACTCGCGCACGTCGGCTACGTGGACTTCGCGCTCGGCGTTCCCGACGGTGGCCGCCTGCGCGCCAACATCTCGAAGCAACAGGCCGGCCTCAAGGGCACGTTCCGGCTCGCACTCGCCGCGCCCGCGACGCTCGAGCAGCTCGGCCTGCCGACGGAGCTCGGCAAGGTCGTCGGCCACCACCAGGGTCTCGTGATCGTCGCGGGCCCGAGTGGCCACGGCAAGACGACGACGCTCGCCGCGCTCGTCGATCTCGTCAACAGCACGAGGCCGTATCACATCCTGACGATCGAGGACCCGATCGAGATCGTGCACCCTCGCAAGCAGGCCGTGATCTCGCAGCGCGAGACCGGCCGCCACACCGTCAGCTTCGCGCGCGGCCTCAAGGCGTCGCTGCGCGAGGATCCCGACGTCATCGTGATCGGCGAGCTGCGCGACCGCGAATCTGTCGAGATCGCGCTGACCGCCGCCGAGACCGGCCACCTCGTGATCGCGACGATGTCGACGCCGAGCGCGGCCAAGACGATCGATCGCCTGATCGACATGTTCCCGCCCGAGGAGCACAGCCAGGTCCGCGCGTCCGTCGCCGGCGCGCTCCGCGCGATCGTCGCGCAGCGCCTCCTGCCGAAGAAGGGCGGCGGCATCGTCCCGGCGATCGAGCTCGTCACCGGTGTCCTGCCGCTCGCCGTGCTGATCCGCGAGGACAAGCTCTACCAGCTGCCGAACCTCATGCAGCGCGGCCGCGCGTTCGGCATGATCCGGTTCGACGAGTCGCTGCTCGAGCACGTGCGCGCCGGCCGGATCACCGACGAGACCGCGCTCTCCGTCGCCGACAGCAAGAAGGACCTCGCCGCCGCGCTCTCGCCGGCGAGTCCCGCGGCCCATGCCCCGCAGAAGACCGGCCTGCTCGCGAAGTTCGGCCGCAAGGACGGCGAGTGATGCCGGCACCCGCGATCGCAGCGCTGTTCGACCGCCTCCTCGAGCGCGGCGGCTCCGACCTCCACCTCTCGCCGGGCTACCCGCCGATGCTGCGCGTCCGGGGCCAGCTCGTTCCCGACGGCGAACGGCCGCTGGCGAGCCCCGAGATCGAGGCGCTGCTGATGCCGCTCCTCTCGCCCGACCAGCGCTCGACGTTCGACGGCGGCGGCGATCTCGACTTTGCCTACGCGCACGGCACGAAGGCGCGCTTCCGCGCGAACTACCTGCGCAAGCTCACCGGCACCGGTGCCGTGTTCCGCGCGATCCCGACGATCATCAAGTCGCTCGACGAGCTCGGCGTCCCGCCCGGCATCCGCAAGCTCTCCGAGCTTCGCGCCGGTCTCGTGCTCGTCACCGGCCCGACGGGCTCCGGCAAGTCGACGACGCTCGCGGCGATGATCGATCACATCAATCGCACGCGCTCCGGCCACATCCTCACGATCGAGGATCCGGTCGAGTTCGTGCACCAGCCGCGCAAGTGCCTCATCACGCACAAGGAGGTCGGCGAGCACGTTCCGACGTTCCTCGATGCGATTCGCAGCGCCGGTCGCGAGAACGCCGTCGTCATCCTCGTCGGCGAGCTCCGCGGCGCCGAGACGATGAAGGCCGCGCTGCAGCTCGCCAGCTTCGGCATCCTGATCTACGCGACGGTCCACACGAACTCGGCTGCGGCGACGATCGATCGCTACGTCAACGCGTTCCCCGCCGACCAGCAGCCGCAGATCCGCGGCCTGCTCGCCGACTCGCTCGCCGGCGTCGTCGCGCAGCAGCTCCTGCCGAAGGCCGACGGCGGCGGCCGCGTCGCCGCGCACGAGATCCTGATCGGCAACATGGCGCTCGCGTCGCTGATCCGCGAGGGCAAGACCCAGCAGATCGGCGGCTTCATCCAGTCCGGTCAGGCCGACGGCATGCAGGCCATGGACATGTCGCTCGAGAAGCTCGTCCGCGCCGGCACCGTCAAGGCCGAGGCCGCGCTCGAGAAGGCGCTCGACAAGGACGGCTTCGCGAAGCAGTTCCCGCAGGCGCGTTCAGCGCACTAGCGGCAGCTTGCGATAGCGCTCGAGCAGCCGCGTCTGGTGATTCGCGAGCGACTGGACGACGCCGCCGATGATCACGGTGTCGACCGCGGTCGTGACCTCGAGCGGATCGCCGGTCCACACGACGACGTCCGCGATCGCGCCCTTCTCGACGGTGCCGCGGCCCGCGAGGCCGTACAGCGCCGCGGGGCCGGTCGTGAT
>JAEWJO010000732.1 GCA_023386455.1 Pseudomonadota bacterium | reverse complement strand
CGAGAACACCGGCCCCGCTGGCGTCGAGGGTGGTGAAGAGGGCGGCGTCGAGGGTGGTGTCGTCGGTGGCGATCTCAATGGCGTCCTCGGCGCTCCGCCGCCGCCGCCTCCGCCTCCGCCGCCGCCGGCTCCGCCGCAGAACGTTCCGCCGACGCTGCTCGAAGGCTCGCGCATCGCGGGCGAGAAGATGATCAGCCCCGACGACGTGACGAAGACCGAGATCTCGCGCTCCGGCAAGGACCGCCTGATCGGTAGCTTCAAGCTCTGCCTGACGACGGCCGGCGCGATCTCGAACGTGACGATGCTCAAGTCGACGGGCTTCCCCGCTTACGACAACAAGATCCTCGGCAAGATGCGCGGCGAATGGCGATACAAGCCGTACATGGTCAACGGCAAGGCCGTTCCCGTGTGCACCGCGGTCACCTTCATTTACTCGCAGAAGTAGAAACCACCTGACCGATAGGAAAGTGCTATGGGACTCGACCTTGTAGAGCTCTGGGAACACATGAGCGTTGTGGTGAAGATCATCACCGTGATGATGATCCTCATGTCGGTGTTCATGTTCTACGTGATCGCCGAACGGCTCCTGACGTTCCGCGCCGCGAGCGATCAGAGCATCCGCTACGTCCAGGCGCTCGGCGAGTACCTCCGCCAGCACAAGGTGACCGACGCGCTGAGCTCGGCGCGCGGCGCCAACAAGAGCCCGGTCGCGAAGGTCATGGAGTCGGGCCTGACGGCGCTGCTCCAGGGCCGCGAGGCGCTCAAGACCGAAGGCCCCGACGACGTCGGTGACTTCGACCTCGTCGACTCCGTCAACCGCGCGCTCGAGCGCGTGAAGGAGCGCGAGACCTCGAACCTGCGCCGCGGCCTCGCGTACCTCGGTACGGTCGCCTCCGCGACGCCGTTCATCGGTCTGCTCGGAACGGTCGTCGGCATCCTCGGTACCTTCCAGCTCCTCAAGGGCGGCAGCGTCACGATCAACGAGATCGGCCCGAAGATCTCCGAAGCGCTCGTCTCGACGGCGCTCGGCCTCGGCGTCGCGATCATCGCGGCCATGGCGTTCAACTTCTTCACGTCGCGCGTCGAGCAGTTCGTGATCGACATGAACGACGTGTCGAGCGAGTTCATCGACTACGTCCTGCGCGAGGGTCGAGGCTAATAGCCATGGCCACGACGGCTGCCAAGAGCGACGGAAAGGCGGGCCATCGGCACCGCCGATGGCGCCTGTCTGGCCACAAGAAGGCGCATATCGACGCCGTCCGCAACGACATCAACGTGACGCCGCTCGTCGACGTCATGCTCGTCCTCCTCATCATCTTCATGCTGATGACCCTCATCATGGGTCGCGGTCATGACGTGAAGCTGCCGAACGCGCAGAACTACTCGCAAGAGAAGGACAAGATGCAGCCGGTGGTCACGGTCGACGCCAACTTCGAGCTCTGGGTCGAGAAGCAGAAGCTCGGCCCGGTGAACGACGCCACGCTGAAGGAGATGGGCAACCAGGTCCAGGCCGCGTGGGCGGCGCCGAAGAACCCCGATGGTGTCGGTCGCATCTACATCAAGGCGGACGTGTCGGTGCCGTACGGCAAGGTCTATCCGGTCCTCATGTACCTGAACCGCGAGCTCGCGGTGCAGCAGATCGACCTCGCGATCTCCAAGAATTCGAAGGGAGGCGAGTAGCCATGGGAATGTCAACCGGCTCCAAGAGCGGTGGCGTCTCGTCGGAGATCAACGTCACGCCGCTGATCGACGTGCTACTCGTGCTCCTCATCATCTTCCTCGTCGTCATGCCGATCATGATGAAGATGGAGACGCTGAACGTCCCGCGTAAGCTCGACGACGCGAACGAGATGCCCGACCCGAACGCGTCGCAGTTGACCATCAAGGTCAAGGACGACCTGTCGGTCGCGTTCAACGACGGCAGCTCCGAGAACGACATGCCGATCCAGGCCACCGACATCGCCAAGATGCTGCGTCCCAAGCTCGAGGCGATGAGCGCGAACAACGAGAAGGTCGTCTTCGTCGAGTACGAGGAGGGCGTGCCCTGGAACGAGGTCGTGATGACCATGGACACGATCCGCAGCCTCGCCTCGGACGTGAACCACGACGAGATCAAGGTCGCGCTCAAGATGAAACAGGACCAGCCAGGCGGCGCGCAGTAACCCTGCGAGCTTCTCGCAGCGACGGCTACCTCCGGGTGGCCGTTTTGCGTTTCGGCGACGCAAACCGTTCGCTGCGACAGGCGACCCCGTCGGTGGTCGCATCGTGCAACGGGGCGTGAGCGGGCGATGCTAGGGAACGATCACACCTCGGTGATACGGCTCGTCCATGCACCTGCGCATGTCGACCGCATCGCTCGAGGGCCTTGGGGACCTCGCGCGCTCGTTCGACACGCTGCGTGATGTCGCACCCGATGCGTGGGCAGCGCTGATGCCCGGCCGCGAGCCCGCGATGAAGGGGTGCGACAGCGACTGCTGTGCACCACTCACCGCTGTCACGGCCGGTGATCGCAAGTCCGATTCACGCGAGGGAAACGGCGGTGATACAAGCCTTGACACCCCAATGCCACGTTCAGTACAAGCGGGCGGCTTGCGCCGTTAGCACACCCGCGATTGAAGGGGAGCGAAGAGAGCCTATGACTGCGAGTCGTCTCGGAATTGCCTTGGCAGTGTCGCTCATCGCGAGCGCCTGCACCGATCTGGATAGCGCCACGAACCTTCGGCCTGAAGGTCCTCCGATGATCCGCCAGGTGCGGTTCAACGAGACGGCGACGAATGCGAACAACATCGTCACCGACAAGCGGATCTTCGGCTTCGGAACGCACCCGCTGGCGACAACCAATGACTACCCGGCCGCCGGCCAGGGGCAGATGGCGAACGCGACGGCGACCGGCCAGCGCTTCCGCATCATCATCGACGAGCTGCTCGTCGGTAACGCGCTCGAAGAGATCGCGTGCCGCGCGCCGATCGACAACGACGTGTTCGACACCGTCCCGCTGGGCACGACGCCCGACGACATCGCGAAGTGCGCGGTGCCGGACGACGTGCTCCCGCAGTCGTGCCCGGCGTCGATGGCTCACGCGGTCTGCATCTGCAAGCTCGACGGCGGCTGCGGCACGGTGGCCAAGGGCCAGCCGGTCGGTGTCGCCGACAAGAACGAGGACGGCGCGGCCGATAACACCAGCTTCATGGCCGGCGCGGTCGGAATCCGCTGCGGCTCGATCGACGTCCCGATCAACCTCGACGAGAGCTACTGGAACCCGTCGGGCGATCAGAACCGCCCCGCCGCCGGTGGCTTCGATGTCCTCGGTCCCGCCATCGTGCTCCGCCCGCAGGCGATCCTGCCGGCGCCGCTCGAGCCCGCTCCGGGCGTGCTGCCGACGAACATCGAGTGCAACCTGACGTTCGCTCCGAACGTGCTCGACAAGCAGGGCAACCAGGTCTGCGCGCCGGTCAACGGCGACGAGGCCAACGACTGCACGCCGGGCGATGTCAGCGCGTTCAAGTTCAAGGTCGTCCCGATGCGCGTCGTCCTCCAGTCCGCGATGACGAACGCGATGCCGGCCAACCCGATCCTGCTCGCCGTCACCGCGCCGGTCGATCCGGCGTCGATCAGCGCCGTCACGCTCACGCAGAACGGTAACCCCGTCGCGGGCGCGACCATCACGCTGACCGGCACGTCGCTGCAGACGATCAACATCACGGGCCCGCTGACGCCGAACACGGCGTACGAGGTCCACGTCGACGCCACCCTGAAGGACACCTTCGGTCAGCCGCTGCCGATGCCGTACAACTTCACCATCATGACGGGCGCGTGAGGATCACCATGTCGAAGTCTCGCAATATCTTCCTCGCAGCCTCCCTCGGCACCGGCGCACTGCTCGCCGCGTCGCTGATCGCACCCTCGACGGCGCACGCGCAGTCGGGCACGAGCGGCGCCATCCAGGGCACGATCACCGACGCCAAGACCGGCGAGAAGCTCGCCGGCGTCACCGTCATCGTGACGTCGCCCGCGCTGTCGCAGACGCAGACGGCGATCACGGACGAGAACGGTACGTACCAGGTCGCGCAGCTGCCGCCCGGTGACTACCTCGTCACGTTCTACTACGCCGACATCACCGTCGAGCGCTCCGGCATCCACGTCGGTATCGACAAGACGACGCCCGTGTTCCAGAAGCTGAACATGGCGGCCGCCGGCGGCGAGACGATCAAGATCCAGGACACGGCGCCGACGATCGATCCCACGTCGACGACGCAGGGCATCACGATCGACAAGAACTACATGAAGAACATCCCGGTGCCGGGACGCACGTTCGAGTCGGCACTCGGCGCCGCCGCCGGTTCGCAGGGCGACGGCGTTGGCATCTCGTTCTCCGGTAGCTCGTCGCTCGAGAACCAGTACTACGTCGACGGCGTCAACACGACCGGCCTGACGTACGGGACGGTCGGTTCGCCGGTCATCAACGACTTCATCGAGGAGATCGAGGTCATCACCGGCGGTTACAACGCCGAGTACGGTCGCGCGACCGGTGGCGTCGTCAACGTCGTCACCAAGAGCGGCTCGAACGACTTCAAGGGCTCGGTCTTCGGTTACTACCAGCCGGGCTTCTTGACGGCCGCCTCGGAGTCGACGCCGCGCAACGCCACGTCGATCGATGTCGTCGGCGACGTCGCGTTCGATGCCGACTTCGGCTTCGAGCTCGGCGGTCCGATCATCAAGGACAAGCTGTGGTTCTTCGTCGGCTTCGCGCCGGCGTTCTCGCAGGTCGACTACACGCGCTACACCAAGCGCCAGACCGACTGCCGCGAGCTGCAGTCCGACGGCACGCTGTCGGACTGCCGGCCCGAGATGTACTCGGACAACATCCCCGACGTCGATCCGAACACCGGCTTCTACATCACGGACACCCTCGATCACGAAGTCCGCTCGGCGAAGCAGCAGACGTACAACTCGCTCGCCAAGATCAACTACGCCGCGACCCCCGAGAACCAGGGCCAGCTCGCCATCCAGGCGCAGCCGGCGACCGGTCGCTCGCCGCGCCTCTACGGCCAGGCGGGCATGGGCACGAAGTACTCGATCCTCGTCAGCGATGTCTCGGGCAAGTGGACGAGCAAGCTGAACGACAACAAGACCGAGGTCGAGGCCGTCCTCGGCTGGCACCGCGAGGCGTACAACACCGATCCGTTCGACGCGTCGGTGGCTGATCTGCCGTACCAGGCGCTCGTCGACGGTCGCCTGTCCGAGTGGGGCCCTGGCTTCGGCGAGAGCAACGCGACGAACGGCGGCTGCCACGACGAGATGGCGGCGGGCCTCGGCGATCCGTACCCCGGCA
Source organism: Pseudomonadota bacterium (assembly GCA_023386455.1). Classification (GTDB taxonomy): domain Bacteria; phylum Myxococcota_A; class Polyangia; order Haliangiales; family Haliangiaceae; genus JABFXX01. The sequence goes on along the minus strand of JAEWJO010000732.1, from coordinate 14,862 downwards.
TCGACAACTGCCCGATGGACGTCGTCCCGTACATCGTCGGCGGTCCCGGCAACATCAACCGCGACATCGAGGAGCGCCGCGCCGCGAAGCTCTCGGTCACCCAGCGCATGAAGGCGGCGGGTAGCCACGAGATCAAGGCCGGTATCGACGTCGAGAACAACCTGTCGGACACCGCGCGCCTCTACTCGGGCGGCGCGTTCCTCACGAACTTCGTCGGTCCCGAGACCGTGTACGTCAACCGCTGGGTGCAGCTGACGGACATGAACAACACGGACCCGCGCTTCGACAACGCGTGCCTCACGCCGGATCCGAACGATCCGATGACGAACAAGACGCTGAAGTGTGACTACCTCTCGGGCACGCCGGGCTCGCCGGGCACGGTCGTCCAGGGCAACACGCTCAACTGGTCGGTCTACCTCCGCGACTCGTGGCAGATTCGCCCGAACCTGACACTCAACGCGGGTATCCGCTACGAGGAGCAGCGCCTCCGCTACGCCGGCTTCCTCCGCGGCAAGGTCGATCCGCTCACGAACGAGAGCCTCGGCACCAACGCGATGGTGCTGAAGGGCAACGTCTCGCCCCGCGTCGGTCTGCTCTACGACTGGACGAAGGAAGGCCGCTCGAAGATCTACGCCCACTGGGGTCGCTTCTACGAGTCGGTTCCGATGGACATCAACACCCGCTCGTTCGGCGGCGAGGTGTTCTATCGCCAGATCTTCTCGGCCGGCGCCTGCGGCGGTCAGAAGGATCCGATCGGTCAGCCGGGCTACGGCGGCTACAACGGCGAGGCGTGCGTCACGACCGGTACGCGCGCGGCGCAGAACGAGCTGCTCGGCGCGAGCGGCGTGCTCGTCGCTCCGGGCATCAAGGCGCAGTACATGGACGAGGTCATCGGCGGCTTCGAGTACGAAGTCATGGACGACCTCAAGATCGGCGTCTCGTACCAGAACCGCCGCATGGGCCGCGTGATCGAGGACGTCTCGACCGACGGCGCGCAGACGTACATCATCTCGAACCCCGGCGAGTGGTCGTCGGCGGACGAGGCGGCGTTCCAGGAGCGCATCGATCGCACGGACGACCCGAAGATCAAGCAGCGCCTCATGGACCAGCTCGAGCTGTTCAAGGGCATCCGCGTGTTCGACAAGCCGCGCCGCGACTACAACGCGCTGCAGTTCACGCTGACGCGCCGCTTCTCGAAGAAGCTGTACGTCCAGGGCAGCTACACGTACTCGCGCACCGAGGGTAACTACCCGGGTCTCGTCTCGTACGAGAACGGTCAGCTCGACCCGAACATCTCGTCGCAGTACGACCTCATCGAGCTCCTCGGTAACCGCATCGGTCCGCTCCAGACGGACCGCCCGCACTACATCAAGCTCGACGGCTACTACACGTTCGACCTCAAGAAGGCCGGTTCGCTGACCACGGGTATTCGCTTCCGCGCGCTGTCGGGTACCCCGACGAACGCGCTGGCGGCGCACTACCTCTACGGCTCGGACGAGGCGTACCTGCTGCCGCGCGGCCAGCTCGGCCGCACGGACTTCGAGCACGGCCTCGACATCCACGTCGGTTACGGTCGCAAGATCGGTAACAAGGGCATGGAGCTCGAGCTCTTCTTCGACATCTACAACTCCTACAACCGCCAGGGCACGGCGGGCGTCGACAACACGTACGCCCCGCAGTTCAGCCTGTCGGGTGGTGGCGTCGGTGGTACGGAGCAGAACGCGACCCCGGTGTCGGGCGGCACGTACGAGGACCTGATCTGGGTCAAGACGATCAGCGGTTCCGGCAGCGAGAGCGCGGTGCCCATCGGTCGTAACCCGAACTTCCACAACACCGCGGGCCGCTACGCCCCGGCGAATGGTCGGATCGGCATGCGCCTGACCTTCTGATCCGAAGGCCAGGTCGATCGAGGAGGCCCGCTTCGGCGGGCCTCTGCTCGTTTCGGCGAACGTCGTCGCGGCTCGACGTCAGCAGCGCGTGCTAAGCCTCCCGAGGTGGAGCGCGTGATCCCTCTCAATCCCGAGCAGCGCGCCGCGGTCGAGCACGGCGACGGCCCGCTGATGGTCCTCGCCGGCGCCGGCACCGGCAAGACGCGCGTCCTCGTCCACCGGATCGCGAGGCTCGTCGAGACCGGCGCCGAGCCGTGGTCGATCCTCGCGGTGACGTTCACGAACAAGGCAGCGGCCGAGATGCGCCACCGGCTCCGCGGCCTGCTCGGCGGCGCTGCCGACGCGATGTGGATCGGCACGTTCCACGCGACGTGTGCGCGCCTGCTCCGGCGGCACGGCACCGCCGTCGGCCTCACGAAGAGCTTCGTCATCTTCGACGACGACGATCAGATCAAGCTCGTCGAGAAGCTGCTGAAGGAGACCGGGCTCGACGAGCAGGTCTCGGCGCGTACGATCCTGTCGCGGTTCGATCGCGCGAAGAACCGCGGCGTCGACCCCCGCAGCGCGAAGACGGGCGCGTTCGACGACGTGGTCGAGCGCATCTACCCGCTGTATCAGGCGCAGCTCGCGAAGGAGAACGCGGTCGATTTCAACGACCTGATCCTGAAGACGCTCGCGCTGTTCGACCACGAGGAGACGGCGCGCACGCTGCGCGTCCGGTTCCGGCACGTGCTCGTCGACGAGTTCCAGGACACGAACCGCGTCCAGTACGATCTCGTCAGCAAGTTCGCCGACGCGACGCGCAACCTCACCGTCGTCGGCGACGACGACCAGTCGATCTACGCCTGGCGCGGTGCCGAGCCGCGCAACCTGCTCGACTTCGACCGCGACTTCCCCGACGCGACCGTGATCAAGCTCGAGCAGAACTACCGCTCGACGCAGATGATCCTCGATGCCGCCAACGGCATCATCCGCAAGAACCGCGACCGCCACGAGAAGGCGCTGTGGACCGACTCGGTCGGAGGCGAGCCGATCGAGATCTATCAGGCGGGCGACGAGCGCGGCGAGGCCTACTACGTCGCGCAGTCGATCCGGCGGCTGATCGACGAGGGCCCGCTGTCGCCGAGCGACATCGCGATCCTCTACCGCACGAACGCGCAGTCACGCGTCCTCGAGGAGCACCTGCGCGCGGCGCGCGTGCCGTCGAAGGTTGTCGGCGCGCAGTCATTCTTCGAGCGCAAGGAGGTCAAGGACGTCATCGCGTACCTGCGCCTGCTCGGGAACCCGGCCGCCGACTCGGCGTTCGAGCGCATCGTCAACGTGCCGGCGCGCGGCCTCGGTGACACGACCGTCGAGCGGCTGCGTGCCGCGGCGCGCTCGGGAGTCGGCAACATGCTCGACGCGGCCCGGCTCGCGGCGCGCGGTGAGGTCGCCGGGATCGGCGCGGCGCCGCGCAAGAAGTTGCACGCGTTCGTCGAGCTGGTCGACGGGCTCGGCGACGTGATCGCGCAGGGTGCATCGGTCGCCGAGACGATCATCCAGGTCGTCGACCGCAGCGGTCTGCGCGCCAAGCTCGAGGGTGACGAGTCGAGCGAGTCGCGCGATCGCCTCGACAACCTCGCCGAGCTCGTGACGATCGCGAGCGACTTCGACGAGGAGAGCGAGGAGCCCCAGACGGTCGACGCGTTCCTCGAGCGGATCGCGCTGTCGGCGCCGTCCGACCAGTCCGCGCCGAGCGACGCGGTCGTGCTGATGACGATCCACATCGCGAAGGGCCTCGAGTGGCCGGTCGTGTTCATCACCGGCATGGAGGACGGCCTGTTCCCGTCGCTGCGCGAGCGCGAGGGCGTCAACGAGGATGCCGCGCTCGAGGAGGAGCGCCGGCTCGCGTACGTCGCGATCACGCGCGCGCGCCAGCGGCTCGTGCTCTCCCACGCGCGTACGCGTCGGGTGTGGGGCGAGATCCGGCTGCAGGGTCCGTCGCGGTTCCTGGACGACCTCCCGCCGGGGTCGCTCGCCGGCCCGGTGCGGCCGCGGCAGATGACACCGAAGGCCCCGACGATCGTCGACGGCACGTGGGCGGGCGTCCGGCGCAGGAAGCCCCGGCAGAGCGCCGACGAGTACGACCAGCGCATGCCGGACGGGGAGCCGGTGTTCCGCGTCGACGACGACCTCGTGGAGCCGACGGTGTTCCGCACCGGTGACCAGGTCAGCCACCAGCTGCTCGGGGTCGGCCGCGTCGTCGCGATGTCCGACGGCAAGGTCGTCGTGGAGTTCCAGGGCGCCGGCCGCAAGGTCGTCCTTCCGAAGTTCCTGCAGCACGCCGACGACGGCAGCCTGAACTGATCGTCTGTTGCATCGCCCTTGCACTACCGGGTGCATGAGCGACGAGGCCGAAGCCGAGGAACGAAGTTCTCCGACGGGCAAGGTCGTCTACGAGGCCATCCGCCAGGAGGGCCAGAGCGAGCTCGAGCGGACGACGTCCGCGCTCGCCTGGTCGGGACTCGCCGCGGGCCTGTCGATGGGGTTCTCGTTCCTCGGCGTCGGGCTCTTCCGCGCATTCTTGCCGGAGGCGCCGTGGGTGCCGCTCGTCAGCTCGTTCGGCTACGTACTCGGGTTTCTGATCGTGATCCTTGGCCGCCAGCAGCTGTTCACGGAGAACACCCTCACCGTCATCTTGCCGCTCATGCGCCGGCGCGACGGCGAGACGCTGGGCAACGTTCTGCGGCTGTGGGCGACGGTGCTGGTGGCGAACATCCTCGGCGCGCTCGCCTTTGCATTCGTGATGGCGCGTACCGAGGCGATCGAGGCGCACGTGTTCGAGGCACTCCGGCAGGTCGCGATCGACGCCGCGCCGAGGTCGTTCGCGGTCGCGCTCCTGCGCGGCATCTTTGCCGGCTGGCTGATCGCGATGGTCGTGTGGCTCATGCCGTTCGCGGAGACCGCGCGGATCTCGGTGATCATCATCCTGACGTATGTCGTCGGGCTGGCGCAGCTCACGCACGTGATCGTGTCGACGATCGAGGCGAGCTTCCTCGTGTTCACCGGAGACAGCACGTGGACCGAGATGCTGACGCACTCGTTCGTGCCGGCGCTGATCGGCAACATCGTCGGTGGCGTCGCGCTCGTCGCGGCGCTGAACCACGCGCAGGTCGTCGCCGGCGGCGAGGGCGTCGACGCGTAGAAGGTGCTCGTGGTGCCACGGTGCGTCCTGTAAGCTCGGACGATGCGAAGCCAGCTTGCCGCGGTCCTCGTCGTCGCCACCGTCGCGACCGCGCACGCGGACGCGAAGCTCGCGGAGCTCATTCGCCTCTACGACAAGGAAGTCACCGCGTGCAAGAAGGACCTCGCGGGCCTCGCGAAGGTGAAGGAGCGCGGCACGCCGCTCGCGGCGGACGCATCGGTCGCGGCGGACCTCGCGATCATCGACGTGTCGCTGAAGGTCCAGGAGACGTACTGCGCCGACGTCGCCGCGGCACTCGAGGTCGCGCGCGCCGATCCGAAGGCGACGTACAAGTCGCTCGCGAAGCAGCTCGACGCCCAGGACCGCATCGTTCGCGCCGATCGCAAGGCGAGCAAGAAGGCCCTCGCCGACACCGCGCCGGTGATCCAGCGGCTCATCCCGCGCATCAACGCGATGGCGGGCAGCGCGGCGCAGGCGCCGGTGAAGAACACGCCGGGCACGTTCCCGAGCGGACGCACCGTCGATCTCCCCGCGCTTGCCGGCACGTGGAGCGTCTCGGGCTCCGCGACGACCGATACCGCCGAGTACACGGAGAACAAGGCGACGTCGACGGTGACGGTGAAGTCGTTCACCGGTGCGACGTGCGACCAGCAGAAGAAGCTGCTCGCCGGCAAGTTCGCGCTCGCCGACCAGACGCTCGAGTCGCTCGCGGCGAGCAAGCCCGCGTTCGTCGCCGGCTACCACACCGGCAAGGCGCCGGCCGAGCGCGTCGTCGTCGCCGCGTGCATCGCGCGGAAGGACGGCGGCCTGCTCGCGACGAGCGACGTGCCCGCGACGGCGACGCCGGCGACGACGACCGCGATCCAGGCCGTGATGGTCGCGATGATCGCGGCACGGAAGTCGTAGCCCGGACGTCGCGTCCGGTTCCCGACGGACATCGGACGACGACGCGAGGAAGGTCGGGCACTTGGCAGCGGCACGGAACCTGCTGGTTCGACGCTCATGACCTCGCTACACTGGAGAAGCCATGACGTCTGACGACATCACGGTCCGCGTGCTCGTCGAGATCCGCGACGCGGTGCGCGCCACGAACGAGCGCGTCGACAAACTCGATGGGCGCGTCGAGCAGATGAACATCGATCTCGGCAAGCGGATCGACGAAACGAACCACCGCATCGACGAAACGAACCAGCGGCTCAGCGGTCTCGAGATCCCGACGGCGACGAGCTTGAATGAGGTAACGGGTACCTTGCGCGAGGTGACCGCGCTGCTGCGCGATCGGTTGGACCTGCGCGACCGCGTGGACCGCTGCGAGCGGGACATCGCCGATCTCAAGACGCGCGTCGGCTGACCGCTACTGCGGCATCCGCTCGGTGACGACGGTCAGCTTGAAGTCGGCCTTGTTGCGCCACAGCAGCACGGGCACCGACTTGTTCGGCGGCGTGTTCGCGACCGCCCACGGCAGCGAGTTGTGATCGACGGCGCGGCCGTCCCACTCGCGGATCACGTCGCCGGAGCGGAGCTGCGCGCGCGCGGCGGGCGAGTTGTTCTCGACCGCGGTGACGAGCGCGCCGCCCCTGGCGGGCATGGCGAGCTGCTGGCCGAGCTCGGGACTCACCGGGAGGACGCGCGCACCGAGCCAGCTGCGCTGGACCGCGCCCGTGTCGCGGAGCGACGGCAGGACCTCACGGATGCGCTCGATCGGGATCGCGAACGAGATCTCGCCGGGGCGATCGCCGGTCGCGACCGCCATGCCGATCACCTGGCCCGCCGTATCGAGCAGCGGGCCACCGGAGTTGCCGCGGTGGATGCGCGCGTCGGTCTGGATGAACGTGCGGAAGCCGTGCTGGCGGCCCGCGGCGAGCGAGCCCGCGCCCTCGCGACCGGTCGCCGAGACGATGCCGGCGGACGCGCTGACGTCGTCACCGAACGGGTTGCCGAGGACGACGACCCACTCGCCGACCTGGACGTTGCCGGAGTCGCCGAGCGGTAGCGGCTCGAGGCGAGGCACGTCGATCGAGAGGAGCGCGAGATCGAGCGCGGTGTCGCGGCCGACGATCTTGGCCGGCACCTCGCTGCGATCGGGGAGCACGACGTGGATCTCCGAGGAGGCAGCGGCGATGTGATCGTTCGTGACGACGTGGACGCCCTTGGCCTCGACGAGAAAGCCGGTGCCGAGCGCGACGTCGGCGGTCGTCTCGGGCGCGCCGGGGAACATCGCGGCGGGGCCGGACTTCACCGGCGTCGCGGCGCGGATCGCGACGACGCCATGCCGGGCCCCGGCGACGAGATCGACGAAGCCGCCGGGCGCGCTCGGGTAGAGGATGCGTGTCGACGTCGGCACGGGCGCGGCAGACCCGGCGGCGGGCGTGCTGTCGACCTCGGGACCCTCGTGCTCGCGGCAGCCGGCGACGAGCACGAGCAACGCGAGCGCCGCGCGGCGCATCGCTACTTGGTGGCCTTCGGCTGCGCGTCGACGAACGCGACGCGGAGATCGTAGAGCAGGCTCGACAGGAGCTTCGCCTCGGCCTCGTCGAGGTTGGACTTCGTCTTCGTCTCGAGCATCGCGAGCACGTCGATCAGGTGCTTCGCGGTCTCGATATCGAGCGGGTGCTGCGCGCCGTCCGGTGCCGGCATCTTCCCGAGCGCGATCAGCGCGGTCGATGCGAGCGACAGGATATGAGTCGAGAAATCGACAGGGGCGGGCGCGACGGGAGGGGTCTCGGCGGCCATGAGGGGACCATATCGCACATGGGGCAGGACCCACGGGCACCTGGCGGGAATCCGTGACATCGTGAATGGGTTCTATGGATACGTTGCGTGACCCGGTTTCCCCGTTTGCTCCGCCGAGTGCCGGCGGTGCTGCCGCCTCCGAGGCGACCGGAGGGCTGACCATGGCCGAACCGGCTGCCGCGGCTCCGGCCGCCGCACCCTCGGTCCTGACGCCTCCGGTCGACATCACCGCGCTCACCGAGCAGGTCCGCAAGGAGAGCGCGTTCCTCGACGACGTGTTCGCGGAGGTCGGCAAGGTCGTCGTCGGTCAACGCGACATGATCGAGCGCGTGCTCATCGGTCTTCTGACCGGCGGCCACTGCCTGATCGAGGGCGTGCCCGGGCTCGCGAAGACGCTGACGGTGAAGACGCTCGCGCAGACGCTCAATGCGACGTTCTCGCGCATCCAGTTCACGCCCGATCTCCTGCCCGCGGACATCACCGGCACCATCATCTACAACATGCACACCGGGCAGTTCACGCAGAAGCGTGGCCCGCTGTTCGCGAACCTGGTCCTCGCTGACGAGGTGAACCGCGCGCCGGCGAAGGTCCAGTCGGCGCTGCTCGAGGCGATGCAGGAGCGTCAGGTCACGATCGGCGACTCGACGCACCCGCTGCCCGAGCCGTTCCTCGTGCTCGCGACGCAGAACCCGATCGAGCAGGAGGGCACGTTCCCGCTGCCCGAGGCGCAGCTCGATCGGTTCATGCTGCTCATCCGCGTCAACTATCCGACCGCCGCCGACGAGCGCGGCATGCTCGACCGCATGAGCACGCTCGAGCCACCGCAGCCGCGCGAGGTCGCGACGATCGATCAGGTGCGCGCCGCCCGCCGTGTCGTCGGCTCGGTCTACATCGACGACCGCGTCCGCGACTACATCGTGCACATCGTCCAGGCGACGCGGAAGCCGCGCGACTACGGCCTGCCCGAGCTCGCGCCGCTGATCGAGTACGGCGCGTCGCCGCGCGCGACGCTGTGCCTCGCGTCCGCGGCTCGTGCGCACGCGTTCATCCGTCACCGGGCCTACGTCACGCCCGACGACATCAAGGCGATCGCGCTCGACGTCATGCGCCACCGCGTCGTCGTGACCTACGAGGCCGAGGCCGAGGAAGTCAGCTCGGAGGACGTCGTGCGCCGCGTCTTCGAGTACCTGCCGGTGCCGTGACACCGCGATGACGATCTCGACCTCAGAGCTGTTCAAGAAGGCGAGGAAGATCGAGATCGCCTCGCGGCGGCTCGTCGAGCAACAGATCGCCGGTCAGTACCACTCGGTGTTCAAGGGGCGCGGCCTCGTGTTCTCCGACGTCCGGCCGTACTACGCGGGCGACGACGTCCGCACGATCGACTGGAACATCACGGCGCGCATGAACGCGCCGCACGTCAAGCAGTTCATCGAGGAGCGCGATCGCACGGTCAACCTGATCGTCGATGCGAGCGCGTCGGGTCACTTCGGCTCGCGCGGTACGACGAAGCGCGAGCTTGCCGCCGAGCTGGCCGCGGTCGTCGCGTTCTCGGCGATCAAGAACAACGATCGCGTCGGCATGATGATCGTCACCGACAAGGTCGAGCGCTACGTGCCGCCGAAGAAGGGCCGCCGCCACGTGCTGCGCGTGATCGGCGAGATCCTCGCATTCGAGCCGACGTCGCGGAAGACCGACCTCGCGGCCGGGCTCGACTTCCTCGGCAAGGTCGCGCGGCGCAGGAGCGTCGTGTTCTTCGTCAGCGACTTCTTGTCGGACGGCTGGGAGCGCGCGATGCGGATCGCGGCGCAGCGCCACGAGCTGGTGCCGGTCGTCGTCGGCGATCCGCTCGAGCAGGAGCTGCCGGCGGTCGGCCTGCTCGTGCTCGAGGATCTCGAGACCGGAGAGGTCGTAGAGGTCGACACGAGCTCGCGCGCGCGGGCGGAGTTCGCGAAGCGGGCGAAGCGAGCGGCGGAGATCCGCGACGCAGCGCTGCGCAGGGTCAACGTCGACGTCGTGACGGTCGCGACGAACGAGCCGTACGTCGACGCGCTCGTCGCGTTCTTCCGGGCGCGGGCGAAGAGGATGGCGCACGGATGAAGCGCGGGATCGCGACCGTCGTGGCGGTCTGGGTTGTCGCGATCGCGACGGCGTGGGGGCAAGGAGCGCCCGACGTTGGATCAGGCGCAGCGGATCCCGCGACGGGCGGATCGGGCGCAGCGGATCCCGGAACGGGCTCGGGCTCGGGCTCGAGCGGCAGCGGCAGCGGCGTCGGCGCGGCCGGACCGGGGTCGGGGGCCGGATCGTCGGCGCCGAAGAAGATCACGATCATCATTCCGCCCGACGTGCAGGTGCCGGATGTCCGGGCGGCGGCGAGCCCGCCCGTGCTCCGGCTCGGCGAGAAGTTCACGCTGTTCGTCACCGCGACCTACGGTGGTGACGTCGAGGTGAACCTGCGCGAGCCGATCGAGCTCGGCGGCGCGTTCGAGGTCACGCGCAAGCTCTCGTCGACGAGGACGCTGCCCGACGGCAAGCGCGAGCGCGAGTGGCAGCTCGAGGTCTACGCCTGGGAGCTCGGCGAGCTGCGCGTGCCGCCGCTCGCCGTCACGTTCACGAGCCAGGGCAAGGCGGGGCAGGTCGCGACGAACGAGGTCCCATTGATCGTCAATGGCGTGCTCGGCGACCTCGTCGACGACCCGAGGCTGATGAAGGGCCACGCGTCCCCGGTCTCGCTGATGAGCCGCGACTGGTTCTGGGCGTGGGTCGCCGGTGGCGTCGCGGCCGCGTTCGCCGCGGCGGGCACGTACCTCTACATTCGCAACCGCCGGCGCCGGCGCGTGCGCACGCTGATCGGCACGCTCGTGCCGGTGGGACCCGCGCCGCGCCGTATCGACATGACGAGCGAGCGCGCGCTGGCGAGGCTGCTCGAGATCGAGCGCTCGGGCGCGCTCGACCGCGACGACGACCGCAAGGCCGGGTACGCCGAGATGGTCGAGGTCATCCGCGAGTACCTCGGCGCGCGCTATCGCGTCGCGACGCTCGACCTCACGACCTACGAGCTGATGAAGTCGCTCGCGAGGGTCGCGCCATCGGACGAGCAGGCGCTCGTCGAGCGCTGGCTCGAGCGCTGCGACATCGTCAAGTACGGCGGCCTCCGCGCGACCGCCGAGGACGCGCACGGCGTGCTCGAGGCCGCGCGGCATCTCGTCATCTCGACGACGCGCGCGCAGGGCACCGGCACGACGATGCACGGCGCGGAGGACGCGGCGTGAAGAAGGGCCAGCTCCTCGGCACGATCGGCATCGCGCTCGCCGGCGCGGCGTCGGTATCGATGCAGATGTTCGTCAGCCGCGCGAACACGGTCGAGGCGCGCTGGGAGCGCGGTACGACCGGCGTGTTCATCCTCGCCGGCGTGATCATGGCGATCGCCGGCGGCCTGCGCTGGTATCGCCACCGCGACGAGGCCGACGAGGGGCGCGACGCGAGCGCCGAGGGCCACCCGGAGACCGAAGACCGGCCGCGCCCGGCGCTGACCGCCGAGACGGTGCTGCGCGCAGCGCTGCCGTGGGTGGCGACGCTCGGCCTCGGCCTCCTGATCGTGATCGTCGCGTCGGCGGTGCTCGACGTCCCCGTCTCGCGCATGTGGCACGAGCTGCGGCGCGTGACGCGCCTCGCGATGCATCCGCGCAGCGAGAGTCCCGCGCTCGCCGACGCGCAGGATGTCGTCTGGAAGTCGCCGCGCGCGGTCTTCCTCGTGCTCGGCGCCGGCATCGTCGCGTTCGTCGGGTTTCACCTCCACCGGCGGCGCACGGCCTCGATCGGGTTCTCGCAGACCAAGCTCGTCGGCACGCGAGGTGTCGCCGCGTACGTGTCGTTCCTGCCGACGTCGCTGCGCGTGCTCGCGCTGCTCGCGCTCGCGATCGGTCTCGGCCGGCCGGAGACCTATCGCAAGACCAGCCGGACGATCGACTCGATCGACATCGTCATCGTCATGGACATGTCGAAGTCGATGGAGGAGACGGACATGCCGCGCGACCGCATGGATGCGGCGCAGCGCGTGATCCGGCGCTTCCTCCGGCGCAACAAGAACGACCGCATCGGCCTCGTGATCTTCGGCCAGCAGGCGATGCTGCAGTGCCCGCTGACGCACGACAGCAAGATGCTCGAGAAGATCGTGCAGGACCTCGTCATCGGCGACGTCCCGGAGCTCGGCACGGCGATCGGCGATGGCCTCGCGCTCGCGGTCGCGCAGCTGCGGCGCAGCGACGCGAAGAGCAAGGTCGTGATCCTGCTGTCCGACGGTGACTCGAACTGGGTGACGCGGTTCGATCCCGACGAGGCGGCGCGCGCGGCGCAGGCGCAGAAGATCAAGGTGTACACGCTGCTCGTCGGTCGCGAGGAGAGCGACCTGTTCGGCGGCATGTCGGTCAACCCGGCGACGCTGCGCAACATCGCGACGCAGACCGGCGGCGAGTTCTTCCGCGCGAGCGACTACGCGTCGTTCGACCGCGGTTTCCAGACGGTGCGCAACCAGCTCGATACGACGAAGCGCACGATCATCGAGCGCGTGCCGGACAAGCAGCTGTTCGTGCCGTTCGCGATCATAGCCGCGATCCTGATCGGGCTCGAGCTCGTGCTCTCGCACACGCGCCTGCGGAGGCTGCCGTGAGGTTCGCGTACGAGGAGGTCCTCTGGTTCGCCGCGGCCGTGCCGGTCGCGTTCGTGCTGCTGTTCCTCTACGACCGCGTCCAGCGCCGCCGGCTCGCGACCCGGCTCGGCGAGCTGCCGGTGCTCGGCAAGGTGATGGCGTCGCAGTCGCCGCGCCGCCGCCTGATCAAGCTCGTGCTCGTCACGCTCGGCGTCGGCCTCGTGCTCGTCGCCGCGGCACGTCCGCAGATCGCCGGCACGCGCAAGGTCGAGCTGCACGGGCTCGATCTCGTCGTCGCCCTCGACGTGTCGAAGTCGATGCTCGTCAGCGACGTCGGCCAGACGCTGCAGATGCAGGAGAAGAAGCTCGCGGCATCGCGCCTCGGTCGCGCACGCGAGCTCGCGGCGGCGCTGATCGACGAGCTGCCGGGCGATCGCATCGGTCCGGTCGTGTTCGCCGGCGCCGCGTCGCACTTCCCGGTGACCGAGGACCACGACGTCGCGGTCCGGTTCCTCTACGACCTCGGACCGTCCGATCTGCCACCGGGGTCGAACCTGACCGAGGTATTCCGCGTGTCGCGCTGCCTCCTGCGTCCCGACCTCTACGACGACCTCGGCTGCGCGCGCATCGGCCGCCGCGGTCATGGCGGCGATCCGCTGCCCGGCGAGTCCCTCGACGCCAAGGACAAGAAGGAGGACGAGATCGTCGAGCAGAAGGTCGAGCGCGGCAAGGCGATGGTGATCTTCACCGACGGTGGCGACTCCGACGCCGAGGCGCTGCGCGAGGTCGCGACCGCCCGCGAGCTCGGCATCGCCGTGTTCGTCGTCGGTGTCGGCACGACCCGCGGCGGCGTCGTCTACGAGATCGACTACGACGGCAAGCCGACCGCGCAGGCGAAGCGGACTGCAGATGGCCAGACCGTCGTCTCCAAGCGCGATGACGCGGGCATGCGCCTGCTCGCGCAGGCCGCCGGTGACGAGCATCGCTACTTCGTCGCGTCCGAGACCGGCGAGGTCGATCCGATGCCGATCGTCGAGGCGCTGCGCGCCGTCAACCGCGGTCTCGCGACGCGGCGGGTCGACGAGATGAAGGACATCTTCGAGCCGTTCCTGTTTGCCGGCTTCATGCTGCTCGTGATCGAGGCGGCCATCTCGACGCGCCGCCGCCGGCGCTATCCGGAGGAGCATTGATGCGGCCCGCGTGTCATGCTCGGGGGATGCGGCGCGGCGCGCTGTCGGCGGTCCTGTTGCTCGCACTCGCGGGCTGGGAGCCATTCCGCTCGCCGAACCCCGAGGTCGAGGCCGGCAACAAGGCCGCCGCCGCGGGCAACTACGACGAGGCGCTGAAGCACTACGACAAGGCGGCGCACGATGGCGGCGTCGATCCGTCGGGGCTGGCGTACGATCGCGGCACCGCGCAGCTCGAGAAGGCCAAGCTCGCGAAGGATCCCGCGGAGGCCAAGGCGCTCACCGAGCGCGGCCTCGACGACCTCAAGCAGGCCGCGACATCGCGCGATCCGAAGATCCGCGCGCAGGCGAACTACAACCGCGGCAACGCCCAGCTCGGCCAGGACAAGCTCGAGGATTCGATCGAGTCGTACAAGCAGGCGCTCCGCGACCAGCCGAGCTTCGAGGACGCGCGCCTGAACCTCGAGCTGGCGATGAAGCGCCGGCAGAAGCAGCAGCAACAGCAGCAGCAGAACGGCCAGGGCCAGGGCCAGGGGCAGGGCCAGGATCAGAACCAGCAGGGCCAGCAAGGCCAGCAGGGTCAACAAGGCCAGCAGGGCCAGCAGGGCCAGCAGGGCCAGCAAGGGCAACAGGGCCAGCAGGGTCAGCAGGGCCAGAACCAGCAGGGTCAGGGACCGGGCTCGAACCAGCAGAACCCGCAGGGGCAGGGCAGCGGATCGAACGACCAGCAGGATCAGCAGGGCCAGAACCAGCAGAACCAGCAAGGTCAGCGGCGACGCGATCGCAGCCAGCACCCGCAGGGCCCGCGCACGCCGACCGACGGCAAGCTCGACGATCTCGAGGATTTTTCCCGTCACCTCCAGCGCGACGGTGCGCGGCGGCGGGCGAGCGGCCGCGCCAAGGATCCGGACAAGGACTGGTAGGCGCGGCGGTCGTCCGATCCTGTCGACGACGACAGGGGTATGATCGATCCATGGCGCCGCGGGTACTCGTCGTCGACAAGACGCAGTCGACCCGTGACGTGATCGCGGATCTGCTCGGGGATCACGCGCGCGATGTCGTGTGGGCGACGCGCGAGGGTGCGCCGCTCGCGCTGCGGACCGCCGGCGGTGCCGGGCAGCCGTTCGACGCGCGCGTCCTCGAAGGCGAGCCGCCGCCGACGGCGGCGCTGGTTCGCGAGCTGGCGGCGGCCTCGGGAGGCGCGCGCGTCGTGCTCGTCGCGTC
>JAEWJO010000723.1 GCA_023386455.1 Pseudomonadota bacterium | reverse complement strand
GAGCAGCGCCCGCGGCCGGAGCAGCGCCCTCGGCGCCGGCTGCAGCCGCCTCGACCTTCTCCTCTTCCGGCGCCGCGCAGGTGACGACCGCGAGATCGCGGTTGGTCACGGCCGTGACGTTCGGCGGGAGCTCGATCGCGGAGACGTGGATGACGTCGCCGATCTCGAGCGGCGAGACGTCGACCGACAGCTTCACCGGGATGTCGCTCGGCTTCGCGCGGACCTCGATCGCGCGGAGGACCGTGCGGAGCTGGCCGCCGTCGATCGCGCCCTTCGGCTTGCCGACGAACTCGAGCGGAACGTCCGCGCGAACTTCCTTGTTCGGATCGATCGCGAGGAGGTCGACGTGGGTGATGTCGCGGCGGATCGGGTGGATCTGGTAGTCCTTGACCAGCGCGTGCAGCTTCACCGTGCTGTCGCCCTCGATCGTCAGGTCGATGACGGTGTTCTGCTTGCGGACCGGGTCGAGCGCGGCGCGGAGCGCCTTCACGTCGACGATGATCGGCAGCGGCTCGATGCGGCCGGTCGGCGAGGCGCCGTAGCAAACACCCGGGACCTTGCCCTGCTGACGCAGCTTGATCGCAGCGCCCTTACCGGACTGGTTACGAAGCGAGACAGTGAGCTTTCCGATCGATTCCGTGGACGCGGCCATGACAGGTTCCCTTCGACGACTTTCCGTTCAGACAAACAGACTCGAGATCGAGTCTCCGTGATGGATACGCTTGATCGCTTCGCCGAGCAGACGCCCGACGGACTTCACGCGCACCTTCGAGCATTGCTCTCCCGCTTCCGACAGCGGGATCGTGTTGGTGACGACGACGTTCTGGAGCGGCGACTCCGCGATGCGCGGAACGGCCTTGCCCGAGAACACCGCGTGGCTCGCACACGCCGAGACGCTCGCGGCGCCGGCGTTCATGATCGCGACGGCCGCGTGCGTGAGCGTGCCGGCGGTGTCGATGATGTCGTCGACGATGACGGCCTTCTTGCCCTTCACGTCACCGACGATGTTCATGACCTCGCTGACGTTCGGCGCCGGACGGCGCTTGTCGATGATCGCGAGGCTCGCGCCGAGGCGCTTGGAGAACGCACGCGCGCGCTCGACGCCACCGGCGTCCGGCGACACGACGACGGTCTGATCGCCGCCAAACCCGAGCACGCGCAGCTCCTCGATGAGGACCGGCATCGCGAACAGGTGATCGAACGGGATGTCGAAGAAGCCCTGGATCTGCCCCGCGTGGAGATCCATCGCGAGCGCGCGATCGGCACCGGCGGCGGTGATGAGGTTCGCGACGAGTTTGCTCGTGATCGGCGTGCGCGGCTTCGCCTTGCGGTCCTGCCGCGCGTAGCCGAAGTACGGCATGATCGCGACGATCGACCCGGCCGACGCGCGCTTCAGCGCGTCGATCATGATCAAGAGCTCCATCAGCGACTGGTTCGGGGGCGAGCACGTCGGCTGCACCACGAAGCAATTCACGCCTCGGACGTTCTCGCCGATCTCGACGTAGATTTCGCCATCCGAGAAATGCGTGACGTCCGCGCGCCCAAGCGGAATCTCGACGAACTTGCAGATTTCGTCGGCGAGGGCACGGTTGGCGTTACCAGTAAATATCGATAGCGACTTCAGCACGGCGAGCTCCGTGGAAGGAATCGGCGATCTACCTTTGTTGTCGCCAAAGGTCAAGCACCGAGTTCGAGCTAAACACCCGGAAGGCCTAGGTCCTTGGCTTGCTTGAGCAGATGCTCGAGCTCGGCGGGGGAGACCTCGACCGCTTCATCTACGAGGAGCACGGGTACGCCGCGCTCCACCCGGTACTTGAGCCGGGATGCCGGGCACAACAGGAATGCCTCGGCCGCGAAGTAGATGAGCGGCTGCTTGGACTTCGGGCAGACCAGCACATCCAGGAGCGCGGGCGCGAGCGACATGGACAGCACTCGTACCAGAACCCGAAAACGAAAACGAGGCCCGAAGGCCTCGTCTCGTCTCACGATGGAGTGACTATTCGATCCAGCTCACGGAGGAGGCGGCATCGCGCTGCCGCCTTCGGGTGCCGGGGCCGGCGCCGCAGCGTCGCCCGGAACGAGGTTCGAAACGAGCTTGAACTCGACGCGGCGGTTCTTCGCGCGCGCGGCGGTCAGCTTGCCACCCTTGAGGCCGGCCGGGTCGACGACCGGCTTGTCCGAGCCGTAACCGACGGCGCTGATGCGACCCTCTTCGATGCCCTTGCCGACGAAGTAGGCCTTCACCGTCTCGGCGCGAGCCTGCGACAGCTCCTTGTTGTCGGTGAACTTGCCGCCCTTCTTGATCGGCTGGTCATCGGTGTGACCCTGGACCTCGAGCTTGAGGTCGCCGAACTCCTTCAGGACCGCGACGGCCTTGTCGAGCGTCTTGTTCGACGCCGGCAGGAGGCTCGCATCGTTGGTCTTGAAGTTGATGCCCTGGATGACGCCGGTGAACTGCTTCACCTTCTGCGGGACCTCGTCCGGGCAGCCGTCCTCGTCCTGGTAGCCGTTCTTCGTCTCCGGCTGGTCGACGCACTTGTCGCTCGCGTCCATCACGCCGTCGCCGTCGTTGTCCGGATCCGGGCAACCGTCGTCGTCCTGGAAGCCGTCCTTGTCCTCGGCCTCGTTCGGGCACTTGTCGACGTCGTCGGTCAAGCCGTCGCCGTCGGTGTCGTTCGGGCCCGCGGGCTCGGCGACCTTCTCGACGGTCTTGCGACCGAACTCCTTGTAGATCGAGAGCAGCGCCTCGAAGTCGACCGTCGGGCCGCTTCCCGTCGAGCTCGGCGGGAAGAGCAGGCGCGCATCCGCACGCAGACCCCAGCCGTTATCGACGCGATACTTCGCGCCGACGCCCGCGTAGAGCGCCGCGTCGGTGTCCTTCTCGATGATGTCCTCGTTCTTGGACTTCACGACCGCAGTCGCGCCGCCACCGGCGAGGATGAACGGGATGAGCTTCTTGGCCGGGTTCCCCGCGCCGAACTGCGCGATGAGGTGACCGCGATAGGTCAGGTTCCACACGTCGGCGAGCGCGCCGCCGCGGGTCTCGCTCGGGATGACGCCAAACTCGCCCTCGACCCCGAGCATGTCGTTGAACGTGAATCCGAGACGAAGTCCGAACAGCGCAGAGTTGCGCTCGGACGCAGCGTCGTCGACGTCCGGCACGCCGAGCTCATTCGTCGTGCTGAATACGTGGATACCGGCAGTGCCACCGATCTCGACGTTGGCCGATGCCACCGTCGCCGATGCCGTTAGCCCCGCCAGTGCGGCAATAGTGGGTCGAAACAGGCGATTCATGGAGTCTCCCGCAGAGGTTTTTAGCGATACGTTCTTATCCGCTAGCAAACCTGATTTCCAGATGTTGCGGCAACTTACTTGCGGGATCTTCGCGACTTCGTGGGGTAGGGTGGCGTCGTGATGCCTGCCACGATCTCGTCCGTGTCCGACGCCCGCGACCAGCTTCGGGCGATGCTGAGGCCCGCTGCAGGGGGTCTGTACGTGGTCTCGACCGGCCGGGCGGCCCAGCTCGAGGTCCAGCGGCACCTGTACGGCACCGCCGACGAGGCCGAGATCGGGGCGCGGTTTTTTGCCGCGATCGATCGGATCGCCTCGGCGAAGGCGATTCTGCTCGGGGTCCCGTCCGATGTCGGCGCCGGCTACCGCCGTGGTGCCAACCTGGGTCCGCAGGCGATCCGGACCGCCATGATCGAGGCCGATCCCGACCTGCGCGGCTGGCTCGATCGCCACGCGATCGTCGACATCGGCGATGTCGCGGTCGTCCCCCAGCTCCTCCACGACGACATGCTCGTCCCGGCGCAGGTCGCGGCGAGCCGCGCCGAGCTCTACAAGGACGCGCCGCCGGGGCTCGTCGAGCGGCTGCCGGTCTCGCCGCTGTCGATCGAGGCGCGGATCCTCGACTGCGTCCTGACGATCAATCCGGCCATCGTGCCGATCATCCTCGGCGGCGATCACTCGGTCGCCTGGCCGGTCTCGGAGATGCTCGCGAAGCACCGCCGCGATCGCTGGGGCATCGTCCAGCCCGACGCGCACACCGATCTCCTCGCGTCGCGCCTCGGCATCAAGTACTGCTACGCGACCTGGAGCTATCACGCGAACGAGCTGCTCGGCCGCGATGGTCGGCTCGTCCAGGTCGGCGTGCGAGCGTCGCGGTTTCCGCGCGAGCACTGGGAGAGCACGCTCGGCGTGCGGCAGTTCTGGGCGGCGGAGATCGAGCAGGATCCGGCGCGCGCGCTCGACGAGGTCGTCGAG
>JAEWJO010000684.1 GCA_023386455.1 Pseudomonadota bacterium | reverse complement strand
TCCGATGTCTTTCATCGTGTCCTTCTCGAACTTCGCTGGATCGATCTTGTCGCCCGGCAGCATGTGAATCTTGAGGTCGTAAATCGCCGCCGCGAGATACTCGACGGTCTTGAAGCCCTGGTTGAAGTTCTTCGCCTTCTCGATCTTCGCGACGAGGTCAGCCGGGATGGGCTTGCCCGTCTGGTAGTGGACGCAGAACTTGTTCAGCACCTCGGGCGTCGTCAGCCAGTGCTCGTTGAGCTGGCTCGGGAACTCGACGAAGTCGCGCTTCGTGTTCGTGCCCGCGAGCGTCGGGTAGTGCACCGCCGAGTTGAGGCCGTGCAGCGCGTGGCCGAACTCGTGGAACAGCGTCGTCGCGTCGTCCCACGAGATGAGCACCGGCGCGCCGGCCTTGCCCTTCACGAAGTTCGAGTTGTTCGACACGACGGGCGACACGTCGCCCTTGAAGCCTTCCTGCGTCCGGTACTCGCTCATCCACGCGCCCGAGCGCTTGCCGCGGCGCGCATACGGATCGAAGTACCAGAGGCCGACGTGCTTGCCGTCGCGCAGCACCTCGTAGGTCGTGACGTCCTTGTGGTAGACGGGCACGCCCTTCACCGGCTTGAACTCGAAGCCATAGAGCTGGCCCGCGGCCCAGAACATGCCCTCGCGGAGCTTGTCGAGCTGGAGGTAGTTCTTCACCTCGTCCTGGTCGAGGTCGTACTTCGCCTTGCGGACCTTCTCCGCATAGTAGCGGTAGTCCCACGGCTCGATCTTGATGTTCGCCTTCTCGGAGTCGGCGAGCTTCTGCATGTCGGCGACCTCCTCGCGCACGCGCGCGACCGCCGCCTTCCACACCTTCATCGTCAGCGCCATCGCCGCGTCCGGCGTCTTCGCCATGTTGTCGTCGATGATCCAGTGCGCGTGGGTCTTGAAGCCGAGCAGCTTCGCACGCTCGGCGCGCAGCGCGAGGATCTCGGTGATGATCGGCTTGTTGTCGTGCTCGCCCGCGTTGTCGCCGCGGGTCGTCCACATGCGCCACACCTTCTCGCGCAGATCGCGGCGCGACGAGTAGACGAGGAACGGCTCGGCCGACGAGCGCGTGTTCTCGATCAGCCACTTGCCTTTCAGCGCTTCGCGCCCCGCGATCTTAGGTCGGCCTTCGGCACTCTGCTTCATCGCCGCGCGGAGCGACTCGGGCAGGCCCTCGAGGTCGGCTTCCTTGTCGATGACGACGGTGTAGTTCTCCTCGTCGGCGAGCTGGTTCTGCGTGAACGTCGTGAACAGCGTCGCGAGGCGCTGGTTGATCTCGGCGAGGCGCGCCTTCTCCTTCTTGCCGAGCGCGGCGCCGCGGCGCGCGAAGCTCGTGTAGTGCGTCTCGACCAGACGCAGCTGCTCCGGCGTCAGCTTCGCCTTCGTCCGGCCCTCGTACACCGCCTTGACCTTCGCGAACAGCGCCTCGTTCTGCGTGACCTCGTCGGCGAACGCCGCCATCTTCGGCGCCATCTCCTTCTCGATCTTCTGCGTCGCCTTGTCGTTCATCGTCGACGTGTACGTGCCGAAGATGCCGGCGGCGCGACCGAACGGACGGGCCGCGTCCTCGTACGCCGCGGTGACGTTGTCGAACGTCGGCGCATCCTTCGTCTCCGCGATCGCCGTGAAGTCCTTGCGCGCGAGGTCCATGCCCTTCACGAGCGCGGGCTTGAAGTCGGCGACCTTCACCTTGTTGAACGGCGGCACGCCGCCGTACGGCCCGGTCCACGGAGCGAGAAGCGGTTCCGTCGGCATCTTGCTGGCAGCTCCTTTGGCTGCGCCTGCGAACGACAGGCTCTTCTGGAAGGAGAGGAGGACCGCGGACGCGCCCGCGGAGAGGAGAAACGTGCGCCTCAACATTTCGGGCAAACATAGCCGCTGATCGGCGATTCCTCCACCGTCGCGTCGAGGGGTCGCAGGTGTCGCAGCCGTCGCAGGAATGGAGCGGGGGCACGAAGGCTGCACGACCGATCGACGGAGGTCGGGATGGCGAAGCGAGTCCTTCTGTGGTGTGCGGCGGTTGTCCTCGCGATCGCGACCGGCGCGACGCCGGCCCACGCCGTACCCGTCTCGCGCACCGTGGACGTGGACGGGCTCGCGATGCACTACACGCGAGAAGGCTCGGGAGAGCCCGTCATCCTGATCCACGGTTACGCGCAAACGTCGCGCATGTGGAGGAAGGTCGCGATGCCGGCGCTCGCGAAGCGCTTCACCGTCATCGCGCCGGATCTGCCCGGCTTCGGCGAGTCGGGAATCCCGGCAGACGGGCTCGATGCGAAGAATGCGGCCGAGCGAGTTCACGCGCTCGTCCAGACGCTTGCACCCGGCCAGAAGGTCCGGCTCGTCGGTCACGACATCGGTCTCATGGTCGCGTACGCCTACGCTGCGATGTATCCGGACGAGGTCGACAAGCTCGTCGTGATGGACGCGTTCCTGCCAGGCATCGGCGACTGGCTGCGCACGTATCACGACCCTGCGCTGTGGCACTTCTTCTTCACCGGCCCGACACCGGAGCAGCTCGTGAAGGGCCGCGAGCGCATCTATCTCGATCACTACTGGAATGACTTCGCCGCCGACGCGAAGCGCTCCGTCTCCGAGATCGATCGCCGGGCGTACGCGACGTCGTATGCGCGGCCCGGCCGGATGCGCGCCGGCTGGCGCTACTTCGAGAACTTTCCGAAGACCGCGCAGGACTTCGCCGAGCTCGGGCAGAAGCGACTCGAGATGCCGGTGCTCGTCATCGCGGGCCGGCGCGCCGCGGGTGACAACCTCGTCAGGCAGGTCGAGCTCGTCGCGACGAACGTGTCGTCGGTCGTGCTCGAGAACACCGGGCACTGGCTGATGGACGAGAACCCCGGCGAGACGCTGACCGCGCTCGGACGCTTCTTGTAGGCGCCGTGGCACGGGCGCACGGCGCGCGGGAGTGACACAAGTCGTCGGGCGAGACAGTGGTTTCCGCCGCGTCTGGACCGCGCGTTTCCGCACGAATCCTGCACGCACCCGCAGTCCCCGGTGCGCTCGCGCGCCGGAGAAGGGCGCGTCGACGTATGACCTTGCTGAGCTCGTTGGACCTCCAAGAATCCGAACCGATCCGCGGCGGCCTGTCCCAGCCGTCCCTCGAGGAGCCGTCGCGGCATGCGGTCCAGTTCTTCGACTCGGACGAGTTTCTCGCCGGGACGGTCGCCCGGTTCGTCGCGGACGGGCTGGCACGAGGGGAGCCCGCCGTCGTGATCGCGACAGCGAAACATCGCGAGCGGATCACGGCGCACCTCCTCGCGGCCGACGTCGACCTTCCGTCGCTCCTCGCGCAGGGCCGGTTCGTGATGCTCGACGCGAGCGCGACGCTCGATGCGTTCATGGACGACACCGTGGACCCGACGCGGTTCGATCGCGTGATCGGCGGTGTGCTCGATTCGCTGTCGCGGCTCGCCGGTCCCGGCCGCAAGGTACGCGCGTACGGCGAGATGGTCGACCTGCTGTGGCGCGCGGGGCGCCGCGACGCGACGATCCGCCTCGAGGAGCAGTGGAACGCACTGCAGGCCAAGCTCGAGTTCGCGCTCCTCTGCGGTTACCGGCTCGACTCGTTCTACACGGAGAACGGTCTGCCCGAGGTCTGCGCGACCCACTCCTGCGTGTTGCCGCCCGAGCCGGTGGAGACGGGCAGCGCCGCCGCGCCGTCGCTGGTCGCCGAGAACGTGCAGATGCTGGTCGCCGAGATCGCGCGTCGCACGCAGGTCGAGGCGGAGCTCCGCCAGCGCAAGGAGGACCTCGAGGACTTCCTCGAGAACGCGGTCGTCGCGATCCATCGGGTCGATGGCGACGGCATCATCCAGTGGGCGAATCGTGCCGAGCTCGAC
>JAEWJO010000611.1 GCA_023386455.1 Pseudomonadota bacterium | reverse complement strand
CGGGTGCGGGGATCTATCTTGACCCCGTCGCCGACTACGCTGTCGGGGGCAGCCGGCCAGGTCCAGCCGGCGCGCAGCAAGACTCCGTTCGTGATCGCCGCGGCGCTCGTCGTCGCGCTGACCGCGGGTGGCGTGTTCCTGGTGCTGAACAAGAAGAGCTCGCCGGCGAGCGGCGGTGGTGGCGACGTCGCGAGCGGTAGCGACCGCGTCGTGACGATGGGCTCGAACGACACGACGCCCGAGACCAAGGGCTCGGCGGTCGTACCCGAGACCAAGGGCTCGGCCGCGGTCCCCGAGAACAAGGGCAGCGCGACCGGGATCCCCGAGACCAAGGGCTCGGCGGCGGTGCCGGAGACCAAGGGCGCGGCCGCGGTCCCCGAGAACAAGGGCTCGGCGGCGGTACCGGAGAACAAGGGCTCGGCCGCGGTCCCCGAGAACAAGGGCAGCGCGACCGAGCAGGTCGCTGTCACCGGCGCGCTGACGATCACCTCGAACCCGCCGGGCGCGGACATCTACATCAACAGCAAGTCGATCGGCAAGAAGACGCCGGCGACGCTGACCCTCCCGCGCACGGACTACAAGATCACGCTGCGGATGAAGGGCTTCGAGGATTTCCGCAAGAGCGTGTCGCTCAAGCACGACACGCTGACGTTCGACGCTCCGCTGAAGAAGGCGACGGGCGGAACGGGCAAGGGCAGCGGTAGTGGTGGTGCGAAGCAGTGCGATACCTGCCTCGAACGACCGGACTGAACCGACCGTCACAGGTCGTTGGGAGCTCGTGATGAAGCGTATGAAGAGCCTGGTAATCGCGTCGTTGGTGCTGGCCCCGATGCTGGCGTTCGCCGAGCCGCAGACGGCGGACGAGTGGTACAAGGAGGGCGAGACCCAGTACAACCTCGGCAACTTCGACAAGGCCGCCGAGGCGTTCAAGCAGGGTTTCTCGCTCGAGGCGGTCGACTCGAAGAAGCCGGCGTACCTCTACAACGTCGCCCAGGCGTATCGCCAGGGGAACAAGTGCAAGGACGCCTCGTTCTTCTACAAGCGGTACCTCGCGCTGAAGGATCGCGATGTCGAGAAGCCGCTGAAGCCCGAGAAGCGCGCCGAGATCGAGCAGCGCATCACGGAGCTCGACGAGTGCGCGAAGAACCAGGACGCGATCGCGAGCAAGCCCCCGGGTGACATCACCAAGCCCGACGGCGGCCCCGGCACCGAGACGAAGACCGGCACCGGCACGAAGACGGTCGGTCAAGGCGAAGGCGAAGGCGAGGGTGAAGGCGAGGGCGAGGGGGAAGGTGAAGGTGAAGGTGAAGGCGAGGGTGACGGCATCACCGCGCGCGCCTACGCGCCACGCGTCGTCTCGGCTCGTCTCTCGGGTGGTGCGGCGATCCTCAAGGCCGGCGACCTCGACACGAAGCCGCTCTCGGCGTTCGCGCTGACCGCCGGCTACCCGGTCTACTCGATGAACGGCGTCGAGATCGATGCGGGCATCGTGTTCGGATTCGCGCCGGTTCCGTACAAGAACTCGTCGACGGGCGAGTCGAAGACCGGCACGTTCACGTCGTTGCTCGCCAACGGCGCGGTGACCTACGCGATCAACCCGAAGATCGGCGTGCGCGGCGACCTCGGCGTCGGCGTGCTCTCGTTCGGCGGCATCAGCGAGATGGGCAACCCGTTCACCGAGAACGCGGCGAGCACGAGCGGCGCGCTCGCGATGCTCGCGGTGCGCGTGGCGGCGTCGGCCGACTACGCGATCACGCCGAACATCGTCGCGACGGTCACGCCGATCGCGTTCCAGTACAGCCCGGCCAAGGACGGCATGCGCGAGGACATCAAGTCGCTCGTCCGCCTCGACTTCATGGTCGGCCTCGGCTACCGGATGTGATCGCGCGATGAAGAAATGTCCGTTCTGCGCCGAGGAGATCCAGGACGAGGCGATCAAGTGCAGGTACTGCGGCTCGTTCCTGAGCGCCGCGCCCGGTGCGACGCCGCCGGCTGGTAGCCCGACTCCCGAGAAGGGTGACAAGATCGAGAAGGCCGAGAAGGCCGAGGCGAAGGCGGAGCCCGGAACCGGCGCGCCGCCGTTCGCGCGCGCTGCGGGTACCGACGCGAAGTCCGTCGACCGCAAGATGCTCTACGAGGGAAACCCGTCGTGGAAGGCATACCTCGGCCACTACCTGATCGCCGGCTTCGCCGCGGTGCTCGTCATCGCGGTGAAGGGCTGGATCGATGGGAGCGGCGCCCCGGCGATGACGAAGGTGCTGAACGTCGTCGTGCCGGTCGCGCTCGTCGCGATCTACGTGTTCGCGCTCCACATCTACCGTCATTCGATCAAGTTCCGCGTCTCGAACACGGTGATCGAGTACGAGCGCGGCGTGCTGTCGAAGCGGATCGACGTGATCCAGCTGTGGCGCGTTCGCGACGTCGTCTACAAGCAGCACCTCGTCGACCGCATCCTCGGCATCGCCCACGTCGAGGTGCTCACGAGCGACGTGACGAACCCCGACCTCGAGCTCGTCGGCATGCCGGCGTCGCGCCAGCTGTTCGAGAACCTGCGCGATTCGATCGAGATCCAGCGCCAGGCGAAGAACGTCTACGGCGTCGTCAGCTGAGACCCGCGGTCGTCAGTCACCGGCACTGGGCCGCGTGCGGGCCAGAATCTCTTCCAGCTGCTTGAACGCAGCGGGCTTCGTGACGTGCTCGTCGAACCCGGCGGCAAGCGCGGCCTCGACGTCACTGCGATTTCCGTAGCCCGAGAGCGCGACCAGCCTCACGCCGCGCAGCTCGGGTCGTTGCCGGATCTGCTGCGCCACCTCGAACCCGTTGAGGATCGGGAGCCCGATATCGATGAACGCGACGTCGGGCTTGTACTGCGCGATCAGCTGCACGGCGTGTGCGCCGTCGGCGGCGTCGTAGACGACATGGTTCTGCGACTCGAACAGGACGCGCAGCATGTCGCGCGAGTCGTCCTGATCGTCGACGACGACGATCCTGCAGCGTCCTCCCGTGATGTTCGTTACCTCGGTCGGCATCACCCGGCTGCCGAGGGGCAGCGTGACCGTGAACTCGGTGCCGCGACCGCGGCCCTTGCTCTCGACCTCGATCGTGCCCTCGTGCAGCTCGACGATCGACTTGGCCAGCGACAGCCCGACTCCGAGTCCTCCATGCGGGCGGTCGAGCTTCTGCTCGGACTGCACGAACAGGTCGAAGATCCGCGGCTGGATCTCCGGATCGATGCCTTCACCGTCATCGTGCACCGCGACGACCGCGCTCTCTCCTCTCACCGAGAGCCCGAGCGTGACGACACTGCCTGACGGCGAGTAGTTGGCGGCGTTCGCGAGCAGGTTCGCGATGACCTGGGTCAGCCGGCGGACGTCGCCCTTCACCGGCACGGGGTGGCCCGGGAGGCCGCACTCGAGCTGCACGCTGTGATACGCGAACAGCGGCGAGGTTGACTCGATCGCGGTCTCGATCGCTTCGACGAGGTCGATGTCTTGCCGCGTGATCGTGAACTTCTCGCTCGTGATGCGAGAGACGTCGAGGAGATCGTCGAGCAAGCGCTTCATGTGGGTCGCCTGCCGCTCGATGACCGCCTCGCACCGCTCCCTGATCGCAGCGATCGGTTTCTTGATGAGCGCGGTCGTCGCGCTCAGGACCGCCGCGAGTGGGTTGCGCAGCTCGTGCGACAGCATCGCCAGAAACTCCTCGCGCCGGTGCGTGAGCTCGTTCGCTTGCACGAGGAGCGCCTTGACCTTGTGCTGCTCCTCCTCGAGCGCTCGCTGGGTCTCGGTGAGCTTCGAGATGTCGCGTGCGCTGGTCGCCGCGCCGACGACGTGACCCTGGGTGAAGATCGGCGAGAACATCACCGAGACGTCGAGCAGCGCGCCGTCCTTGCGGCGACACATCGTCGGGACGTGCTCGATCTTCTCGCCCTTGCCGATCACCTCGAGGTACCGCGCGAGCTCGCCCTCCGCCCCCGGCCGCATCAGCATGCGAGCATGCTTGCCGATCGCTTCCTCGGCGGAGTACCCGAACATGCGCTCGGCGCCGCGATTCCACGTCGTGATCGTCCCATCGAGCGTCTGCCCGAGGATCGCGTCGTCCGACCACTCGACGAGCGCCGACAGCTGGTCGACCTTCGCGCGCGCCTTGTCGAGCACCGTCATGTCCGTCAACGTCAGCACGACGCCATCGATCGGCGCGAGCTCCTGTGGCTCGCCGCCGGCGCCGCGCTGGTTCACGCGATACGGCAGGATGCGCAGGAAGTAGGGGGTGCCCGCCCGATCGCGGACCTCGTCCTGCACGATCGCGCCGCCGCGGTGCGCGTTCTCGATCTCGTCCATCAGCTGCGGGCGCTCGATGTTGTGCGAGAAGTCGCTGATGCGGCGGCCGATGTCGTGCTGCTGGAAGCGGAAGATGCTCGCGATCCTCGACGTGAATCGACGGATCCGGAGCTCGTGATCGAGGAACACGGTGCCGACGTCGGTGCCCTCGAGGAGGTGCGCCATGTCGGCGTTGAGCTCCTTCAGCTCCGTGATCTTCTGCTGATACTCGGCGTTGACCGTGTACAGCTCCTCGTTCACGGAGTGCAGCTCTTCGTTCGTGCTCTGGAGCTCCTCGTTGGACGCGACGAGCTCTTCGTTCGTCGCCTGCATCTCCTCGTTCGAGGTCTCCAGCTCCTCGATCGTCGCCTGCAGCGTCTCGCGCGTGAACTGCAGCTCGGACTCGAGCGTCTTCATGCGCTCCTGCGACGCCTCCGACATCGGGATCGGCGTCGCGACCGTCGGGTCGGCCGAATGCTTGACCTGGTCGTCGGCCGTCATCTCGCGGAACGTGACGAGCAGGTTCTTGGCACCGGTGCGCGGGTGCTCGAGCGGCTCGGCGGTGACGACGTAGCGAGGGTCATCGTCGGAGCCGTGCGGCGCGCGGACGCCGGAGTAGGAGATCGCGGTCCGATCCTTCACCGCGCGCTGCATCGCGCCGGCGACCACCGTCCTCAGATCGTCGCTCAGCAGCTCGAGGACGTTGTGGGTCGGCCTGCGCGGCCGCAGCCGCAGCATCTTCTCCGCACCGCTGAACGCATCGATCAGCATCCGATCCTCGTCGACGAGCAGCGCCGGCGGCATGAACTTGTCGAGGAGCTGGTCGTACTGGACCAGCAAGAGCGGGTCCGCGCCGGTGACGCGTGGAATCTCGAGGGCGCCGACCGGACGCCGCGGCGTCGTCTTCACGATCGGCAGGCGGACCTGGCCGAGGAGATGAACGTCACGCCGCTTGCGAAAGATCTTCCAGTGGTCGCTGACGATGCTGAACTCGTCGCTCAGCACGCCGGGCGTCTCGCTCGCGCCGAGGAACAGGGTGCCGCCCGAGACGAGCCCGAAGTGAAACAGCGACAGGACCGTGCGCTGCGCCTGCGGTTGCAGGTAGATCAGCATGTTCCGGCACGAGATGAAGTGCATCTTCGTGAACGGCGGATCCTTCGTGACGTTGTGGCGGGCGAATACGATCAGCTGCCGCAGCTCCTGCGAGATCTGGTAGCCGCTCGCTCGCTTCGTGAAGAACTGCTCGAGCCGCGTCGCGCTGACGTGGCTCAGCTGCTCCTCGCCGTAGATGCCGGCGCTCGCGTAGTCGAGCGAGCGCTGGTGGACATCGGTCGCGAGAATTTTGAGGCGCAGCGGACGCTGGCGCGCCTTGAACGCCTCCAGGAACAGCATCGCGAGCGAGTACGCTTCCTCGCCGGTCGCGCAGCCGGCCGTCCACACGCGGAGCTCCTCGTCGGGCTTCAGCTGATCGACCAGCTTGGGAATGACGTCGGTCTCGAGCGCGGAGAACGCACCCGGATCGCGAAAGAACTGGGTCACGCCGATCAGCAGGTCCTGATAAAGCTTGTGAAGCTCGTCGCCGTCGGCGTGCAGATGCTCGACATACTCCGACAGCGCGTCGAGCCTCAGGATCTCGACGCGGCGCTGGATCCGCCGGCCGACGGTCGTCATCTTGTAGAGCGAGAAGTCGATACCGAACTGGTCGCGCAACAGGCGCAGCGCGGCGTCCATCGCCGGGTCCTCGTCGAGGAGATGCTGCTCGAGCGGGGTCTCGGTCGGCGCGAGGCCGCACAGAACTCGCGCCAGGTCTCCCGGTGCGTGCTGGTGATCGACGGCACCGCTCGCCGTTGCCGAGAGCGGCATGCCGTCGAACTTCGCGCTCGCCGGTGCTTCCGCCAGCACGACGCCTCCGGCGCGCTTGACGTCGACGATCCCGCGCGACCCGTCGCTACCGCTGCCCGAGAGGACGATCGCGACCGCATGGGAGCCGACGTCCTGGGCGAGCGAGCGGAAGAACGCGTCGATCGGCAGCGAGAACGTGTGCGGCTCCTTGTCGGTCAGCCACAGCCGTCGGTCGCGGATGATCATCTCCTTGCGCGGAGGCATCAGGTAGATGTGGTCCGGCTCGACGGCCATCCCGTCCTCGGCGATGACGACAGGCATGTCGCTGTGTCGCGCGATCAGCTCGTCCATCAGGCTGCGAAAGTCCGGGGACAGGTGCTGCACGACGATGAACGACATGCCCGTGTCGCTCGGGATCTCGGAGAACAGCCGCTCGAGCGACTCGAGACCTCCGGCAGACGCACCGATTCCCACGATGCGTCCCTCGGTTGCGAGAGTCTTCTCGAGCTTGATGTTGTTCACGTTCGGCGCCTCCCTGTCGGCGGACTTCAAGAGGCGAGCCACGGAGTAACTCGCACGTCCGGATCGCGGCACGGGACGTCGCGTGTTACCGGCGGTTCCCAACCGCGAGCCGACATCCCGAACCTGCCTGGCAGAACGTTACCGAGCGGTATCGCGGCCGCGGATCGGCACGAACGACGCTCGCCTGGCTCGTGGATCGCGCTCGTCTCCTGGGCGCTCGGTGCGCGCCGACGCCACAGAGCCGTCCGTGTCGAGCTCGTCGCTGGTTACCACCTGGTAATGCCGAGCCAGGGCGTTAATTCTGTGCGATTTACAGACGCTTGGAGCTCGATGGGTAGTTCTGGTAACATCGGCGGCGTCTGTATCATGGGTGGTCGTCGAACTGATTGCGCCTGCGCAGAGCCGGGTACACCTGGACCATGCGCGTCCTGATGGTTCTCGACGGAGGGGCCGACGATGTCGGTCCGCTCCGGGAGGCGCTGGCCGTCCGCGGCCATCACGTCCTCGAGGCGACACCGCGCGACGCGATCGATAGCGTCACGAGCCCACCGTTCTCGAGCGTCGAGCTGATCGTCGCCGATGCCGGGCTCGCGAGCCGCGTCGACCTGGTCTCGAAGCTCGCGGCAACCGCGCCCGGGATCGAGGTGGTGACCGTCGGCAGCCACGAGGGACCGCTCCCCGCGGATGTGATCGCGCACCTCGATCGGCCGATCGAGCTCGAGCGGTTGCTCGCGGTGGTCGACGAGGTGGCCGACATCCTCGATGGCGAGCGGCTGCGCGAGCCCGTCGAGCTCGTCGACTGGCAGACGCTGTTCGCCGGCGACAGTCCGGCGGTTCGCACGCTGCTCCGCCGCGTTCGTCTCGTCGCGCGCAGCGATGCGCCGGTCTGGATCTACGGCGATGACGGATCGGGCCGGGCGATCGTCGCGCGCGCGATTCACGATCGCAGCGTTCGCCGCGCTCAGCCGTTCGTCGCGTTCAACACGGCCGCGCTCTCGGACGACGAGCTCTGCGAGCAGCTCTTTCACGCGAACGATGCGGCGGTGCGTACTGCCGCCACCGGCAGCATCTTTCTCGAGCAGGTCTCGACAGCCGGCGCGCGAACGCAGCGCGAGCTGCTCCAGTTCCTCGAGCGAAGGCGACTCGAGGACAGCCCGGCGACCCCGCGCCTCCTCGTCGGCGTCGAGCCGCACGAAGCCCAGGGCGAGACCCAGCGGCTGCTCTCGCCCGAGCTCTACTACCGGTTGAAGGTGCTCGAGCTCGAGATTCCTCGCCTGAAGGAGCGCGCTCGCGACCTCGAGCAGATCGTGACGCGGATGCTCGGGCGCCTGACCGGCGCGGACGGCGATCCACCGGCGGTCACCGCGGAGGCGATGCAGCGTCTCGAGCGCTACGAGTTTCCGGGCAACCTGCTCGAGCTCGCGCACGCGCTCACGCATGCGGTCGTCCTGGCGCACGGTAGCGCGATCGAGCCGCAGCACCTGCCGGCGAGCATGCGCGAGGGCCGCGACGTGCAGCCGGCGGCGGTCCCGCAGCCGCAGCCGGCGGAGCTGGGCTCGCTCGATAGCGTCGCCAAGCGCTTCGAGCGCGACTACCTGCTGCGCGTGCTGCGATCCGTCGGCGGCAATCGCGGCAACGCGGCCGAGATCCTCGGGCTGTCGCGCAAGGGACTGTGGGGAAAGCTCAAGGCCCATGGAATTTCTGACGACGACATCGACGACGACGATCCGGCCTCGGGCTCCGAGCGCTGAGTCGTCGTGCGCGCCCGGCACCACGAGCGAGCGCGCCACATCGACGTGACGAGCGCGTGAATTCGAGCGTCGTGCTTCCCGGCGGAAACATCTGTTACCGGAACTGCCGACGCGCGACGAAGCTCGCTACATCGCACGCTCTCTCGACGGCGCCGCGCGCTACCCGGCGGTAAGACGCGCCGCGCTCGTGAGCGACGCCACCACGACGAAACTACGAGTGATCTCGTCGCGCGTGGCACACGACATGAACGTCTGCGCGGCACCGCATGGACGACTGGATGGAGACGCTGCTCTGCAAGGTCGCGTTGCTCGCCGGGGAGCGCCGGGCAATGGAATCGATCTCGCGCAACGCACACCGCTACGTGGACGAGCTGCGCGCGCGACACCCGCAGCTTCGCGACGAGGACGTCGCGAGACTCGCGGTGCATCGCGTGATCGCCGAAGCACACGCTCACCCGCCCGCGGTCGCGCTGCGCGTGCTGATCGGCGGACGATCGTCGAGCGATCCGGGCGTGTGGACCGAGACGGGGCTCGCGATCACGCTCGAGTGGTGCAACCGGGCCGACTTCTCGATCCAGGTCGAGGATATCCGCGGCGCGCTCAGCATCATCGAGCGCACCGGGGAAGAGACGTTCACGCTCGGTGCGAACACCCGCTTCGAGGTCCCCGCGCGGAGCGAGTATCGCCTGACGCTGGTCGCGCTTCGCGACGGCAAGGGGGCACTGCCCGCCTGCGCCGAACGATCCGTCAGCGGCGAGGCCTACGTCGAGGCGCTCGTCGCCGGGCCCTGGCCCGAGGCCTCGCACCAGGTATGTAGGTTCAACGCGGCCCGCACCTGGTTTCCGATCCGGCAGGACCCCGGGGCGTGGTGAGCGCTCTCGCGCATTGAAAAGCGCGCGCCGGTGGCGCAAAGCTAGAGGACGTGCCGCGCGACAAGCTCCAGATCCTCGTCGTCGAAGATGACGCGACGTACGCGGACTTCATCGTCGAGACGCTGCGCGGCGCGGGCCACGAGATCC
>JAEWJO010000593.1 GCA_023386455.1 Pseudomonadota bacterium | reverse complement strand
GCTCGATCCCGCGCGCGGCGCGGAGCTGTGGGGCCAGGCGCTCGCGCTCGATCCGGGCGACGACTACGCCGCCGCCCAGCTGCGCACGTCGTACGTCGCGGCCGAGGCCACCCAGCTCGCGATCGAGGTCGACCTCTCCGTCGCCGCCGACGCGGAGCGCGAGCGCGCACGCCTGCGCGCGGCGTTCGGCATGGTCGCGCAGGGCCAGCTCGACGACGCGATCGCGGTCCTCCAGCAAGGCCACGCCGATCGTCCGACGTCGCTCGCGCTCGCCGAGGCGCTCGCCGAGGCACTCGCCGCCGCCGGCCGCTGGGGCGACCGCGCGAAGCTCCTCGCAGAGATGGCCGCGGAGCCCGGCGAGCAGCTCGACCGCGACGTCGCTCAGCTGCGCAGCGCGCTCGCATGGGAGGAGGCGGTCGGCGCCGCCGCGTCGGTCGAGACGCCCGATCCCGACGAGCTGCAGCGCGCGACCGCCGCCGCGCTCGGCGCCTGGGAGAAGGTGATCGAGCAGGCGCAGTCGGGCGCGCCGGGTGCGCACGCCGCCGCGATCGTCCTCGCGACGCGCCTCGGCGACAAGGACATCACGAGCGAGGTGCTCGCTCGCGCGCAGAGCGCGGAGAGGTCGCCGTGGGCGAGCTCGAGCCTCGCGCTGCGCCGCGCGCGCATGGTCGCGAATGACGACGCTGCACGAGCCGACACGATCCTCGGCGAGGCCCAGCCCCAGCTCGACGATCCGCGCCGCACGATCGCGCTCCTCCTCGCCGCCGCCCGCCGCGATGACCTCGCCGACGCGTCGACGACGCTCGACGAACGCGCGACGCTGCTCGGCGAGAAGCCCGAGGCCGCCGCACTCCGCCTGCGCGCCGCGCAGCTGGCCCTCGATGCCGGCGACGCCGTGCGCGCGACCAGCCTGCTCCGCAAGGTCGAGCGCGCGCTGCCGGGCGTCAGCATCCTGTCCGATCTGCTGAACACCGCGCGCCGCCGCGCCGGCGATGCGTCGGGCCCGATCCGCATGCCGAAGGAGGGCTCGGGTCCCGCGAGCCCCGACGAGTTCGCGCGCGTCATTCGCGACGCCGACGAGGCCGCCGCGAGCAACGACGGCACGACCGCGCTCGGCCTGTACCAGAGCGCGCTCGAGATGCGCCCCGGCGATCCGCTCGCCACCGTGCCGCTGATCCGCATCGCGACGCAGCTTCGCGAGCCCGGCCCGATCGCCGCGCTCGCGCTCGCCCAGCTGCGCGCCGCCGAGTCGACCGGCGACGGCCAGGCCAAGGCCGAGGCGTACGAGCTCCTGGCGACGATCGACAAGGAGCTGCGCGACGACGCCGGCTCGGCACAGATCGCCCTCGAGAGCGCGTCGCAGGCGGATCCGACCCGCGTCGATCTCATGCACCGGCTCGAGCGCGAGTACACCGTCGGCGATCAGCTCGGCGAGCTGCTGCGCCTGCGCCGCGCCGAGCTCGACCAGATTCCCGCGGAGCTCGCGAAGGATCGCGCCGCGCTCCTCATGGATACGGCGATCCTCGCCGAGCGCGACCAGCGCCCCGACGCCGAGCTCACCGAGCTGTATCGCGAGGCACTCGCGAGCGACCCGGCCCGTCGGCTCGCGCTCTTGAAGCTCGAGGCGATCGTTCGCCAGGGCGGCGCGTCGGAGGAGCTCGCGAAGCTCGA
Source organism: Pseudomonadota bacterium (assembly GCA_023386455.1). Classification (GTDB taxonomy): domain Bacteria; phylum Myxococcota_A; class Polyangia; order Haliangiales; family Haliangiaceae; genus JABFXX01. The sequence continues at coordinate 1,240 of JAEWJO010000593.1, read as the reverse complement.
GGAGCAGATCGCGAACTACTTCGAGGGCGACCAGCGCGCGCAGGCCGCGTTCTTCACCCGCGCCGGCGAGACGCTCGCCGAGCTCGGCCAGATCGACGCCGCCGTCCAGAAGTTCAACAAGGCAGAGCAGGTCGCGCCCGGTCACGTGCCGGCGCTCGAGGGCTGGCGCCAGGCCGCGCTGAAGGGTCAGCTGTGGATCGACGTCGCCGAGGCCGCGACGCGGCAGGCGAGCGTCGGCGGTGATCCCGATAACCGCGCCGCGCTCCATCACTTCGCGGGCGTCGTGCTGATGGACAAGGCGCTCGTCGGCGATCAGGCGATGGCCGCGTTCCGCCGCGCGCTCGAGGCAAACCCCAGCCACCGCGACTCGTTCATGCGCATGCGGATCCTCCTCGAGGAGGACGCGAACCACGACGAGCTCGCGATCCTGCTCGCGAACCGGCTCGAGCACGAGCCGCCGGGCCGCGAGAAGGTCGAGATCCATCGCGCGCTCGCCGAGCTGTCGCGCAACTTCCTCGGCGATCGCGAGGGCGCGAAGAAGAACTACCGCGAGATCCTCGTCTCCGATCCGAACGATCTGCGTGCGCACGCCGCGATCGCGGACATCGCGTGGGAGCAGGGCCAGTGGCAGGAGGCCGCCGAGTCGCTCGTCGCGCGCGCCCGCCTCGAACGCGATCCGGAGACCCTGAAGACGCTGTGCTTCCGCCTCGGCCTCATCTACGCCGACCGGATCGTCGACGTGCCGATGGCGCTCAAGGCGTTCCAGCGCGCGCTGACGTACCAGCCCGACGACGAGGCGACGCTCGTCCGGCTCGCCGATCTGGCGACGCAGGCGGGCGAGTGGAAGCTCGCCCTCGGCGCCTGCGAGCGGCTCGTCAAGGCGGAGCAGGATCCCGACAAGCGTGCCGCGCACCTCCACCGCGTCGCCCGGATCTTCCGGCTGGGCTTCGGCGATCAGAAGCGTGCCGAGCGCGCGCTGAACCTAGCGCTCGACGGTGCACCGACGAACGACGAGGCACTCTCGGAGCTCGTGAAGTTCTATCGCGATGCCGGCGACATGACGTCGGTCCGCGTCCACCTGAACCGCGTCGCGGGCACGATGCGCACGCGTGCGGCGCACCAGCCCAGGGATGGCGTCGCGTATCGCGTGATCTCGCGGGCGATGAGCGCGCGTGCGGCGGTCGGCGTCGACGGCTCGCTGCCGATCGCGCGCGCGGCCGCCGAGCTCGCCGCGCTGCTC
>JAEWJO010000547.1 GCA_023386455.1 Pseudomonadota bacterium | reverse complement strand
GCCCCCACCCCACTCTCGCTGCCCGCCGCGGCCGGCGGCGCGACGATGCCGATGCCCTTGTCCGTCGGCGTGCGCGTCCCGTAGATCGGCCCCGGTCCGGTTCCCTCCGCCTGCACGCCGGTGCCGCGATCCGTCCGCGCCCGGGCCACTGCCGGTGCCGAGTCGCGTCCAGCCTCGTCGCCCGTCACGCCGGGCTCGGTCGCCGGCCGCACACTGCCGCGCAGCGGTGTCGGCGTCCGCGAGCGCTGCGGAGCATCCCCCATCTCGGCGCGTCCGTTCGCGCCGTTCGCCCCGTTCGCTCCGTTCGACCCGGACGCCGCGAGGAGCCCGATCGATCCACCTCCGGAGCGCGCGGCGCTCGAGATGACCTCGTCGTCGTCGTCGTCGCCGGACGCGATCGCCGGATCCTCACCGAGCGCGCGCGCGACCATGTCCAGCCCACTCTGCACGGCAAACCGCAGCGCGTTCGTCGCGAGCGGCCGACCGACGAAGCGGTCCGGCTTCATGTCGATCGCGTCGAGCGCATTGCGAACCGGCCCGGTGTCGTCCCCGATCAGGATGATCGACACCTCGCCCTTCGCGACCATGCCGCGCAGCGCCTCGATCAGCGACCCCGCATCACCGATCTCGAGGCTCGCGGTGATCACGACGACGCGCGGATGCCGCGACTCGAACAGATCGATCGTGTCGTCGCCGCCGGTTGACACGAGCACGTCGACGACGCCCTGCTTGAACGGATCGGCGAGCGCGGTCGCGAGCTCGGCGATCCGCCCGGGGTCGGCGACGACCAGGACGCACGGCGATGACGACATAACCCTTGGAACGTTCACGAGTATCGCACGACTGGGACGCGCCGAACTGCGACGCGACGACCCGTCACGGAACAACGAGTTCCACCGAATCTAGCCGCCCGGACCCGGCTTGCAAGCAAGCGCCCCCAGGCACGGTCACAGCGCCGAAATCGGGTCGACGTCGAGCGCCACCCGCACCGTCCGCGGCACCTCGGTCGCGAGCACCGCCCGCGCCACCCGCCGCAGCGCCGCACGGTCGCTCCCGCGCAGCCAGATCTGCCAGCGCGTCCGGTTCCGAATGCGCTCCATCGGCGCGGGCACTGCCCCCCGCACCACGACCCCCGCGTTCTCCGGCCTCCGCGTCATGGCCTCGGCGACCTGCGCCAGCTTGTTCGAATTCGACGCGATCTCGCTCGCATTCGGCCCGTCGATCCGCACCGCGATCAGCCGGCCATGCGGTGGATACAAGAGGTCCGGGTCCGCCCGCTGTGCGCTCTCCAGCTCGAAGAACGCCTTGTAGTCGTGCGCCGCTGCCGCTCTCACCGCGTGCGAGCCCGGCCGGTACGTCTGCACGATCACGCGTCCCGGCCGATCGCCGCGTCCGGCGCGCCCGGCCACCTGCGCGAGCAGCTGGAACGTGCGCTCCGACGCGCGGAAGTCCGGCACGTTGAGCCCGGTGTCGGCACACAGCACGCCGACCAGCGTCACGCCGGGAAAGTCGTGCCCCTTCGTCACCATCTGCGTGCCCACGAGCACGTCGACCTCGCGCCGCGCGACGCGCGACAGCACGCCCTCGATCTTCGCCCCGCTCGCGACGTCGCGGTCGAGTCGCGCGACCCGCGCCTGTGGAAACTCCGCCGCGATCGCATCCGCGATCTTCTCGGTCCCGAGTCCCTTGCGAACGATCGTGTCCTTCGCGCCGCAGCCCGGACACACCTCGGGCACCCGCTGCCAGAACCCGCAGTAGTGACAGTTCAGCCGATCGCTGTGCCGGTGATACGTGAGGCTCACCGAGCAGTGCGGACACCGAAACGCGTGCCCGCACCCGCGACACAGCACGAACGTCGAGAACCCACGCCGGTTCAGGAACAGGATCGTCTGGTCGCCCCTCGCCAGCGTCTCGCCGATCGCGACCCGCAGCGGCGACGACAGGAACGCATCGCCGTCGGGCATGTGCGTCCGCAGATCGATCACCTCGACGCTCGGCATCGGCCGCGCCGTCGGCCGCTCCGTCAGCACCAGCAGCCGGTACGCACCGCGCTCCGCGTGCGCATAGCTCTCGAGGCTTGGCGTCGCCGAGCCGAGCACGCACACCGCGCCCGCGCGCTGCGCCCGAACCAGCGCGACGTCGCGCCCGTGATACCGCACACCCTCGTCCTGCTTGAACGACCCGTCGTGCTCCTCGTCGACGACGATCACGCCGATATTCGTCAGCGGCGCGAACACCGCCGAGCGCGCTCCGACCGCGATCGTCGCCTCGCCGCGATGCAACCGCGACCACTCGCCCAGCCGCGCCTGCTCGGTCAGCCCCGAGTGCAGGATCGCGACCTTGTCGCCGAACCGCGCGCGGAACCGCGCGGCGAGCTGCGGCGTCAGCGAAATCTCGGGCACGAGCACCAGTGCCGTCTTGCCCTGATCCAGCGTGCGCGCGATGACGCGCAGGTAGACCTCGGTCTTGCCGCTGCCCGTCACGCCATGCAGGAGAAACGGCCTGAATGTCGAGGTCGAGGTCCTCGTCGCTTGCGCGTTCACCGGCGCTTCGCCCGGCGTCGCAGTCGCGGTCGTCGCCGCATCGCTCGCCGGCGTCACCCCGTGTGCCATCGCGTTCGATGCATCGCTCGGCGTCGGCACCGCGATCGAGGCAACGCTCGCCGGCGTCACCCCGTGTGCCATCGCGCCCG
>JAEWJO010000544.1 GCA_023386455.1 Pseudomonadota bacterium | reverse complement strand
GGCTCGGCGAGCATGGGGTCGTCGCTACAAGGCCGGCGGAGAACACGGCACGGCGGGTGCCGTGAAGAGCGCAGCGCACACGCATCGCCTCCTTTGAGGATCGACGGGTAGCGCCGCGTCACTCATGGAGCCGGTCCCGAAGGGGCGGCGCGCGGGGACACGTCGGCTCTCGCTCACACGGCATCTGTTCTCAGCGGCGGTTCTCGTACCCACGTGGGCACAGCGTGTGTCTCGTAACGCCGATGGTCCATCGCGTTCGCGCTGCCGAACGACCGTCGGGCTCGGTCCCGAAGGGCGGCGCGCGGGGGCACAACGTCGGCCCTCGCGCGCGCGGCACGCACGTCATCTGTTCTCAGCGGCAGTTCTCATACCCACGTGGGCACAGCGTGTATCTCGTACGCCGATGGTCCATCACGTTCGCGCTGCCGAACGACCGTCGGGCTCGGTCCCGAAGGGGCGGCGCGCTGGGACACGTCGGCCCTCGCGCGCGCGGCACGTACGTCATCTGTTCTGGGCGGCAGTTCTCGTACCCACGTGGGCACAGCGTGTGTCTCCAGACGCCGGAGGTCTCATCGCGTTCGCGCTGCCGAACGACCGTCGGGCTCGGTCCCGAAGGGGCGGCGCGCTGGCCCCGCGACCCAGGCGCCGTGCCGCATGTAGCGCTGTCGTTCGTCGCTGTCGTTCTGCTCGCGAAGAAATCCACAGGAGAGATCTCGGCGATGTCGCTTTCTGCTTGACGAAGATCCGGGCGACGCGCGCGTCATCCTCGCGAGTCGCACACGGATCAACGCGACGGGACGTTCTCCTGCGTTCTCCCGCATCGAACCGTGCAGGACCATTTCTCGACGAGAAAACGGGAGGTCGAGCAGGAGGCTGCGAATCATAGCGACGAAATTTCACGTGATAGAACGGACGTTCTTTCGAGACAGGAGCGTGTGTGATGCTGCGTGATGGTTCATTCGAGGGATCGGGAGAATGGGGCACGGCGGGCGGTGATGGCGGCGAGATTCGCGCGGCGAAGCGGCCGCGCGTGCAGTGCGCCGATGACTCGCGCTGCGAGCAGATTCATCAGCGGTTGCGACGCATCGCGAAGGCGCGCGGCGCACTCGACGTGCAGGAGGCTGAAGCATTGCGAGACGCAGAGGCCGCGTGCATCTGGCGACGGTACGGCTATGCGAGCCTGCTCGAATACATGGAGCTCGAGCTGGGGTACACGCCGCGCGTCGCACTCGAGCGGCTACGCGTGGCGAAGGCGATCGTCGAGCTGCCGATGATCGGCGAGGCAATGCTGCAAGGTGAGCTGTGCTTCTCCGCGGCGCGTGAGCTCACGCGTGTCGCGACGGCGGAGACGGAGGGCGAATGGCTCGAGGCCGCAGGCGAGCTGAATCTCCGGCAGCTGGAGGAACGCGTAGCGGGGCACAAGCGCGGCGATCGGCCGACGGATCGCCCCGACCCGAGCCGGCGCATGAAGGATCTGCGGCTGTCGGTGCGGCCGGAGACGTACGCGCTCATGCGGCAGGCGCAGCAGATCCTCGGCAAGGAACGCGGTGAGCGGCTCGACGAGGACGCCTATCAGGCAGCGACGGCACGCATGATCATCGATGGCCATCGCCACCGCGCTGCCGAGCTCGCGGTGGTCGCGGCAGATGCGCGTGACGTCGAGCGCGGTATTGAGGATGCGCGAGCACGCGACGACGCCGCCTGTCGCAAGGTTGCTCCATATCAGGTCGCGGTCACGGTGTGCAGCGAGTGCAAGCGAGGCCGGCAGGACGGCGGCGGCGTCACGGTCGAGATGTCGCGTGCGGCGATCTCGATGGCGATGTGCGACGCCCAGGAGATCGGTTCGATCGATGACGATACTCCCGAGCGGGCGAAGCAGGCGGTTCCGCCGTCCGTGCGCCAGCTTGTCTGGCACCGTGATCATGGACGATGTCGCGTTACAGGGTGTCGGTCGTCGTGGAATCTCGACGTGCACCACATCGTCCATCGCGAGGACGGTGGGACGAACGACCCGAGCAATTTGATTTTGATGTGCGAAGGCCACCATCTGCCGCTCCATGAGGGCTCGCTCGTGATCAGCGGCTCGATGCCGGATCTCGTGTTCACGCGTCGGGCGAGCGATTCGTTCACGGTCGCGACACGCGTCGTCGAGACCGCGAAGGTGCTCGAGAACGCCGGCTATGCGAGGCGCGAGGGCAAACTCGTACCCACGTGGGTACAGAGGACTGGCCACTCGAGACCTGGATGAAGTACGCGCGGCGGGATGAGCCGTCACGGCATCGGCACGACGGTCACGTCGAAGGTCTCTCAGTAGACGTCGCCCTCGGCGTGCGGCAGCGTCGTCACGATCGCCAGGGACGTGCGGTCGCGGTCGTGACACGCGTCTCGAGACCGCGAAGGCGAGGCGCGAGGCCAAAGGCAGCGGCGGAGCAGACTCGTACCCACGTGGGTACAGAGGACCGGCCGATCGAAGCCTGGATCAAGTACGCGCTGTCGAGGTGTGCGCGTGGACAGGGATGATCCGGCACGGCGTATGACGCCCGGCGTGAGCGCATCGTCGAGATCGCGATCGAGAGGTCGCATATCCTGAGGTAAGAGCTCAGATTATCAGTGGTTTAACCGCATTGTGGTACGCGCACCGTCGAAACCACAAAGGACGGCGTTCTCGTTCTGCTCGCTAGCTGCACCACCGACGCGGGCACCGGTACCGATCAGGACAGCGGCACGAGCACGGCTGCTCGAGCGACGCTGACGCGGACCGTCTGACAGGGCGACGGTGCCGGCGACCGACCGCGCTGTGACGTGCCGGGTATCGGTCCGGACAATCCACCGATCGTCACCTGCTGACCCTGTTCAAGGAACCGAGCTCGTCGCAGGTGCCGTCTACGGTCCGACCATCTTTTCCGGCGAGAGCTGGCGGATCGTCGTGCTCGCACCTTGATGCGACGGCACGCGGGCCACTAAGCGTAGTCGTCGGGCGTGAAGCCGAGCGACTGGATCTGACCGCTCGTTGCGTCCTCGAAGACTTCGCCGCCGCACGGGCATTGCACGCTTCGTCGCGTCAGATCGCGAGGGTCGGGAAAGACCGTGCCGACCTCGGCGCAGACGAGGACGATGCGGCGGCACGCTCGGCAGACCGAGAAGTAGAGGCCACCTTGGCCGCAGCATGGACAACGCGAGCGAAATTGCCAGGCGGGCGAGGACGAGTTCACGTTGAGCCGAGATTACTCGGTACGACGTGTTCGTGGAGGGGCCTCGCTGTGAGCTCGGTCAGGCGTCACGGCGCGGGCACGACGGTCAGGTCGAAGGTCTCCCAGTAGAAGTCGTCCTCGGCATGCGAGAGCATCGTCACGATTGCGAGGGACGTGCGGTCGGGAGAGCGCTCGATGTGCTCGATCGCCGGATCGCTGCGCAGGAACTCATCCTTGCCAGTTTCGACGCTCCACAGCACGTGGAGTGGACGCCAGCGGCCGCCGCTCGACAGGACCAGCGCCGCGCGCCGGCGATCGGCGGCATCGTCGTCGTAGCGGATGGCCTTGACGGTACCGCTCGCCAGGCTCGGCGTACCCGCGCGCAGAGAACCGAGCGATGCAAGCAGCTCGCGCTCGGCTGCGATGAACTTCATCGCATCGGCGGTCGGAATCTTGTAGCAGCCGAGGGCAGCGGCGGGCATTTCCTTCTCGACGCAGTCGATCTCCCACGTCGCGTTGAACAGGAGGTGGCTGACCGTGCGGTCGCGCGACGCGACGTCGATCGTCACCGCGCAGCTCGGGCTGTCGCTCAGGTCCTGCACGATGCACGAGGTCCGGCGCAGCACGAATGCGCCCTCGGCGGTCCAGCCGAGGACGGCCGTGCGATTCGGCATCCGTCGGTGGCGGATGTCGACGATGTCCTCGCGCGCGTCAGCATGGGCGATCGTGGTCATCGTGAGGAGGACGAGCAGCAGGCGCATGCGGATGAACGCCCACGTGGCCACCCTTATGCCGGCGCGACGCTATTCTGGCGGCCGATGAGGATGGCGTTCGTCGTGGTGGTGGCGGCCGCGAGCTGCGGTAAGGGCGAGCGCGCGCAGCCGCCGCCGAACCGCGAGCCTCCCGAGGTCGCGGCACCGGTGCGCGCTGATGCACCGCGAACACCGACGTGCGAGGAGGCCGCGGACATCACGCTCCGGCTGGCGGTGCGTCTGTTCCCGCAGATGGGAGCGTCGACAAGCGACGCCGAGGGGCGAGCGGGCGTGATCGATCAGTGCCGGATGCATCCGTGGGACGACGAGGAGCGGCGGTGTCTCGCCAAGGTCGAAGCGATCGCGAACAACGAGGACGCGATCGGAGCGCTCGCGGATTGTCATCTCGCGGGAGACTGCCGTCGTCACCCCGAGTACAAGGCGTGCCCGCCGAACTAGCGCGGCGGGATGTAGATCGGACCTCTCCCGTCGGGCTCGCAGCGGTAGATCGCGTCCTCCGGCAGGTTCTCCGGCGTCACGACCACGGGCTTGCGCAGCACGTCGCAGAGCTCGGTCTCGAACGCGAGGAGCTCGTGGATCGTCTGCGCGTCGATCGCGACCGGATCGAACGAGACCTCGATGTCCTTGTCGTGGAAGAAGTGGCAGCTGAAATCGATCGGCCCGACGAAGAACCGCAGGAAGTGGTTCGTGCGGAAGAGACCGGAGGCCTCGGCGGGCAGCGGGACCTCGACACCGTCGCGCGTGAGCTGCGGGTTGCGTCCAGCGACGATGCGCAGGAACGCGCTCCAGTCGTCGACGGTCGTGTCGAGGACGTAGATGTCGCGAAGGGCGCCATCGCGCGCGAAGTCGTCGGTTCAGACAGCCACGCGAGCAGTCTACGCGAGCGACGTCACGCGACCAGCGCAGCGCCGGAGATCGCGTAGATCACCGCCCACGGTGCAGAGCCGGCAACGGCTGCGACAAGCATGGCGCGCCAGCCGACTGCCGGCGAGGCACCGGCGACGACCGCGGTCGTCTCGGCGACGATCGGTACCGGCCGCGTGACGGCGATCGCGAGGGCGCCCCATCGCGCGAGGAACGCATCGACCCTCGCGCGCTCGTCGGGGGGCACGAGTCGCTCGAATAGCGGCCCACCGCGGCGACCCAGCCAGAATGCGAGCACCGTGGCACCCACGCAGCCCGTCAGGGAGAGCGACGCGCCCACGAGCCACCCGTGGCTCGCGCCCAGCCACACCATGATGATGCTCGACGGGACGGGGAGCACGACATCCGCGACCAGCAGCAACACCGCGACCGTTGCGGCCAGCGCTCCGAGCCCTGCAAACGCGGGACGCGGATCGATGAGCACGTCGATGCCTGCCGCATGCACGAGCGCGAAGAGCGCGAGGAGCGCGCCCATCATCGCGAGTACGACCGTCGCGTGACGCCTCAAGTGGCGGGCTCGTCGCACCAGGCGTTGTAGAGCTCGAGCGTGAGCGCGTTGTCGGGCAGCGCGAGGAACGACGTGCGCCACGCTGGATCGCCGAGTCGATCGGCGCGCCAGAGCAGGCGCCGGCGGGCATCGCGGATCGCGGCGCGCGCGGCATCGAGATCGCCGGTCGCGTGCAGCGCGCGAGAGAGCGCGAGCGGGGGCAGGGTCTCGTGCTGGAGCAAGCCGCCGAGGCGCTCGAGGATCGCCATCGCGGCGCGTGCGCGTTCGACCGCGTCGGCGGCGCGACCGTTCGCGAGCAGCGCGCGAGACCACGTGGCGAGCGCCCACGACTGCAGGCCGGGAGAGACCTCGAGGAGCTCGGTGGCCGCGCGGGCCTCGTCGAGGCCGGCCTCGTGATCGCCTTGCAGGTCGTGCAGGGCGGTGAGGTGTGCGCGTGCCCAGCCCTCGAGGCGCGGGTTGCCGACGGCGCGGCACTCCTCGATCGCGCGGCGCAGGTGGTCGGTCGCCTCGGCGCGCATGCCGGGGCGGTAGGTCAGGATGTAGCCGAGGTTGACGTGCGCGTAGGTGGTCGCCTGCTGGGCACGTAGTGCGCGGCAGCAGTCGAGCGACGCGCGGCACGCGGTCTCGGCGCGGGCGAGCTCGCCGAGCTCGGCCCAGCACCAGGCGACCGTGGTGCGCTCGAGCGACAGGTTGCGCGTGTCGCCGGCACGCTCGAAGCCGTCGACGGCGGCGAGCAGGTGGCGCAGGAACGTCGCGACGTCGCCGACGTGGGCGGCGCGGACACCTTGCACGTGGTTGACCTGGGCATAGGTGAGCGGATCGAGGCGGTCGCGGGCACGCTCGGCGAGTGCCGCGATCTCGACGAGGACCTCGTCGGCGCGCTCGAACCGGCCCGCGAACACGAGCTGGAACGCGCCGCGAGCGAGGCAGACGAGCTGCGCGGCCTCGGCATTGGGGGCGTGCTCGGTGCCGAGCGCGAGCGCGAAGAGTCGATCGACGGTCTCGTAGTCGCCGAGCCGTGCGGCGGAGACGAGGCCGCTGCCGAGTGCGGCGAACCAGCTCGCCGTGCCGGGCTGGATCGTCGCGACCGCCTGCTGTCCCCATCGCCGGCCATCGGCGTAGTGAGAGGACCAGTAGGC
>JAEWJO010000493.1 GCA_023386455.1 Pseudomonadota bacterium | reverse complement strand
GATGGGCGCGCACTACCGCCACCGCCTCCCGTTTGAACTCCTTGCTGAACTTCCGACGTCGTTTCTTCACCACTGGTCACCTCATTCTGGCAGGTCACTGCCGTTAAGAGGTGTCCACGGAAGAGGGGCAAGCCCAATTCGCTTACGCTTGCGCCTACGCCTCGGATCAACCCAGCCGGATTCGGGGGTTAGTGCGTTCGAGTACCTCGACTCGGTGAAGATGAACGATCGAGGGCAACGATCCGCGCCAACGGCGAGGCGAGCAGCGCAGCTTCCAGATGGAACGGTTGCGGCGATGGATCAACCCGTCAGATTCACCGCGGCCAGCGGCGGCGGCGCGGAGCGAGAATCGCGAGCACGTTCCACATGGGCTCATGATATAGCGCCGCGCGATGGCGTGTCTCGACGATAAACTGGCGCACGGTCTGGCGGCGGGAACGCTCGACGAGGCGGCGAGCGCCGAGGCGCGGCGACACATCGACACCTGCGACAGCTGCCGCGATCTCGTCGCCGCGGTCGCGACGACAGCGGACACTGCTCCCGCACCGGAGGTCATCGGTCGTTACGAGATCATCGGTGTGCTCGGCAGCGGCGCGATGGGTGTCGTCTACGAGGCGAAGGATCCGCAGCTCGAGCGGCGCGTCGCGATCAAGCTCCTGCGCGGCGACGCCCACCGCGATCGCCTGCTGCGCGAGGCGCGCGCCGCCGCCCAGATCTCGCACCCGAACGTGATCGCCGTGTTCGACGCCGGCATCGCCGATGACGAGGTCTTCATGGCGATGGAGCTGATCCGCGGGCGCACGCTCCGGCAGTGGCTCGCGGACAAGCAGCGCACGTGGCGCGAGATCGTCGACGTCTGCGTCAAGGCAGGTCGAGGCCTCGCCGCGATCCATCGCGCCGGTCTCGTTCACCGCGACGTCAAGCCCGACAACATCCTCGTCGCCGACGACGGCCGCATCGTCGTCACCGACCTCGGCCTCGTCCGTGCCGAGGCAGGTGACTCGCCGATCGACGGCAACGCGCCGATCGATCTGACCCAGACCGGGACGCTGCTCGGCACGCCCGCGTATGCCGCGCCGGAGCAGCTCGAGGGGCCGCGCGACATCGACGCGCGAAGCGATCAGTTCGGATACTGCGTGAGCGCGTACGAGGCGCTCGCCGGTGCGCGGCCGTTCGACGGCGCGACGCTGTCGGGGCTGCGCGATGCGATCGATCGCGGCCCCGCGGCACTCGACCGCGCCGACGTGCCCGCCCGGATCAAGACCGCGATCGCGCGCGGCCTCGCCGCCGAACCGGCGAAGCGCTGGCCGAGCATGGACGACCTCGTCGACGAGCTCGCCGACGTGCTCGCGCCGAAGCGGCGCACCGCGTGGATCGCGGTCGGCGCACTCGGTCTCGCGCTCGCGAGCGGGGTGACGTTCTATGTCGCCGCGCGTGCTCGCGTGCCCGGTCCCTCGTGCACGCTCGGTGCGAGCACGATCGCCGCCGACTGGAACCCGCAGGTGCGCGCGGCGCTCGAGCGCGCGTTCTCGGCGTCGAGGGTGCCGTATGCGACGTCGAACTGGACGGCGGCGGCGAAGCTGCTCGACGGCTATGCCGCCCAGTGGGCGTCCGCGTACGACGAGGCGTGCACGGCGACGCACGTCAAGAAGATGCAGTCGGCGGTGACCCTCGACCTGCGCAACCAGTGCCTCGAGCGCCGGCGCGTCGAGCTCCGCGCGCTGCTCGACGTGTTGCGCACGCCGGAGGCGACGCAGGTCGACCAGGTGTCGAGCGCGATCGGCAGCTTGACGCCGCCGTCGGCGTGTGGCGACGCCGCCCTGCTCGCGGCGACCGAGCCGGTACCCGACGACCCGGCGATCCGTGCCAAGGTGTCCGAGGCGCGAGCGGGCCTGGCGCGCGTCGACGCACTCGCGGCGTCGGGCTCGTACAAGGAGGCCGCCGAGCTCGGCAAGACGCTGTCGGCGAGCGCCGCCTCGATCGGCTACGCGCCGCTCGTCGCCGAGATCGACGGTACGCGCGGCCGGATCCTGATCGACCTGAACCAGTGGGACGAGGCGAAGGCGGCGCTCGACAACGCCCAGCTCGCCGCCGAGCGAGGGCGCCATCACTACGAGCGTGGCAACATCGTGCTCGCGCTCGTCTACCTCGCGATGCAGCGCAACGATCCGGCGGGCGCGCTCGTCGAGCTCCAGAAGGCCGACGCGATCGTGACCGGTCTCGGCGGTGCGACCGCCAATCGCGCGCGCATCGCCGACTACCGGTCGCAGGCGCTCGCCGCGCTCGGCAAGATCGACGAGGCGAAGGCCGCCGCCGAGACGGCCGTCGCGCTCTACGAGGAGGGCGAGGGCAAGGACACGATCTCGCTATCGAGCCCGCTCACGCAGCTCGCGTTCGTCGCGTACCAGAAGGGTGACCTCGTCACGTCGGTGAAGCTGCTCGAGCGCGTGCTGCAGATCCAGCTGCTCGTGTTCGGGCCCGATCATCCGCGCCTCGGCAACGCGCACACGAACCTCGCGTTCAACCTGTCGGCCGCCGACCGGCTCGACGAGGCGCAGCAGCACGCCGAGGCCGCGCAGAAGATCTACTCCGCGAGCTTCGGCGATGCCTCGGAGCCGTATGCCGAGGCGTCGCGGGCACTCGTCGGGATCCTCCAGCGCCGCGGCAAGCTCGCCGAGGCCGAGAAGCTCGCGCGCGAGGTCGTCGCGAAGCTGAAGGAGCCGACGCCGACCGTGCGCTACGCGAACGCGCTCGACGACCTCGGTGCCGCCGTGATGGCGCAGAAGCGGGTCGACGAGGCGCTGACGCTGCGGCAGGACGCGCTCGCGCTGCGCGAGAAGCTGTTGCCGCCCGGCCATCCGTCGCTCGTGTCGTCTCAGATCGACGTCGCCGATGTCCTCGCCGACCTCGGTCGCTGCAAGGAGGCGCTCGCGATCTACGAGGCAGCGCAGAAGCACACCGACGGTCCGGAGGTCCCGCCGTATCTCGCGATCGCGGCGCGGCTCGGTCGCGGCCGCTGCCTCGTCGAGACCAGGCGCCAGGCGGCGGCCATCGCACCGCTGCGCGAGGCGCTCGCGCGCAACGAGCATCCCGACGTCGACGACGATCGCAAGCTCCGGGCGATGACGAACTTCGTGCTGGCGCAAGCGCTCTGGCCGGCGGACAAGGCCGGCGCGCGCGCGGCCGCGAAGGCGGCTCAGGCGGAGGCCGGTGAGATTCATGCCGACGACCTCGTCGCCGCGCTCGCGACCTGGGTCGCTTCGCACTAACCTACCGGCGTGGAGCACGTCGACGTCCTCGTGATCGGTGCGGGCATCTCGGGCATCGATGCCGCCTACCATCTCCAGACGAGCTGCCCGCGACGCTCGTACGCGATCCTCGAGGCGCGCGACGCGATCGGCGGCACGTGGGACCTGTTCCGCTATCCCGGCATCCGGTCGGACTCGGACATGTACACGCTCGGGTTTCCGTTCCGGCCGTGGACCGGCGACAAGGCGATCGCCGACGGTGCGTCGATCCTCGCGTACATCCGCGAGACCGCCGCGCACTACGGCATCGACAAGAAGATCCGGTTTCGCCATCGCGTCGAGGCGGCGCGCTGGTCGACCGCGCTCGCACGCTGGAAGATCGATGCGCGTGACACCGGGACCGGTGAGGTGCACCAGCTGACGTGCAACTTCCTCTACGGCTGCGCGGGCTACTACGACTACGAGGCGGGCTACACGCCGGAGTTCCCCGGCCGCGAGCGGTTTCGCGGCACGATCGTTCACCCGCAGAAGTGGCCCGAGGACCTCGACTACGCGGGCAAGCGCGTCGTCGTGATCGGCAGCGGCGCGACCGCGGTGACGCTCGCGCCGACGCTCGCCGAGAAGGCCGCGCACGTGACGATGTTGCAGCGCTCGCCGACGTACATCGCGACGGTGCCGGCGCGCGATCCGATCGCCGCCGCGTTCCGGCGTGTCCTGCCCGGCAAGACCGCCGCCGCGGCGACGCGCTGGAAGAACATCGGCATGACGATGGCGTTCTATCAGTTCTGCCGCCGGTTCCCGGCGCAGGCCAAGAAGCTGCTCGTCGGTCAGGTCGCGAAGCAGACGCGCGGCGCCGTCGATGTTCGCGCGCACTTCACGCCGAGCTACAAGCCGTGGGATCAGCGCCTGTGCCTCGTACCCGACGCCGATCTGTTCCGCGCGCTCGAGGCGGGGACGGTGTCGGTCGTCACCGATCACATCGAGACGTTCACGGAACGCGGCATCGAGCTGATGAGCGGGAACGTGCTCGAGGCCGATGTCGTCGTCACGGCGACCGGCCTCGTCCTCAAGGTGTTCGGGGGCATCTCGCTCGAGGTCGACGGCGTGACGGTCCAGGCGCCGGAGACGATGCTCTACAAGGGCATGATGTGCAGCGGCATCCCGAACTACGCGTTCGCCGTCGGCTACACGAATGCGTCGTGGACGCTGAAGTGCGATCTGACGAGCCAGTACGTCTGCCGGCTCCTCAACTACATGGACGACCACCAGCTCGCACGTGTCGTCCCGCGCCGCGATCCCGCGGTCGCCGAGGCGCCGCTGCTCGACTTCTCGTCGGGCTACGTCCAGCGCTCGGTCGACAAGTTCCCCCGCCAGGGCGCGGTCGTGCCGTGGAAGCTCTACCAGAACTACGCGCTCGACCTGTGGATGATCCGGCGTGCGCGGATCGATCACCCCGCGCTCGAGTTCACCTGACGTCGAACGACCGGTCGCGCTCGAGGATGATGAGATCGACGCGATCGTTGATCTGCGCCGCGCCCTTCTGCGACGGCGGAACGAGCGGCTTGGTGCCGCCGAAGCCGCGGACCTCGAGGCGCTCCTCGGCGATGCCCGAGCGGACGAGCCAGGTCTTCAGGGCCTCGGCACGCTTCTCGGACAGCGCCTGGTCCTTCTTCGGCTCCTTCGTCGGCTGGACGTGGACCGTGATGCGCAGGCGGAGGATGTCGGCGCGCGCGCGAAGCGTCGCGGTGAGCTGACCGAGGATGTCGGCGCTGGCCTTGGCAACCGTCGTCCCGGAGAACTGGACCGCGTCGAGGAGCTCGAGGCGATCCGGGTTCGAGATCACGAGCGAGTCTCCGTTGTCGGGACAGCCGTCATCGTCGTCGTTGCCGTTGATCTTCTCGGCCTGGTCCGGACACTTGTCGTGCGCGTCGGCGATGCCGTCCTTGTCGTTGTCCAGGTCGGGGCAGCCGTCGTCGTCCTCGAAGCCGTCCTTGTCCTCGGCGACGCGGCGGCACTTGTCGTGGTCGTCGTCGACGCCGTCCTGATCGTCGTCGAGCTCGGGACAGCCGTCCTCGTCCTCGAACTTGTCCTTGTCCTCGGCCTGTTGCGGACACTTGTCGCTGGCGTCGACGATGCCGTCGTAGTCGCTGTCTTCCTTCGTCGGATCGGCCGGCGCCTCGGCGCGCGCCGGATGGAGCGGTGCGAGCGGCGTCGCGCTCGGCGTGTACGCGAACGTGAACACGCCGCGAAGGTCCGGCGTACCGATGCCGGTCGTCACGCCACGGCCGGCGGCGAGGCCGGCGCTGATCTGGCGCGTGATCTGGAAGCGAAGACCGCCGAGCGCCTCGACGGTCGTGAGCATCGAGGTCGGCCCGGTCATCGAGCCTTGCGCCGGCTCGCCGTGATAGCCGCCGGGGATGACGTCGCCGAAGATCTCGGCGTCGATGAACATCGGATCCATCGCGCGGAACGAGACGCCGGCTCCCCACGACAGGCCGCTGCCTTGCTCGATGTTCGCGAATGCGACCTTCTTGCGCAGCACCGGGCCGGCATTCGCGCGGAAGCGCAGCTGCTTGCCGACGGCGGTCTCGCCGAGGATGAGCGCGCGCACCGTCGGGAGGTCGGTGCCCGTGAACTGGCTGTCGGTCGCGGTCGGCAGCGTCACCGACAGCGCCACGCCCGCGCCGAACGCCTGGTTGCCGGCGAGCCGGGCCTTGCCATGAAGCGTGAGGTCGCCGCGGGCGGCGCCGCTCGCGGGCGGCACGCCGAACATCCCCGGCTGGAGGTCCTGGCCGCTCTGTAGATACAGCGGCATGTGCGCGCCCGCCTCGAACCTGCCGCCGAACGCATACGCGCCGCCGAGCGACAGCATCGTGTGATGGCGGACGACCGAGTCGTCGCCCTGGACCGTGCCGAGCACGAGCGGGTTCGACGCGTACGACATGAACATGCTGACGACGAGGTCGCCCGACTTGCCGACCTCGGTCGTCTGGAGCTGGAACGTCGAGCCGGACGTCGACGGCGTCGGATCGAAAACGCTGAGGCTGATGTTGCTGCTCGGATCGTCGGCGTGCGCGAGCGCGGGGAGCCCGAGCGCGGCCGCGACGATCGTCGCGCCGGCTGCCGCTCGCCTGCGCCGGCGCAGCACGACGAGGCCGAACGCGCCGAGCACGACGAGGCCCGTGCCTGCACCGCCACCGCCGGTCGTCGAGCAACCGCCGGCACCGTGTGCGTCGACGAACAGCGCGCGGCCGCGGATCGGCACCGAGGTCTGCGCCTCGGGATCCTGGTCGAGGAACAGCGTCACCGTGCCCTGGAACTCGCCGATCGTCGGCGGCCGGAACACGATGTCGAACTTCGCGTTCGTGCCGTGCGCGAGGTCGCTGTCGCCGGCGACGTTCTCGATCTCGAACACCGGATCGCCGGCGAGCTTCATGTCGCGGATCCGGAAGTCATTCGCGTCGTCGAGGTTCACGATCTCGAGGAGGCCGTCGGGACGGATCTCGGAGAGCCGCATCGGCACGCCCGCACCGGTGTCTCCGAGGTCGATCGTCGATGGTCCCATCTGGACGTTGCGGTCCTTGCCGTTGCCGGACAGGGTGATCGTCGATAGCGGTGTGTTGCGGTCGTCGCTCATCACGACGAGGTGACCGTCGGTGACCTTGCCCGCCATCGTCGGCGAGAACGTCACCATCACTTCCTTCGACTCGAGCCCGGGCACCATGAAGTCGGCGGCGGTGCTGCTGTCGAGCGCCCAGATCGGGTCACCGTCGACGACGAGGCCCGTGACGTGCAACGGGTACTCGCCGATGTTCTTGACCGTCACCGGCACGACGGTCGCCGCGTCGCCCGGGTTCTTGAACGTATCGGGGAAGTCGACCATCGCGTCGACGCTGATGTGCCGATCGATGCCTCGGCCGACGAGCGAGACCTGCGGGAACGTGCCCGTCGTGACGATGTCGAGGCCCGCGGGCACGTCGCCCTCGACGGTCGGCGTGAACGTCACGGTGACGTTCATCGACTGGGCCGGGTCGAGCGTGCACTGCGCCGTCGCCGACGTGCCGCACGCGCCCGCCGCGGTCGCGACGTACATCGCCTGGTTGGCGGCGGTGCCCGTCTTGCGCAGCCAGAACGTGCCCGGCTGGTTCCCGGAGTTCGTGACCGCGATCGTCGTCGCGTTCGTGGTCGTCGTCACGAGCTGACTGCCGAACGTCACGCCCGCCATGTTCGCCGCGAACACGCTCTTGCCCGCGGTGCACGCGAGCGTCGCCACGTTGTCGGGCATCGAGTCGTCGGTGTCGCTCGTGAACGTGACGGTCGCCATCTGCGTGTCGTTGACCGCCGCGGCCGCGGGCGGGCTGCACTTGATGCCGACCTGCGCGGCGGTCGCGTTGATCGCGAGCGCCGGCGTGAACGTGCAGTTGGCGGTGCCGCCGCAGCCGTTGAACGTGAACCAGCCGTTGCCGCCGCTGATCGTCGCGATCGTCACGCCGAGGTTGCCCCTCGTACCGGCGCCGCTGTTCGACACGAGCACGTCCTGCGAGCTCGAGGAACCGGTGCTGACCGTCATGAAGTTGATGTCGGTGACGCCGATGATCGCCGTCGAGCCGGTGCCCGCGAGCCCGACCGACTTCGTGGCCGCCGCCGGATCGTTGCTCGTGAACGTCAGGGTCGCGCTGCGACCGCCGGCCGCGCCCGGGTTGAACGTGATCGTCCAGGTCTTCGAGTTCCCCGGCAGGATGCTGCCCGTGGTGCCGCCCGCGGAGATCGAGAAGTCGCCCGGGTTCGTGCCGCCGAGCTCGACGTTGGTGACGCTCAGTGCGACGTCGCCGGTGTTCGTCACGGTGACGTTCTGGGTCGACGTGTGGGTCGGCGCGGCATCGTTGAAGCGGACCGCGCCGAAGTTCGGCGGCGCGCCGACCGAGATCGTCGGCGGGTTCTGACCGTTGCCGCGGACGTCGAACGAGTCGAAGACGGTGGGCGAGTTGTGAAAGCGAACGTTGACGCGGCAGCTGCGGGAGCCGCGGGTCGTCGGCGTGTACGTGACCGTGACCTGCTTCGGGCTGTTCAGGTTGACGTCGTCGTCGGGGCTCACGCTGAACGTGCCACTCCCGGTGCCCGTGCAGGTGTTCGTGACGTCGAGGTCGACGCGGTCGTTGTTGTTGTCGCTCAGCGTCGTCGTCGCCATGCCCGACGACCCGATCGCGACGTTGCCGACGTCGACCGGATTCGGGTTCGCGGTGACCACCGACGGCGCGGCCCGTGCGCTGGCTGACGCGAAAAAACAGAGGAGTGCGACGCTGAGCCTCGCCTTCTTCACAACGAGACAATCGTACAGCGGATGGACCACTGTCTGTGCGCGATTCCCCCGGCGTCAGGTACTGTCAGTTGCTCAAGTTTTGAGCAATCGCGACCCGCGCGGTGCGTTCAGGGATCTGCCTGTACTCCCCGCGAGTACACGGCTCGACTACCGGAGCTGCTTCCAGGTGACCTTCGCCTTCAGGTACGCGCCCCCGAACGGCGGCGCACCGTTCGCCGGTCCGATCACGTAGTCGACGCGCCGGTTCGCGCGCTCGTCCGTCGAGTCGGCCGTCTTCACCTTCAGCACGTCCTCGCCAAAGCCCGCGACCGCGATCGGGATCGCGAGCCCCTTCTTGCGGAAGTACGCCGCGATCGCCGCCGCTCGATTCGACGACAGCGTCCGGTTCTTCGCCGGCGAGCCGACGGTGTCGGTGTGCCCGGCGACGTAGAGCTTCATCTTCATGAACTTCTCGCCCCTGGCGACGACATCGTTGATCTTCACGAGGCTCGCGTCGAGCTTCTTGTCCTCGCCGGGCTCGATCACCGCGCTGTCGGTCGAGAAGCTCACGTCCTCGTGCGCGATCTCGACCGACCACGGTACGAGCTCGACGTTCGTCGCGACGCCGTCGGACGCGGCGACCCGCAGCTTCAGCATCATCACGCGCGTGTTCGCCGGTTGCGTCCACGACACGCTCAGCCAGTCGGCGCCGGCGTCCCTGAACGTCGCCGTTCCCTTGCCGAGCTCGGTGCCGTCCTCGCCGATCGCGACGATGTCGGCCTTGTCGATCGCGCGCGAGACCTTGAACTGCAGCACGCGCTTGTCGAGATCGAGATGCGCGGCGTCGTAGCTGACCTTGATCGGAGTCGCGACGAGCGTGTCGAACGACAGGTCGCTCTTCCATGCCGCGCCGCTCGCCGGCTTCGCCGAGATCGTGCCCTTGTAGCTCGCCTTGCCCGCGGCGCCGTCGCCGATACCGAGGACGACGGCCTTGCCCTTCGCGAGCGAACGCTGCTTCAGCGAGAAGTGCTTGCCGTCGCTGCGGTCGAGCTCGATCGCCAGGTCGGACACCGACTCGGCGGCGCTGACCTCGATCTGCGGCTTCTGGCCGAGCGGGACCTCGCCGCGCAGGCGATAGCTGACCGGTTGCGCGACGGCAGACGCGGCGGTGACGACGAGCACGAGTGCGATGGCGATCGGGCGCACGCGGTGATCATAGCTCACGTCGCGTATGCTGCGCCGCGTGTCGTTTCTCGCTGCACTGCGCGCGGGTGTCCTCGGCGTCGCGCTCGACGTCCCGTCGTCGTACGAGGTCGTGAACGACGACGCCAGCACCGGCAACGTGGTGGATCGCGAGAACGCGGTCGTCTGGTACTTCTTCTCGGCGCCGATGCTCGAGCTCGACCTCGAGCAGCTCGAGTCGCAGCGCCGCGACGTGCACAGCTACGTGCATCACATCGGCGACGTGCTGCTTGCCTGCGAGCGCGTCACGGTGGGCGATGCGCCGGCGCTCTCGATCCTGCATCGCACCGCGGAGGACGGCGTCGTGGGCCATCTGCTCGTGCCGACCGGCGCGGGCCTGTTCGAGGCGCGCTGGCTCGCGAAGGGCGATGCGACCGGGGCTCGCGCGCGCTCGGCCGAGCGCTGGATCCGCGAGGGTGCCGGGCTGCGCGTGGTCGCACCGGCGCGGCCGGTTCTCCGGAGCGAGACCGTGCTGAAGGATCTCCGCTGCGCGCTCGTCCCGCCGCCCCGGTTCGCGCGCCAGGCGGCGAACAAGCGGTTCGCGCTGTTCTGCCGGGTCTCGATCGCGACCACCGACGGCCTCCAGTACTTCTCGATCCCGCGGCGGCGCGGCGCCGACGTCGCCGAGCTGCTCGACGATCGGACACACGAGCTGATCCGCGCCGACAAGATGCTCGTCACGACGAAGGAGGCGCGGCCGGCACCGCCGGGTGCCGAGGCCTGCATCGTCGCCGATGCCGAGCACGCGACGGCCACCCGGCGCTTCATCTCCGTCGGTGTCCGCGAGGCCCCCGGGTCGGCGGCCATCCTCACGATCATCTGCACGCCGAGCGACCCGATCCAGGATCTCGTCGACGAGCTCGCCGTGGCGGCCCGCACGTACCGGGTCGTGAAGCCCTGGTGGCAGGTCTGGTAGCGAGGGTACGTACGTAACAATTCGATCCCGATGTGCGCGATTTCATCGCGAAGTGGGGCCGGTTCATGAAAAGCTCCGGGCATGGGGCGAGCTCATTTGAAGCTGTTGGCGCTGTCGATCCTCCTGGTTGCTGCATGCGGTCCGAGTCGACCCGACGGCAACGGTGGTGGTGACGACATGCCGGCCGGCAAGGACGAGGATCACGACGGCTACACGGACGTTGCCGGCGACTGCAACGACATGGATCCACAGGTCCACCCCGACGCCGGCGAGATGTGCGACGACGGGGTCGACAACGACTGCGACGGCACGTTCGACCATAGCGACTACGATTGCTTCACGTCGTGCGAGAAGGCCGCCTACGATCGCTCGTCGGTCGGCTGCGTCTACTACGCCGTCGACACCAACGCGCTCGGCGGTCCGTTCGCGATCGTCGTGTCGAACGTCGACTCGGCTGCGCCGGCGAACGTGACGGTCGAGGTCAAGAACGGGACGACGTGGTCGACGGTGCCGATGGGCACGTTCATGCTGATGCCGCGGAGCGCGAAGACGCTCAACCTGACGAGGCGCTTCACGAGCGGCTCGGCGCTCTACGCGGGCGGCGCGTATCGGATCACCTCGGATAGCCCGGTGATCAGCTACCAGTTCGCGCCGATCGATGGCTCGGCGAGCTTTCTGTCGGACGCCTCGCTCTTGCTACCGGTGTCCGCCTTCGACAAGTACTACATCGTGTCGGCGTGGCCGTACGGGCAGGACCAGGGGCTCACCGCACGACCGGCGCACATCCAGATCGCGGCGGCCGAGGCGACGAACGTGACCGTCACGTCGCCGATCGCGTCGACCGGAGGTACCGGCGTGCCTGCGCTCGTGCCGAACACACCGGCGACGTTCGCGCTGCAGGAGGGCGACTATCTGCAGCTCACCGTGCAGAACCTGAACGAGAGCTTCACCGGCGCGTACATCGAGGCCGACAAGCCCGTCGCGGTGTTCAGCAGCAACGACTGCGCGAACGTCCCGAACATTCCAGATCAGTGCTGCTGCGATCACCTCGAGGAGCAGCTGTTCGGCCTGCAGACCTGGGGCACGACCTACCTCGCCGCGCAGATGCCGCGGCGGCAGACGGAGAGCTCGATCTGGCAGATCCTCGCGCAGCAGGACGGCACGAACATCACGTTCGAGCCCGCGGCTGGTGTCACGGGGCTGCCTGCCAACGTCACGCTCAATGCGCGCCAGAAGGTCGAGTACGAGGTCCGGGGCGGGGCGACGCCGGGCGACTTCCTCATCAAGTCCGACAAGCCGATCCTCGTCAACCAGTACACGGTCGGCTCGTTCCACGTGCAGGCGAGCTCGAGCGTCGGCGATCCGGACATGGTCCAGGCGGTCCCGACCGAGCAGTTCCTGTACAGCTACACCGTGCTCGTGCCGAGCACGTGGATCAACGACTACTTCGTGCTGACGCGCAAGGTCGGCTCGACGGTCATGGTCGACGGCGTCGTGCCGATGGCGACGTGGAACCCGGTCGGCACCGAGTGGGAGACCGCGGTCATCTCGGTGCCCGACGGCGTTCACACGCTCGACGGCTCGCTGCCGTTCGGCGTGTCGGTCAACGGCTACGACCAGTACGACTCGTACGCGTACCCGGGCGGCCTCAACCAGACGGTCATCAACCCGATCCTGTGATCACGCCATCGCGCTCGCGATGTGGCGCAGCGAGCGCTCGCGAGCGGCGAGGTCGGGGAGTAGCGTCGACAGCATGATCTCGTCGGCGCCGGCCTCGCGCGCGAGCCGCTCGAGCTTGCCGGCGGTCGTCGCGGGCGCACCGAGGATCGCACCCTCGAAGAACTCGTCGGCGATCGCGCGCTCCTCGGGCGTCATCTGGTAGGCGAGGGCCTCCTCGATCGACACGATCGGCGCGCGCCGGCCGGTGCGGTTCTTGACGATCGCGAGGCGTAGCGGCGCCGCCATGCGCTCCGCTTCCTGGTCTGTGTCGGCGCACACGGCGGTCACCGCGAGGATCGCGTACGGCGTCGGGTGCTTCGGCGACGGCTCGTAGCTCGCCTTGTAGTGCGCGATCGCCTCGTGCGCGTGGCGCATCGCGAAGTGGCCCGCGAACGCGTACGGGACGCCGAGCTGCGCGGCGATCGAGGCACCGGCGAGCGTCGAGCCGAGCATCCACAGCGTGCCGGCGGGGATGTCCGACGGCATCGGCTCGATCTTCGCGAACGGGTGCGACGCGGGGAATCCGCCGCGCTCGAACGCGAGCAGCTCCGCGAGCAGCGAGTTGACCTCGACCTGCTCGCGGCGGAGCGCGGCCGATGCGACCGGATCGGTCCCGGGCGCGCGGCCAAGGCCGAGATCGATGCGGCCGGGCGCGAGCGCCTCGAGCGTCCGGAACATCTCGACGACGTGGAGCGGCGCATGGTTGGGGATCATGATGCCGCCGGCGCCGAGCTTGATCCGCGACGTCACCGCGGCCGCATACGCGATCAGGACCTCGGGCGCCGAGGTCGCGATGCTCGCCATGTTGTGGTGCTCGGCGAACCAGTAGCGGACGTAGCCGAGCTCGTCGGCGACTCGTGCGAGCGCGATCGAATCGCGGATCGCGCGGCTCGGGGTGACGTCCGTACCGACCGGCGACAGGTCGAGGACCGACAGCGGCAGCTTCATGCCGGGCACCATTCCACACGGCGCGTGCGCGGCAACCGTTGCGCGCGTCGATCGGTCAGGCTAGCGGGGGCGCTCAGGGCAGGCAGTCGAGGAGCGACTCGTACCGGTCAGCACGTCGAGCAACTTCGGCAGCGTGCCCTTCATCATCACCGAGCACTTGACGTTCTCGTGCTCGGTGTCGCTAGCGCGCGCGCTCGTAGGACAGCACGACGATTCCGTTCTTGAACGATCGCGTCCCGCGCAGCGTGAGGTCGAACGGCCTGGCGACGCCGTCGAACATCGTGCGGCCCTTGCCGAGCACGACAGGCACCACCGGGAGCGTGTACGAGTCGACGAGCCCCGCCGCGGCGAGCTGCGCGACGATCTGGCCACTGCCCATCAGCACGAGATCGGACCCGTCGCCCGCCTTCAGCTTCTTCATCTCGGCCACGGCGTCGCCCTTGATCATCCGGGTGTTCGTCCAGGCCGAGCTCTCGAGCCGGCGCGAGAACACGATCTTCGGCGCGGCGTTCATGCCCTCGGCGACGACCGGGTTGTCCTTCTTCGCCTGCGGCGACGGCCAGTACGACACCATCATGTCGTAGGTCTTGCGGCCGAACACGAGCGCACCGCCGCCGGACCTCGCGTTCTCGCCGATCCAGGCCCCGTACTCGGGGTCGGATCCGTACCTGTGCGCCCACTCGAGGCTGTTGTGCTCGTCGGTGAAGAAGCCGTCGAGCGAGATGCTGTTGAACACGGAGAGCTTGCGCATGGTCTTCTTCCTTTGGTCCTAATTTAGGACTATTCAATCCTGAATAACAAGTGCAACCTGCCGGCCGTGTCGACCAGTCGCCGCTATGACGATCCCTGTGGCGTGGCGAGGGCGCTCGATCGCATCGGCGAGCGCTGGGCGCTACTCCTCGTGCGCGAGCTGCTGCTCGGCCCGAAGCGGTTCACGGACCTCAAGGAGGGCCTGCCTGCCGCGAGCCCGAACGTCCTGTCGCAGCGCCTCGACGAGCTGCTCGAGGCGGGAGTGATCGCGCGCCGCCAGCTCGACCCGCCGGCGCGCACCTGGGTCTACGAGCTGACGGCGTGGGGGCGCGACCTCGAGCCCGTGCTGCTCGCCCTCGCGCAGTGGGGCAGTCGCGCGCCCCCGGTGCCGCGCGGCGACCTCTCGGTCGATGCGCTCCTGCTCGCTCTCCGGACGACGCTCGATCGCGCGCGCGCGACATCGCCTCTCACGATCGATCTCTGGCTCGATCGCGATCGCTATCGCGTCCACATCACAGACGGCGACATCGACATCGCGCGCGCGCCCGCGGCCGACGCAGACGCGTCGATCGAGACCGACGCGACGACGCTGCGCCGACTCGTGTTCGGCGACCTCCCGCTCGCCGAGGCGCGCGCGAAGGGCACGATCAAGATCGACGGCAACGCGCGGTCGGCAGCGCGCTTTCTCGATTCGTTCAGGCGACCCGCGCCTGCGCACCCGGCCGGCTGACCGAGCACTTCGTTCACCGGCGACGTTCGGCCCGGAAGCCGTAGGGCGTGCATCCCGGTGTCGCCCAGCTCGCTGCTCGCCCGGCCGCCTCTGCGATGTAGAGGTCGCCGAACATGCGATAGCCCATGCGCGAGGTCGACCGCAGCGACTCGAAGTTCGTCGAGTTCACGTACGAGATCAGCCCGCGGTGACCCTGGTCGGTGTAGGCATGGCACGCGAGGCACATGCCGATTCCGTGCAGCCGCTTGCCGCGGTGCGAGCGCAGCGTGAAGCCCTTGTACATGTACATCCACGCGCGATCGAAGTGGAGCATGAGGCGGCTCGTCAGCTGCGTCGGCTTGTTCGAGTACCAGCCGTACGACACCAGCTTGCTGCCGTCGAAGATGCCGTAACACTCGTCGCCTCGCTCGATCGCCTCGTCGATGAACTGCGTCGTCATCTCTGCCGCGATCTCGGGATTCGCCGCCGCCGTCATCAGCTCCTCGCGCGTGGCGAATCGCGTCTGGAGGCCGCCGGCATCGCGGAACTTCTTGTCGATGTCGTCGGCGGTCGCGATCATCCCTTTCAGAACCTGAAACCGCATGACCCGGTTCACGATCCGTTGCTGCAGATCGTGGAACGCCGCGCGGCGACCGAAGCTCTTCGCGACCTTGTTCGCCTGTGTCACGACACCGTGAAACGGAACGAACGACAAGGCTGTCGTCTTGCTGCTCGTGTTCAGCATGCAGAACCGAGGCAGCAAGAACATGGCCAGCTCGGCCAACTGCTCGCAGAACTTCTCTCGTCGCGCCGGCACGTTCCCGCAAACGAGCGCCGCGTTCCCGATGTAAGCGGCGGAGCGCAGGCCCAGCGTCACTCGAAGCTCGGTCCGTGCTTCTGCGTACGCTCCGTCGCGCACCGTTGCTTCGACCTCGCCGTTCGCGCCGCGGCGGATAGCCTTCCGGTGTGATGAACGGACGCTTCCACACCGTGCCGGTCAAGACCAACCCGTCGAACGAGGAGTTCCTGCAGCAGCACGTCCTCGCGAGACAACCCGTCGTCATCAAGGGCGCCCTCGACAGCTGGAACGCGCTGCGCTGGTCTCCGCCATACCTGGAAGCGAAGGTCGGCAGCCGCGAGGTCCGCTACCGCTCCGAGGACGGCGAGCAGACGGGCGCCTTCGCCGAGCTCGTCGAGCGCATCTTCGCCGGTGCCGCCGACGCGCCGTACCTCCGCAACATCAACGTCGCCGAGCAGCTGCCGGAGCTCCTCGACGACATCCGGCCCGAGCCCGCCTACGCGTCGACCAACTGGCGCTCGCACTTCCTGATGCCGCGCGAGTGGCCAAAGGCCGTGAAGAAGGGCGCGTTCGAGCTGTTCGTCTCGAAGGCGGCCGCGTCGTTTCCGTACCTTCACATCGACTACTGGGGCATGAGCGGGTTCTTCGCCCAGATCTGCGGCGACAAGGAGGTCATCCTGTTTCCGCCGGAGGACGCCGCGAACCTGTATCCGACCGCGCGCGAGCGGCTCGTGTCCGAGGTCCAGGACTTCGACGATCCCGACTACGAGCGCTATCCGCGGCTGCGGCACGCGCGCCAGCACCGTATCACGATCGGCCCGGGCGATCTTCTCTACAACCCGGGCTGGTGGCACACGACGAAGACGACGCGCACCGCGATCACGGTGATCTGGGCGTACTGGAACCGCCACGAATGGACGCACCTCGTCGAGGCTGCACGCGGAACAGGCGGAATCCGCGGCCGCCTCCTCGGCCCGTACCTGAAGTTCGTCGGTGCGTGCAATCTCCTCGCGAGCGGGCTCGTCGGCGGAAGCTGACACCGCGCTCGCTAGCGCCGCAGGCGGCCGACGAACGTGTCGCCGACGCCAGCCGGTGAGGCTGGCGCCGAAACGAGCAACGCCAGCCGGTGAGGCTGGCGCCGAAAACAGGTTCGCCAGCCGGGTGGCTGGCGACGAGCAGACCCTACCAAACCGGGTGACGGTCGGGCAAGCGACTGGCTCCGTCGCCGGCGAGGCTCACGAGTCGCTGCAGTCGTCGCCGTCGTCATAGCCCGACGAGTAGCCATCGCCGTAGCCGGACGAGTAGCCGCTGTCGTAGCCCGGACCATAGCCGTCGTCGTAGCCGTCGGTGTACGCGCCGCTGTAGCAGCCGTCGTAGATCGACCCGTAGCCATCATCGTAGCCGTCGCCGTAGCCGTCGTTCCAGCCGGCGTCGTAGCCGGCGCGCGCGCCATCCTGTTCGCCCCGATCGTACGCGGCGGGATAGGTCGCCTTGTAGCCGGCCTGGTAGTCGGGGTTCAGGCGCTTGCCCTCGGCGAGACCGCGCGCGTAGGCGTTCGGATCGGTCTGATCGTCGTAGCCACGCGCGTAACAGACACGCGCATCCTCGGAGTCGACCTCCGGCGCCTTCGCGGGAACTGCATCGCGCGTCGCCTTCGCGAGCGGTGCCGAGCCCGGCAGCGTGCGCGCGGCGGTGCAGGTCGATGCACCATCGGCGTAACCATCGTCGTAGCCGAGGCCCCAGGCGTCGTTCCAGCCTGCGTTCGAGCCGTCGCCATAGCCGGTGCTCTGACCGACGCTGAAGCCGGCGGAGGCACCGTCGCTGCACGCCCTCGGATCACCGACGCCGTCGCCGGAACCGGAATAGTAGCCGTCGGTGTAGCCGGCCGAGTAGCCATAGATGCTCTGGTAGCCCGCGCCGTAGCCGGCGTCGTAGCCCTCCGCGGTTCCGTCGCGCTCGCCGTCGCTGCGCGTGAGCGCGAGGCCGGCCGCCTTGCCCCGATCGAATGCGGCGACGTTGGCCTTCTGCGCCTCGGCCTGGCCGTCGCGGTAGCGCTGCTCGAGCGCGCCGCCGTCGAAGCAGTCGACGTCACAGGCGGGGACCGCGGCGAGCAGAGCGAAGGCGAGGACCAGGAAGCGAGTCATGGCGATGGCCGGGGATAGAGCAAGGGAGGTGCCGCTGGCGGAGGTGCAGCGCGGGTCGCAAGTGCCGGGAACCTGGCCGCGAGGGTGACCGGCGCGACGCGGCGAGTGTGGCGCCGGCGCGTCAGGGATCCCGCGTGTTCACGCGTTATTACGAAGTGTTGAGCTACCAGGCCGCGATCGCGACGAACGCGTCGGAGCCAGCGTCCTCGCCGACGACGGTGCCCGGGCTCGCGGTCAGCTCGAGCAGCGCGCGGGTCGCGAGCAGCTGGAGGATGCGCCAGGACGGGTGCGCGAACAGCTCGTTGTCGTGGAAGGAGAGGCGAGCGCGCCGGCCGGTGACCTCGACCTCGTGGCGGCCGCGCTCGTGGACCTTCGAGAACGTCGACGGCCCGAGGCGAAGGGCGCGCGCAGGACCCATCGCGCGAAGCAGTGCGAGCTGGATGCGGCCGAGGCCCGCGCGCGTGTCCTCGACGAGCAGCGGATAGAGCGCGGGCCAGCTGCCGCCGAGCAGCTCGTCGACGATCGCCTCGGTGACGAGGATCTGAGCGTGGACCGGGATCCAGTCGCGCGCCGTCTGTATGAGGTCCAAGCGATCGAGCGGCGGGCGCAGGCGTTCGCGCACGCGGGCGAGGCCCTCCTCGCCGAAGCGCGCGACGACGTTCTTGCCCCACGCGCCGACGAGATCGCCGCGGCTCTGCCCGGGAAGCGCACGAACGCGCGCTTCGTCCCAGCGTGGTTGAACCGCGAGCGACTCGACGGTCAGCGACACCGACCGAACGTACTCGTAGACACGGTTCTTGCGGCCGGCACATGACCGAATCGTGTAACAACGTCGCTCAGCTCCACCAACCTGCACGAACTGCGCACGGTTCGAACGCTCGGGGTCGCCGACACCTCACCTCTGGAGAGGACCCGATAGAAAGTTCGCGGTTGAACGTATGACCTGTTCGTGTACCGTGCACGCGCTTGCCCATGACCAGACTTCCATGGTGGCCAGCGCCGGGGCCGATCGATCTCGCGCAGCATGATCTCCCGCATCCCGCGGCGGACACCGAGTGGTGGTACGTCAACGGGCACGTCGAGGTCGAGGATGGCCGCACGTTCGGCCTGTTCGCGGCGTTCTTCCGCATCATCTCGTCGTACGACGAGGCGACGAAGGAGGTCAGCTACGCGCACTCGATGACGTGGGCACTGTCCGACGTCGACGCGAAGTCGTACGCGGGCGAGTCGCGCGTCGACGAGCGGTCGCCCGAGCTCGGGCTCGAGCGCATGAAGAACGGCCGCGGTAGCAAGGACGAGCGCCTGAACCGTGCGATGGCCGAGATCCTCGAGGCGGGCAAGGTGCCCGCGCCGGATCGCGTGTTCGATGGCGGCGTCACGGTCGCCCCCGATCGGCTGTTCGTCCAGTACGGCGACGCTAGCTTCGAGAAGCTGCCCGACGGCACGTATCGCGTGCGGACGCGGCACTCGGACGAGGACG
This sequence comes from Pseudomonadota bacterium, assembly GCA_023386455.1. Classification (GTDB taxonomy): domain Bacteria; phylum Myxococcota_A; class Polyangia; order Haliangiales; family Haliangiaceae; genus JABFXX01. The sequence goes on along the minus strand of JAEWJO010000493.1, from coordinate 16,722 downwards.
TCGGGTTCGACGTCACGTTCGCCCTCGAGAAGCCTCCGATCCGCCATGGCGACGACGGCGTCGTCCGCGGCAACGCGGGCGAGCAGATGTTCTATTACTTCGTCCCGCGCTGCGGCGTGACCGGCACCGTGACGGTCGCCGGCGAGACGCTCGCGGTGAAGAAGGGGCAGGGCTGGTACGACCACGAGTTCGGCGGCTACGTCGCCGACGAGAAGCCGCGCGGCCACTTCGAGGAGCCGGTCGCCGAAGGCGCGGGCATCCGCGACCTCGGCTGGAACTGGACCGCGATCCAGCTCGACGACGGCACGGACCTGACGGCGTACGAGATCATCGACGTCCGCACGCACGAGACGGTCGGCAAGTGGATGATCGCGATCGACGCCGATGGCACGCGGCGCTCGATCCCCGACGTCACGTTCTCGCCGGTGCAGACCTGGACGTCGAAGCGCACGTTCCACTCGTATCCGACGGCCTGGCGCCTCCAGGCTCCGTCGATCGGGCTCGATCTCGCGATCGATGCCGCGTTCGACGACCAGGAGATGATCACGGTCATCTCCAAGCCGGCGTTCTGGGAAGGTCGCTGCACCGCGCGCGGCTCGCTCGGGGACACGACCGTCACCGGCCTCGCGTACATCGAGCGCAGCGGATTCGAGAACATCGACACGCTCGACGACTTCTTCTCGGCGGTCGGCAAGGAAGTCCGCACCTCGACGGCGATGGTGCTTCCACTCGAGCCGACGCACGACGAGGTGCGCGAGCTGATCGCGAGCGAGGAGCTCGCGCATTACATGGAGGGCGTCGACCCGCAGTCGATGGCGAACACGCTCGTGGCGCCGATCCGCGAGATGGTCGACCGCGGCGGCAAGTCGTGGCGGTCGTACGCGGCACTCGCGTGCTGCGACGTCGTCGGCGGCGACTCGCGCAAGTTCAGCCAGTGGCTCGCGATGCCCGAGCTGATGCACGTCGGCTCGCTGATCATCGACGACGTCCAGGATCGGTCGACGGTGCGCCGCGGCGGCCCGTGCTGTCACGTCACGCACGGCGAGCCGATCGCGATCAACTCCGGCACGGCCGCGTACTTCCTGACGCAGAACCTCCTCCACAGCGACGAGCTGAACGACAGCCAGAAGCTGCGCATCTACGATCTGTACTTCTCGGCGATGCGCGCCGGTCACGCCGGCCAGGCGATCGATCTCGGCGGCATGGCGCCGCTGATGCCCGGCGTCGTCGCGACCGGCAAGACCCAGACGCTCGAGTCGCGCATCCTCGCGTGCCACCGCCTGAAGACGGCGGCGCCCGCCGGCTGTCTCGCGCGCATGGGCGCGGTCGCCGGTGGCGGCACCGACGCGCAGATCGCGGCGGTCGGCGAGTTCTTCGAGGCGGTCGGCCTCGCGTTCCAGATCATGGACGACGTCCTGAACCTGCGCGGCTTCAAGGGCAACCTCAAGCAGCGCGGCGAGGACATCTCGAACGGCACGGTGACGCTGCCGGTCGCGGTCGCGATGGGCAAGCTCGAGCGGACCGACCGCGAATGGCTGTGGAAGACGCTCCAGAGCAAGCCGACCGACGAGCGCACGGTCGCCGCGGCCGTCGAGCTGATCCAGACGTGCGGCGCGATCGACGCCTGCGCCGCCACCGCGCGGACGCTCGTCGAGGCCGGGTGGGCGAAGGCGGAACCGCTGCTCGACCCGTCGCTGGCGCGCGTGATGTTGCGCGCATTCGGCTGGTACGTGCTCGAGCGTCACTACTAGAATCCGCACGTCTTGCGGATCTCCGACCGCATCGTGTCGTGGCTCGGCGCGCGCTACGCGCCCTGGATCGTGCTCGCGCTCGGCCTCGCGCTCGCGGCGCCGGCGCTGACCGCCGACTTCACCGCCGACGACCATCTCCACCGCGTGATCTCGCGCAGCGACCCGGCGATCGCCGGCCTGCACGCGCGGCCGCTCGACCTGTTCGTGTTCGCGAACGGCAACGCCGCCGACAACGCGCAGCTGCGCGACGGCGGGCTGTTTCCGTGGTGGGCCGACGTCAACCTGCGCCTGTCGTTCATGCGGCCGGTGTCGTCGGCGACGCACGCACTCGACCACGCGCTGTGGCCCGACAGTGCGCCGGCCGCGCTCGCGCACAACCTCGTGTGGCACGCGCTCGCGCTGCTCGTCGTGTGGCTGTTCTTCCGTCGGTTCGTGCCGCCGAACGCACGCTGGATCGCGGTGCTCGCGTTCGCGCTCTACGCCCTCGACGACGCGCGCGGCCCGGTCGTCGGCTGGATCGCGAACCGCAACGCGCTCGTCGCGCTGGCGCTCGCGATGCCGGTGCTGCTCGCCCACGATCGGTGGCGCCGCGACGGCTGGGTGGCCGGCCGGTGGATCGCGCCGCTCTTGTTCGCGGTCTCGCTCGGCGCGGGGGAGTCCGCGCTCGCGATCACCGCGTACCTCGCGGCCCACGCGCTGTGGCTCGATCCGGCGCCGTGGAAGTCGCGGCTCGCCGCACTCGCGCCGTACGTCCTGATCGTCCTCGCGTGGCGCGTGCTCTACGCGCACCTCGGCTACGGTGTCGTCGGCTCGGGCATCTACCTCGATCCGGGCGCCGATCCGCGGCACTTCCTCGGCGCGGCGGCGACCCGCATCCCGTTCCTGTTGCTCGGCCTGTTCGCGGTGCCATGGTCGGATCTCGCGTCGCTGTATCCGGTGATCGGCGCGCTGGTGCCGATGCTCGCGTTCGCGCTCGTCACGCTCGTCGCGATCGGCCTCGCCTGCGCGCGCCTCGTCCGCCGTGATCCGGTCGCCCGGTTCTTCGCGACCGGCATGCTGCTCGCCGCGGTGCCCGTCGCGAGCACGTTCCCGGCGGATCGGCTGCTCGTGTTCGCCGGCATCGGCGGCATGGGTCTCGTTGCCCAGCTGCTCGCCGCGACGCTGCGCCACCGCGACCAGCTCGGCGATGGCCGCGCTCGCCGGCTCGCGATCTCGCTCGTCGCGGTCGCGATGGTGCTCTGTCACCTCGTGCTCGCGCCGCCGCTGCTCGTCCTGCGCTCGCGCTCGATGGTCGCGGTTGGACGCGTGCTCGATCGTGCCGACGCCGGCATTCCTCGCGACCCCGGCATCGCCGACAAGATCGTCATCGTCGCGGCAACTCCGTCGGACGCGCTGTGCGGCTACATCCCGATCATGCGGCAGTCGCGCGGCGAGGTCCGTCCGGCGCACCTCTACTGGCTGGCGACGGCGACCACCGCGGTGACGATCGAGCGCCTCGACGAGCGCACGCTGCGCGTCACGCCCGACGGCGGGTTCCTGCGCTACGAGATCGATCAGATGGTGCGCTCGCCGGTCGCGCGGCCGTTCGCCGCCGGCGATCGCGTCGAGCTCACGGGGGTCGTGATCGAGATCGAGAGCGTCACCTCCGACGGCCGTCCGCGGACCGCGATCGCGCACTTCGCCGCGCCGCTCGAGGACCCGCGATACGTCTGGCGGCGCTGGCAGGGCCACACGTACGTCGCGTACACGCCACCGGCGATCGGTGCGCGCGGGACGTTCCCGGCGGTCGATTTCGGCAAGCTCCTCGAGGAGTGACGCGCGGCGCGCCACACCTAGCCGGCTACTCGATCAGCCACCACCGATCTCGCCGCCGTAACTGCGCGCGATCACGTCGTCCGCGGTGACAGCTCCGTCGCAGCCGACGGCGCGCGAGTTGCTTCGTCGCGAGGCGCCATGCGTATCCATCTGTCCGCCGCGCTGGGGCTCGGCCTCGCACTCACCGCCTCCGCGTGCCTGTTCGACGACGACAAGGGACCCGAGGAGGAGGCAGCGCCCGATTTCGGCAAGGACGACTCGTTCGCCCACCCGACCGAGCACGGCTACATCGAGTTCGGCGTCCCGGCTGCCTCCGCGCTCACCGCCGCCGAGCACTTCCACACCTGGCAGTTCGATCTGACCGGCAACGCATCGGTCGACCTCGTCACGAGCTACGCGCTGCTCGGCCAGCGCCGCACCGACACGGTGCTCTACCTCTACAAGGCGGGCCCGAACGGCTGGGGCTCGTACCTGTATCGCAACGACGACTACGGCAACACGACGTACTCGAAGCTGTCGAAGAACCTCGGCGCGGGCATGTACCGCGCGCTCGTGAAGGGCCACCTGGCGACGACGACCGGCAAGTTCAAGCTGACGGTCAACTGCAGCGGTGACGGCTGCGCCGCGCCCGCGAGCTGCCTGTTCGGTGACACGTACCACGACATCGCGACGAACCCGATCCTCGAGATCGACCTCCAGACCAAGATCACGCCGGCCACGCTCGCGACGTACAGCGCCGAGCAGAAGCGACGCCTCGTCGTCGCGGTCCAGCAGTCGTCGCACACCGACGTGACGACGCCCGAGGAGGCCCTCGCCCGCGTCGACGAGATGGAGGTCAACCTGACGTACGTCAGCGAGCCGAGCGGTCGCCGTCAGTTCGCCGCGTACGAGTACGGCGCCGGCGACAACTCCTATGGCGGCATCTTCGACAACGCCACCGGCGCGCTCGTGTCGTCGATCCACGACGGCGACCTCCTGAACTGCACGGTCTCGCACGAGACGTGCCTCCTGCCCGAGGACTGGTCGGCGCTCCGCAACGACCCGGCGTTCACGCATGGCGCGGCGCGCGCGATCACCGCGGCGAGCCAGCTGTCGGCCACCGAGCGCGCGCAGGCCGAGGCGACGCTGAAGCGTATCTACGGCGCGTCGACGACGGTCGACCAGGGCATCGCGTTGGCCGACGACGACCGCATCAACGTCCAGACGTTCCGCCACACCGCGACCGGCCGCGACCTGACCGTGATCGAGCTCGGCGCGGGCGACACGTCGGTCGGCACGATCTTCGTCGGCACGACGACGCAGGAGGCCGGTCGCATCGAGGACCTCTTCATCACCGGCTGCACGGTGTTCGCCCCGCACGGCCCGCCGGGCTGAGCCTCAGTCCTTGCGCATCGGCACGAACGCGCCGGCCGCGTCGCGCTCCGCGCCGAAGAACACCTCGACGCGATCGATCATCCCGTCCTTGAACCACAGCCGCTCGGTGTTGTGGATGCGGCGACCGCCGACCGTCACGAGCGTGTAGGTGACGACGACCGCGTCGTCTCCGTCGAGTAACACGCGCTCGATCTCGATGTTCTTCATCCGCGTGTTGCCGGGCCAGCACCGCGCGAAGTACGTCGCGCGATCGATCGCGTTGTCGTACGGGCTCGTGAAGTGGAGGTTTGGTCCCATCAGCGGCTCGAGCATCGCGCGGTCGTGGCGCGCGTACGCCTCGTAGCAGCGCCGTGCGATGCCCTCGCGATCGATGTTCTGGTTCGTGGCGGCGAACCCACCGCTTCCGGCCGCGGTCACCGCCGGCACCGCCGTCGCGACGAGGTCGCAGAGGGGCTGCCACGACAGCCCGTTCTTCGAGGTCTCCCAGTGCTGCTCGAAGGACTTGCCGTCCTCGGCGAACACGTACGTCGCGCGCTCGTAGCGACTCGCGAGCCGCCACGTTCGATCGCGGACCGTGAGCACGAACTCGCGCATGTAGCCGAGGTTGTCGTAGTGATGCGCGCAGTAGCTGCCCTTCTCGGGCGCAAACCCGATCATGCAGGTCCCGACGTGCTCGCCCTCGTCGAAGCTGCGGTGCCACTGGCCGTGGAGGAAGAACCCGCCCGGCAGCATCTCGTACACCTCCTCGCCGTGGAACGCCGAGCCCTTCCCGATCGGAGCCGCGACCGAGGTCTGACCCTCGACCTGCCATCGCCCGACGAAGATCCGGAGCAGCTCCTGCGCACCGCTCAGCGTTCGACCCGCATGCGGATCCGCGAGCTGACTCGTGTGAAGGTGCATGCGAGGCTGCATCGGTATTCCTCCGGCCAGAAGTGCAGCAGCATGCGTGCCACGCCGTGCGCGGCAGGTGCGATCTGCGCGACGGCTACGGAGACGCGTCTTGCACGAGCTCGATGCGGTTTCCGAACGGGTCCCGCGTGTGGCCTCGACGCACACCGGGAAGATCATGCGCGTCGATAAACTCGCAGCCGGCCGCGCGCAGACGCGCTTCGAGCGCCGCGAGGTCGGTCACGACGAGGGCTGGGTGCATCTTCAACGACGGTCGCATGCCGTCCTCGATCCCGAGGTGAATCCCCTCGGCGAACCACATCCCGCCGCGCGCACGCATCGCCGCGGGCTTCTCGACTTCCGTCAGACCGAGCACACCGAGATAAAACGCGCGCGCTGCATCCTCGCAACCCGGCGGGATCGCGAGCTGGACATGGTCGATCCGGACGATCTGCATGTCTCATTCGATACCGCGACAGGTGCAGTCGTTGCGGTGCCCGCTAAGGTTTGCGCATGGAGCTTCATCGCGGCCGTCTCATCGATCACGTTCAACTGGTCGTCAAGGACCTCGCAGCCAGCCACCGGTTCTACTCCGCCGTGTTCGCGGCGCTCGGGATCCCGATCGGCGCCTACGTCGAGGGCGACCACTTCTTCTGCGACGAGCTCTGGGTCTCGTCGACCAGGAGTGGCGGCGAGACGCTCGCACCTACCGGGCGCGTCCACCTCGCGTTCGCCGGTGCCGACCGTGCCGCCGTCGATCGCTTTCACGCAGCGGCGCTCGAGGCCGGCGGCACCGACAACGGTGCACCGGGTGAGCGCAAGTATCATCCGGGCTACTACGCCGCCTTCGTGCTCGACCCCGATGGCAACAACATCGAGGTCACCTATCACGGGCCTGCGAAGTGGTCCGCCAGATCCGTCGTCATCACGTTCTGACCACCCGCACGCGGGCTCGCTCGTGGATGTTGTAACGTCGCGGCGTGCGACGGCGGTACCAAGCAGGTGATCGACATGCTGATCACCTCTCCGCGGTAACCGCGGGGATGCTGCAAGAGACCGAGAGTGCGATGCACGGCCGTGGGCTGCGCAAGGCGCAGTTCTGGCCGTGGCGAGACGAGACGGGTTGGTCCGCCGTCGCACACCCATGACGTCGCGAATCGTTCGAGCGTTCGCGTTGGCGCTGCTCTCCGGACCGTGGGAGCGGCGAGCGATGGTGACGCGGCTCGCCTACGTCACGAACCTCGCTGAAGCGAAGTGGATCGTCGGTCTCGTCAAGGCGCTGCAGCGCAAGTTCGAAGAGCCGCCGGACTTCGAGGATCTTGTCGAGTGGCTGAGCTCGTACTCGAAGCTCGCGGTCCTGCGCTTCTATGACGTGTATCCCGACCAATGGCGCACGCGGCCGGACATCTGGATCCGCCGATGGCCCAAGCCACCGCTCGAGATGGCCGAGTCGCCATGGCCCGTGCCGGCGCTGGCATCGCCCAAGGAGCTCGCCGTGTGGCTCGGGGTCGACGTGCCGCGGCTCGAGGCGTTCGCCGACGAGCGGGGGATCGCGCGCGAGTCGCAGAACGAGCGCGCGCGACACTACCGCTACACGTGGATCGCGAAGCGCACCGGAGGACACCGGCTGCTCGAGGCGCCGAAACCGCGATTGCGCGCGTTGCAGCGGCTGCTGCTCGACGACATCGTCGCGAACATCCCACCGCACGACGCGGCGCACGGGTTCCGCAGGGGCCGTTCGGTCGCGGGCTTCGCGGCAGCGCACGCCGGTCGCGAGGTCGTGATCCGGATCGACCTGCAGGCGTTCTTCGCGTCGGTGTCGCGGCCGCGCGTCGCGGCGATCTTCCGCAGCGCGGGATATCCTGACGTGATCGCGCGCATGCTCGCGGCGCTGTGCACGCATCGGACGCCACGCGCCGTACTCGCGGCGGCGCCATCGCGCGAGTGGAGCGAGCTCGCGCAGCTGCGAGGCGCGCATCTGCCGCAGGGAGCACCGACGAGCGGCGCGCTCGCGAACCTCGCCGCCTACGGGATCGACGTCCGTGTCGCGGCACTCGCGGCACGGCTCGGCGCCACCTACACGCGGTATGCAGACGACCTCGTGCTCTCCGGCGATCGGGCGCTCGCGCGTGCGGCGTCGAGCATCGTCGGTCGCATCGGTGCGATCGCGCACGACGAGGGCTTCGCGGTGAACTTCAAGAAGACGCGCGTGATGACCGCGGCCGACCGCCAGCGCGTCACCGGGCTCGTCGTCAACGCGAAGGTCGCCGTCGCGCGCCACGAGGTCGATCGGCTGCGCGCGATCCTGTTCAACTGCGCGCGGACCGGGCCGGCGGCGCAGAACCGCGACGGGCATGCCGACTTTCGCGCACATCTCCTCGGCCGGATCAGCTGGGTGAGCGTGATCGATCCGGCGAAAGGTGTCCGGTTGCGCGCACTGTTCGACCGGATCCGATGGGACGACGTGCGATGATCGAGCCAGTGAGGTTCTACGGGGTCCTGCTCCTCTGTGGTGCGCTCGGCGCCTGCTACAACCCGAGCTACGGCGATTGCCAGGTGTCGTGCGCCTCGGGAGCGTGCCCGGCGGGGCTCGAGTGCCAGAGCGGTGTGTGCCGTGCGCCGGGCATGACGGGGCCCTGCACGACGATCGACGCGGGCCACGACGCCGGCGGCCTGGGCATCGAGGACCTCGGCCCGGCAAGCGTCGAGGCACTGTGCAGGTACGCGGTGCGCTGCGGCCAGTTCGAGGACCTGCCGTCGTGCTTGAAGCTGTACAACAACATCGTCGTCCTGCAGTCCGACACGATCGCGGCGGTGAGTGCTGGCTCGGTGATCTTCCATGGCGACAAGGCGGAGCAGTGCCTGAGCTCGACAGGTGCCAGAACGGCTACTGCGACCAGACAACGGGCGTGTGCGCGCCGTACAAGGCAGCGACGGAGCCGTGCACCTACAGCGATCAGTGTCCAGAGGGCAGCGGATGCGTCTCGACTGCCGCGATGCCGAATCCGGTGTGCCGGACACTCGTGCCGACGAATGGCCCGTGCACGCAGAGCGCCGAGTGCCTGCTGCAGGGTGACGTCTGCAAGAACGGCGCGTGCATGCCCGGTGGGCTCGTCGGCTCGACGTGCGCGACGCAGGGCGAGTGCCAGTCGTTCCACGCGTGCTCCAACAACCAGTGTGCGCAGGCGCCGGGGATCGGGCAGAGCTGCCTCGGGGTCGGCGTGTGCACGGAGGGCTACTGCTCCTTCAGCGGCGATCCGACGATGCCGATGTGCGCGCCGAAGGTGCCGGACCTCGGCACCTGCATGGTCGACCAGGGCCTCGTTCAATGCGAGAGCCGGTACTGCAACGCCGGCAAGTGCGACCAGAAGCCGGTCTGCAACTGACGCGGGAGCGGGGGCGGCGCGTGTACCATCGCGCGCGATGGCTCGACTCGATCCGCACTCGTACTGCGACGACACCCAGGCCCAGACCGACTCGTTCTCGCTGAAGGCGGGCATCGACTTCCCGTCGCGCACGATCCAGGCGGAGGTCGTGCTGACGTTCAAGGCCCCGGCCGCCGGCCGGCTCGACCTCGATACGCGCGACCTCGTGATCGAGCACGTCGAGGATGCGAGCGGGCAGACGCTGTCGTTCGTGCTGCACCCGGCAGAGCCATACCTCGGGCAGCGGCTCGCGATCGAGCTGAGCGCGGCGACGCCGTCGATCACGATCCGCTACCGGACGTCGCCGGAGGCGTCGGCACTGCAGTGGCTCCAGCCGGCGCAGACGAAGGGCGGCGCGAAGCCGTTTCTGTTCTCGCAGTGCCAGGCGATCCACGCGCGCTCGATCATCCCGATGCAGGACACGCCGCGGCTGCGCGTCACCTACACCGCGGAGCTCGCGGTGCCGAAGGACCTCGTCGTCGTGATGGCCGCGGCGGACCGCGGGCGCACCGAGACCGGCGAGGTCGCGCACCATCGCTGGCAGATGCCGCAGCCGATTCCGCCGTATCTGTTCGCGTTCGCGGTCGGCGACCTCGCGTCGCGCGATCTGTCGCCGCGGTGCCGGGTGTGGGCAGAGCCCTCGGTCGTCGACGCGGCGGCGTGGGAGTTCGCCGACGTCGAGGCGATGATCGGTGCGGCCGAGGCGCTGTTCGGTCCGTACGACTGGGAGCGGTTCGACATCCTGACGATGCCGCCGTCGTTCCCGTACGGCGGGATGGAGAACCCGCGACTGACGTTCCTCACGCCGACGGTGATCGCGGGCGACCGGTCGCTGGTGTCGGTCGTCGCGCACGAGCTCGCGCACAGCTGGACGGGCAACCTCGTCACGAATGCGAACGCCGAGCACTTCTGGCTGAACGAGGGCTTCACGATGTACGCGGAGCGCCGGATCGTCGAGGCGCTCGACGGCGTCGAGATGGCGACGCTCCAGGCAGCACTCGGCCGGCGCGAGCTCGACGAGTCGCTCGAGCGGTTCGCGGATCGCCCGGCGATGACGAAGCTGCGCACGCACCTCGCGTCGATCGATCCGGACGAGTGCTACTCGCTGATCCCGTACGAGAAGGGCTACATGTTCCTGTGCGAGATCGAGCGCGCCGTCGGCCGCGACGCGTTCTCGCGCTGGCTCCGCAGCTATCTCGACACGTACCGGTTCGGCGCGATCACGACCGAGGAGTTCGAGGCGAACATCGAGACGGCGCTGCCGGGTGCGCTCGCGAAGGCGAACGCGCGCGCGTGGATCGACGGTGAAGGCGTGCCGGCGACCGCGAAGCCGGCGAGCTCGGCGCGCCTGGCGACGATCGAGATGCTCGCGACGTCGGGGAGCGTGCCGACGGCGGACCACACGAAGGGCTGGGGCCCGATCGAGTGGGCCCTCTACCTCGAGAGCGTGCCGCGTCCCGCGCCCTCGGCATTCTGCAAGGGCCTCGACGACGCGTATCGCCTGACCGCGAGCACGAACTTCGACGTGCTCGTGCCGTGGCTGACGCTCGCCCTGAAGTCGGGCTATCCGGCGGTCCTGCCGCGCGTCGAGCAGGTCGTCGCGGAGGTCGGGCGCATGAAGTACTTGCGCCCGCTCTACACGGCGCTCGCGGCAACGCCGGCGACGCGCGAGACGGCGGCGAAGCTATTCGCGAAGAACGGCGCGAGCTACCACCCGATCGCGCGGCAGATGGTCGACGGCGTGCTCAAGACCTCGCGTACCAGCTCTTGACGCGCGCGTCGTCGCGGACGGCCTCGAACACGCGGACGAGCTTCGGGAACCCGTCGAAGATCGTCGCCGGGATGAAGTCGACCTTGCCGCCGTTGAACCAGCGGACCGCCATGTGCAGCTTGAGATCGACGACGTTCAGCTGCGCGCCGCCGAAGAATGGACCGTCGCCGAGGTTCTTCTCGACGGTCGCGCCCCACTGCGGCAGGTAGGTCGCGGCGAGCGCCTCGCGCGCCTTCTGCTTCTCCTCGCCCTGCATGCGCAACGTCGGGCTGACGTGCGCGCGCAGCTCCTCGACGTACGCCATCATGCCCTCGTGGCGCGCGGCCTCGAAGTCATCCGCGGGGTGCAGGCCGTGCTTGCGGCCGATCAGCACGAGGATCGCGTTCGAGTGCGCGATCGGCGCGTGGCCGGGGATCTGGAACACCGGGATGCTGCCGTACGGCGTCGTCGGCTTGATGCTCGCCCAGTCGGCCGGCTTGATGCGGACATCCTCGAAGTCGACACCGGCGATGTGCAGCGCGAGGCGGCACTCCTCGCCGCGGCTGACGGGGGCATCGAAGTACATGAGCGTGGGCTTCGTCATCACGCCGGAACCTAGCGCTCCACCGACCGCCACGTCGAGTGGCCATGCGTGCATCCGTACCGAGCCGGCGCTGCTATCGTCCGGGCGTGCCGGTGTTCAAGCTCGCTCGCTTCGAGGTCCGCGCCGACGCCCGGCTCGACGCCGAGCGCGCGATGTTCGAGTTCGCTTCCTACGTCCGCGCCGAGCTCCCGGACACGTCGTGGACGATGTACCGCGATCCGGCGGCGCCGACGCACTTCACGGCGATCACGATCTCGAAGGATGGTGCCGCCGACGCGCGCGCTCACGAGTCACCGGGCCGCACGGCGCTGCTCGCCGCGCTCGCACCGCTCCTCGTCGGCGAGCTCGAGACCAGTGACTGCGAGCTCGTGACGTCGAGCGATCTGCAGCGCCGCCACACGCCCGCCGACCGAGCCGGCAAGCGACCGCGCAGGCGGTGACGTCACGCGCGCGCGCGCCACTCGGCGGGCGTCGCATTCGTCCACCGCTTGAACGCGCGGTAGAAGCCCTTGAGGTCGGCGTAGCCGAGCTCGAATGCGACGTCGATGATCGAGCGCGTGCGATCGCGCAGCAGGGACCGTGCGGCCGACGCGCGGACATCCTCGACGAGATCCTGGTAGCTCGTCTCGACGTCCTCGAGCCGGCGCTGAAGCGTCCGCGTCGACATCGCGAGCCGCTTGGCGACGCGCGCGAGCTCGGCACCGCTCGAGGCGAGCTCGTCGAGGATCGCGGCGCGCACCTGCGTAACGATCTCCGGCACCGGTGCGACCGGCTGCGGGATCGCGGCGAGGAGCTGCATCGCCTGGGCCTCGAGGTAGCGGCGCGCGACCGGATCGCGGCCCGCGAACGGGATCTCCATCGCGCTGTTCGGGAACCACAGCGCGTTGATCGGCTGCTCGAAGCGAACCGGGGCGCCGAACAGGTCCTCGTACGCGGCGACCGGGTAGCCGGCGGCGTGCGCGAACGTGACCTCGGTGATCGGAACGCGGCCGCCCGACGCGTGCTGCATCAGGCGGTAGCCGACACCGAGCATCGACTCGATCGGAAACCGCATCGCGAGCACCTCGGGACGGTGACCGATCGAGAACCCGGTCAGGTCACCGCGCTCGGGCCAGCTCATCGACATCGCGGTGTCGGAGAGGTGAAGGAAGCGCTCGACCAGCTGCGCGGCGTGCCGGAGGTTGTCGGCGCGCATCACGACCTGGCCGGTGACACCGAGGACGTTCGGATCGAGGTCGCGCACCATCTCGACGGGCACGACGACGTCGGGGAGCCTCGTGATCAGCTCCTTCCAGAGGAGCACGTAGGACAGCGGGGAGCAGCGCGCGTCGGGGTCGGCGCGCAGCGACTCGTCGAGGTGGGCGGCGGCGAGGAGCTCGGCCCGCGACAGGCCGTGGGCGACGCCGAAGTCCAGGTAGCCAAAGGCGGGCGCGGCGAGGGCGGTATCGCTGGACGGTTCGTCCACGCCCCGAGCTTAGCGGCGGATTGGCGCGAGATGCCAATCGTTCGGCGCGGGCCGCCAAAGCGGGGGCGAGCACGGATCGCTACGGTGTTGACATGAACGAAACCACTCTCGCTGCGGCGCGCGCGACGTACTACGAGGTCAACGGCTTTGGCGCGGACGGTGGGGACGCTCTGGACTGGGTGCCGGTCAAGCTGTGGAAGCTCACGGTCAAGATCCCGAACACCGACGGCCGCCGCAAGGCGGTGCGCATCCACGACCTGCACCACGTGCTGACCGGCTACGACACGACGCTGGCGGGCGAGGCGGAGATCGGCGCGTGGGAGCTCGCGAGCGGTTGCCTGCGCTGGCCGGCGGCGACGTTCCTCAACCTGACGATCCTCGCGATCGGCCTCGTGATGGCGCCGGTGCGACTCGCGCGCGCCTGGGCGCGCGGCCGGCAGACCCGGAACCTGTACGGCGAGAATGGCGTCGACCATCTGCTGCCGCGCACGGTCGAGGCGATGCGCGGCACGCTCGGGCTCGATCGGCCGGTGCGCGTGCGCGTCCGCGACGTCGCCGGGATGCTGCTCGTCGCGGTGCCGACGCTCGCGCTCATGACCGCGTTCGTGCTCGCGCCGCTCGTCGGAATCGCCGCGCTCGTTCGCGCTCTCGTCTAGCGGCTGTCCGGACCTTGCACAGCGCGGGCGGGGAGGGAACCCCTCCCAGATCGAGGGTGCCGGCCGCGCCGAGCGAGGATCACGTGCGCTAACTCGCCGAGATCAGAAGACCGGGCCGTGGCGCGCGACTTGCTCCTCGTAGCAGACCATGCGCGCACTCTGTCTCGTAGCGTTCCTCGTCGCCGCCTCCGGCTGCGCCAGCGACGTGCTCGACAACACCGCGTATCGCCGGCTCGTCGACAGCTTCGACAGCTACGACCAGTGCCTCAGCGAGGGCGACTTCGCGCCCTGTTACCAGACGCTGACGTTCTGCAAGGACGGCCGCGTCAACGCGAACCTCGACTACCGCCAGGAGGGCAGCTACCAGGTTCACGAGAGCGAGGCGATCGCGAAGCTGCCGGCGGTGACGGTCGTGTTCGATCTCGACCGGGCGCAGTCGACGCAGCTGCCGGGCCGCCACCCGTGGGAGCTCGTCGAGCCGCTCTACTACGACTGCGCGCGGTGACTCGCGCGCCACTCTGCCGCGAGCATGCGAAACCACGCGGTGTCGCGGTTTCGCCCCTTGATGATGTAGTGCGCGTCCTGGATGCCCTCGAACGTGAAGCCGTACGAGAGCGCGGCGCGCCGCGATGGCGTGTTGCGCGCGTCGCACTTCCACTCGGCCCGCCGGTAGCCGAGCGCGAACACGTGCGCGAGCAAGAGCTCGGTGACCTCGCGCGAAGCGCCCGTGCCCTGCGCGATCGGGCCGTACCAGATGCTGCCGAGCTCGATCTTGAGGTGCTGTGGCTGGTTCGCGATCAGGTTCGCGACGCCGATCGGCGTGCCGGTCGCGCGATCGCGGACGGTGAACGGCCGGCCGTCGGGCGCGGCGTCCTGATCGGCGAGCCACGCACGCAGCGCGTGCTCGTCGGCGAACGGGCCGGCGGACATGTACCGCCAGACCGTCGCCTCGGGATCGTAGGCGGCGATCGAGCGGGTGCCGAGCGTGAAGGGCTGGCCGCAGGACACCGCGTGAAGCTCGCGGGCGTCGTCGAGCGCGAGCGGGCGAAGCTCGACGCGCGCACCGGCGAGCGTGACGGGCGCGGGCTTTCTCGGCAGCTCGGCGCGTCGTGCGAGTACCTCTTCGGGTAGGACGGGAGAGGCGTCGGGGAGAGGCGTGTCACGCATGCCGACGTAGTTTTACAGCCAACGCATACGAAGCGGCACCGAAGCTGCGTCGGTCCACGTTGCCGCACGCGCCCCGGCTCGACCAGCGCGGCCTCTGATAGCGTTGCGTCCTGTGGTGGCGACGGAGAACGAGATGCGACGCGAGGCGTTCGTGCAGGTGCTTCCTCACCTGCGAGAGCCGGTGCTGCTCGTCGATCGCGACGGCATGATCGTCGCGAGCAACATCGCGGCGGCGACGGCGCTCGATACGAGCGTCGCGTCCCTGCAGGGCACGTCGCTCGCGAGCTTCTGCGCGGATCCGGACGATCTACCGGGACGGCTCCGGCTCGCGATGCAGGCGGAGGCCCCGCTGTCGCTGCGCGCGCGCGACGATCGGCGGTATTCCGGTGATGCGTCGCTGCTCGCACCGGACCTGCTGGTCGTTCGCCTGACGGGCGGCCCCGACGCGTCCAAGCGCGCGCGCGCGTTCTTCGAGATGTTTCCGCGGCTCGATGCCGTCGGTGGCACGCCGGGTCAGGGTCGCACGGTCGACGAGATCGCGCGCACGCTGCTGTCGTTCGCGATGAGCACGATGGGCGCGAAGGCCGGCGGTCTGTTCCTCGTCGACGAGAATGTCGAGCGCCTCGAGCTCGTCAGCTGCATCAACTACCAGCCGGGCTCGGTCGAGCAGTATCGCTCGCTCTCGATGGGGGCGAAGCTCCCGATCGTCGACGCGATCAGGACGGGCACGGCCGTCTACCTCGGCTGCCTCGACGACTACGAGGCGCACTACGCGGCGATGCTGCAAGCGCATCCCGATCTCGCGAAGACATCGATCGCATGCGTCCCGCTCCTCGTCGAGGGTCGATGCATCGGCGCGCTGGGCCTCGGGTTTCAGATTCCCTGGCACTTCAGCACCGTCGATCGCGCGTTCCTGCACGACTTCGCGGCGCAGTGCGCGACCGCGCTCGCTCGCGCTCGCAGCAAGGACGCCGACGACAGCCTGTTCCCCGAGCATGCCGCGTCGCGGTTCGAGCGACTGCATGCATTCACCGGCGCTCTCGCGCAGGCGATCTCGCCGGCCGAGGTCTCGGAGGCCGCGGTCGATGCGAGCATGGCGGCGACGGGTGCGCGGGCCGGCGGGCTATGGGTGCTGTCGCCGGATGGGGCGACGGTGAGCCTCGTCCGTAGCGTCGGGCCGTTCGGACCGAGACCCGAGCACTTCGTCGCGGTTCCGCTCGATCGCACACCGCGCATCCCGATGCTGGACGCGATCAAGTCCGAGACCGCGGTGTGGATCGAATCGCGCGCCGAGCTCGCCGCACGCTATCCAGATGCGGTCTCGCTGCTGAAGATCGGCGACGCGGTCTCGATCGCGTGTGTTCCGCTGTTCGCGCACGGCCGGTGTATCGGCGGCCTCGCTCACGCGTTCGATCGAGGGCATCGGTTCCTCGAGCACGAGCGCGCGTTCTTTCAGGTGCTGACCTGGTACGCCGCGCAGGCGATCGAGCGGTCGTGGCTCTACGCCGCGGAGAAGGTCGCACGCGAGGCGGCCGAGGCGAACGCGCGGCGGATCGCATTCCTCGCGGACTCGGAGACCGTGCTGACGTCGCTGGATTATCAGGAGACGCTCGCGGCGATCGCGCGGATCGCGGTGCCCCGGATCGCGGACTGGTGCATCGTCGAGATCGAGGAGGATCGCCACCGCGGTCTGCCGGCGGTCGGCGCGCACGTCGATCCGACGAAGGTCCCGTTCGTGCTCGCGCTCAGCCGCAGGTTCCGCGAGCGCGGCGAGTCGGGACACGGCATCCCGGCGGTGATCGCGACCGGCCGGTCGCTCCTGTACCC
>JAEWJO010000414.1 GCA_023386455.1 Pseudomonadota bacterium | reverse complement strand
GGCAGCGGCATCCCAATCGCTGGAGCCGTAGCACTCGCAACTGGAACCCGATCGCGACCGTGCGACTCAACCCAGAGCACGGCATCAACAACTGACACTCATGCGGCATCTATCTTGACACTCACCGGCACGCAAAGGAGCTGCGCGAGCATCATTAATGCATGAAGCTCGCGGCGATTCGCGAGGCTCTGCCGCTGCCTGCCTGGGTCATGCGAGCAGAGCGGCCTGCTGCGCACATTGAGCCGACAAGAATGGAGGCCCCGGCGGAGCTCGCTTTGCGCGTCCCGGAGCGATGCGTCTTATCGTCGGTCCGGCGCGAACCCCTCCGCGACAGTCCCGGCGGCATCAAGATTCCACCGATGACCTAGCGTCCTTCGAACCGGAGTAACCTCCGATAGTTCATCATGAGCGACGGAGCGCACGGCGCGTACGGTGGCTACGAGTATCAGATTTCAGTGTCGGTTTGGCTCGCTGCCTGGCGTCAATTACATTCTTGCGGCTGACGACAACTACATCTCGCCATCTCGCTCCGATTGTTGTTGTTGAACGCGTTGCTTGATCGTCTCTCTGCGGTCGTTCGTGGGTCCTCCCTTGGTGCGTTGGTGATTCGTTGAGCTGGCCGGGCCAGGTGCCGTCGATGCTGCGCCTGGGATCGAGTTGTCGGTGAGTGGAGTAGTTGTCGTCGGGAATTGAGGCGTGGTCGTCGAGGTCCTTTCTGTAGTTGTCGTTGGAGTAGTTGTCGTCGGAGTTGGGTCAGTGGCGGTGGTCTCGGGGTGGCTCGGTTCGTTGCCTCCTTCATTCGTGCGACCGGCCTGCGCCTGCTCGATGCGGATGCTCAAGCCGGTCATCTCGAGAATTACGGAATGGTGAACGAGACGATCGATCGCGGCGGCGGTCGTCATCGGGTCCTTGAAGATCCGGTCCCATTCGCTGAACACCAGATTGCTGGTGATCATCACGGTGCGACGCTCGTAACGCTCGGCGAGGAAGGTGAACAGCACCTCCATCTCCTCACGGCTCTGCTGGACGTAGCCGAGGTCATCGAGCAGCACGGCGTCGAAGCCGTCGAGGATCGCGAGCTCCTCCTCGAGCCTGAGGTCGCGCTTGGCAGCAAGCAGACGTTGCACGAGCGCAAACGTCGCCACGAACAGGACGCGGTATCCGCGCTGGATCAGCTCGTGGCCGATGGCGCAGACGAGGTGGGTCTTCCCGCGTCCCGGCTTGCCGAACGCCAGGAGGTTATCGCCGCGCTCGACGAAGGCGCCCTCGCACAGGGTCGGCAGCATCTTGGCGACCTTCGCGGGGAGCCGCGATCGCGTGAGCGTCGCGAGCGTCTTGTCGGCGGGCAGCTCCGACTGGCGCTGGTTGCGCTCGATGCGACGACGTCGGCGCTCGTGGACCTCGAGCTCGACGAGGTGATGCAGGCAACGCAGGAACGTCCAGCCCTCGCGCTCGCCGAGCTGCGCGACCTCCTCGGCATGCCGCGCCATCGTCGGCATTCGGAGTGAGCGCAGCAGGATCATGAGCGCGGCGAGCGGCGAGGTATCAGCGATCGTGGTCATGCTGCCACCTCCTCGACGAGCAGCACGTCGTACTCGGAGAGGTCGATCGGCGGTGGCGCGAGCGCCGGCACCTCAACCGGCGCTTGTGTCGCGACGAGCTCGCGGACAGCGTCGGCGGTGACGGGCTTGTCGCTCATCTTGAGCAGCGCGAGTGCGGTAACGACGTCACTCTCCATGGTGCTTGCCGCGAGGTGGAGAATGCGCAGGTATTCGAGGTCACCCTTGGTGCCCGGTCGCACGGCCTGGATCGCGTCGTACGCCTCGCGAAACGCGAGCGACGGAAACATCTCCTCGCGATAGACGTAACGCGCGAAACCTCCCGGCTTGCGGACGAGCGACCAGATGATGTGGCGGTAGTCGATGCGATGCCCATTGCGACCGCGCAGCCGCTCGCACTCGAGCTGAATCTCGTCGGCGAACCGCACTTCGATCCGGTCTTCGTAGACGCGAACGCGAACCCACTCGCCGATCAAGCGCGACGGTACCGAGTACGCGTTATGGCGAACGCGAACCGTGCTCCATTCGCTGACGCGGATCTTCTCCTCGGTGTACTCGGGCAGCTTGGAGACGTTTAGCTCGCGCATCGCCGCGAGGTCCTCGGCGACACGCTTGCTGCGCGTGCCGTTCACCTTGCGAACGACACCGTCGACGAACACCTGCCACGCCTCCACGCTCTCGAAGTCGCGGCTACCACGCACGAGCAGGGCTTGCTCGAGCTTGCGCTTGAGCGCGCCGTGGCCGGCCTCGACGTCACCGTTTTGCTCCTTCGCGCCGACCTCGGTCGTGCGCGGCTTGATCCCATAGTGCCGCATCAGCGCGAGGTACGACTCGTTGAATGGTCGCTTGCCATCTTCGAAGTGCTGCGCCTGTCCCTCGGGGATGTGCACCGTTATGCGAACGGAGGACACGCTGTACCCATTCTCAGCAATCCGCACTCGACCGAGGAGCTTGATGGATCCTCACACGATATCAGGCCAGCAATGAAACTCGATGCAGCTACGCAGTAACGGCGCGCGACCGTAGCCGCTCTGCTTGCGTCACTTCCGGTCAAGCACTCACTTCATTCGGCCGCAGTGAGGCAGGGTATTGGCGACGGCGCAGCAATCTGCTGCACCCGACTTCCCGATTCGGCCGCGATACACTTTGCCGGCAGCCTGCCGCACGCGAGCAAAATCTCCCACTGCCGAGAGGTCGGCGGGCTTCGCCAAACGGATCGATTCGAGGTGCGCTTCTCGTCTGGTCCTAGGATGTCACGTCGTCGAGAATCTATCGCCCAAGCTCGGCCTCGAGCTCGATCAGGCGCATAGCTCCCTGCGGTTCTGCTAACTCGATCACGAGCCGCACCTTCTCGCCGCTGAGCGGCTGGAAGATGAGGGTGCGCACGTCGTGAGTCGGGGCGACCATTGGCTGCTCTGCGATCACCGACGTGAGTAATTGGACGAATGGGCGCCAGCCGCTGGTGGTCAGGCCGGCGTCGAGGCCATGGCGCGTAAGTACAGAGGCAACGTCGTCCCGAAGTCTATGCATGTGCATGAACCGACCCGCTTGTGGGGCGGCTCCGCCAACGTCCGAGGTGATCCCGGCCACCAGGTCTCCAATGACCTCGTGCCTGAGCACGCGGATCGTGATCACCGAAACCGCCGCATCGTGATCACCCGGATCGCCGGATCGTGATCGCTACAGGGGCGAGTACGGTGTCGTGCTGGTCAGTGGTCCGACTTCTCCTCCTTGGGGTTCCGCTTGGACGGGCCCTTTAGCACGAGGCGGTGGGCGTTGTGCAAGAGGCGATCGCAGATCGCGTCCGCGTGCGTCGGCTCGTGGAGCAAGCGCAGCGTGACGTGCTTGCGGCGCAGCTCGAGGTGCAGGTACGCCGGATCCGGCAGCGGGCGCGCGGCCGCGTTGCTCGTCGCCGGGTACAACCGCGCGTCGAGCTCGTCGTCAGTCAGTGCATCGACCTCGGCCCACGTCGCGATGCCGGCCGCCTTCGCGCGCGCAAGCACTTCGCTCGGCGTGCCGTCGCCGACGGCGAGCGCCGCGGCGATCTGGCGATGGCTCCGCCCGTGCTGCCACTTCAGTCGCAGGATCTCTGTAGTCTTCCGCATGGACAGTCGCTCCGTCGGCACTGGCGCTCCTTCTCGGGGCGCCGGCAGCACCGTCCTCGCGACGTCCGCACGGACGCCCTCCTGGGCGCCGAGCTTGCGTCAGCCTCTGTCATTCGCGGAGATTGGTCCGACCGCCGATCGCGATGCGCGTTTTCGGTGATCGCCATCCCGCGTTTTCGGCGATCACGATCCCGCGTTTTCGGTGATCACGATGCCGCGTTTTCGGTGATCACGATCTCGCGTTTTCGGCATCATGACCTCGGCCTGCGTCGCGACCAGGCGCTCCTGCGTCGCCATCAAGCGATCGATGACCGCGAGCGCGTTCACCTGGCCGTCGTGCGCGTCGTCCTTGCTCGCGCCCGCGTTGCGCAACTCACGATCGACATGTAGCGCGGCGGGGCATCCTTGATCTCGACGCCATCCTCGTCACACTGGTCGAAGCGGTAGAGGCCAGGCACCTTGCCGACCACGCGACAGAACTCGGGGTACTCGATGTTCGCGTCGACGAACAGCGGTTGGTCCGCGGTGTCGAGAACCTGGGAGCACGTGCCACATGACGACGGCGTGCGGAACAAGCGAACGCGGAGCTTCGCGATCTGCGCGTGCCACGTGAACGGCTTGCTTGTCGAATGCGAGCGGCGACATGCAAACCCTCCTGCGGACGTATGCGGGTAGTGCTGTCCGTGCGGCGGACAGTCGTTGAAGGCCTCGACACCCGAAGATGAGTGCTTTCTGATCGGCCCTATAATTGGGTTAGGGGTTGAGGGTCCCCATGGTCCCCATCCCTACCGAGATCCCCCATCGATTCATGGCCTGGTTTTTCCGCGATCGAGCCGTCACGTAGTCGCGTGCACGACTCCGCGCACGGCCACGACGCTACGGATCGCGCGCACGTTCACCGCAAGCTCGATCACGGCGCGCCAGATCACGTAGCGCGAGCGATCAATCGGCGCGGTCGATTCGAGAAAAAGCGAAACACGCGAGATCACGCCGACCACCGCTGCGTTGCTCACGGATCACCGCGTACTTGAGTGCCAGCGTCCGGTGAAATCGGTGCTCACTCAATTGCGTGGCGACTTCGTGGTGAGGGGCGGCGCCATGAGAATCCACGCGATTTGCATCGACGTTCGCGATCGCGCCTATCAAGGTTCTTGTTGCGCACCGGCTCGCGATCCGTTACTCGTTTACTTGGCCCAACCCAACGGCCAGCTCCCTGTGACCATCCACACCATGGTCCTCGAAAGGGATGAACGGGACGACCGACGGGATCTCGCTTCGCTGTCTCTTGGATCTCCTGCCGCGAGAGCAGGTTGGTGTGGAACCGCTCTCTGACACATCGGAGGCCCAATTGAGTAAGCAGAAGAAGCCGCGTGATCGTGCGTTCCAAAAGCGCGTGCGTGAGCGAATGACCAAGACTGGTGAGGCGTACCAACTCGCAGCGCGCCGCCTCACCGGAGAGGATGGAAGTGCGGACTCGCTCGTACCGCCGGAAAAGCCGGCCCACCTCCGCACGCACGAGGAATTCGACGCGGAGATCCGTCGCCGGCGCGCAGCTCCACCGCTCCGCCCACAGTATCCGTTGGAGATCACCGCGACGGAGGCTGCCTTCGGGTTCGAAGACCGCCTGGTGCGGACGCCGATGCGCATGGCGAACGAGCCCGATCGAATGCACGCCGTGGCCGTCGAGTTGTCCGGGATCGTCGGGCACTTCTTCGCGATCAAGCTCTTGAATGGTGGCTATGAGATCCGTGGCATTGAAGGAGGCCATGAGAGCGCGTTGGAGTCGTTCTCGAGTCTCGACGAGCTAAGCCAGCGATACGGATCCTATCGACGGATCATTCCGGACCCGAGCCTTCAGACGACGCATCTACCTCGTCTGCGACTTGCCACAGCAATCTCCGAGCGATTCCCGTCCGACTTCGCAGAGGCCGTGTACTTCGCCGACCCGACGACGGGCGGCCCGCGGTCGTCTCTCATGGTGGTGTTCGGCGATGTCCAGTTCGAGATCATCGACGATCGTGTGCGCTACGCGCGTTTCATCGTCGACTACTTCGAGCTTCCCCGCAAGCAGCACGATCCCGCCGGGCGACTTCGGGGAGAGGTGACCTGGCCCGTCGGGGCGACACTCGAAGAGGACAAGCTGTTCATGGATCAACTCGTCCTCGTGGAGCTCCACGCGACCGCATTCCGTCCGGTCGGGCAAGGAACCGGCTCGCGCAGACGGAACAAGGCGTTCCTGACGATGATGCAGCACCTGCGCGACCACACCGGCGAGGTCGAGATCGACGATGCACCTCACACGGCCGGTGACGCGCGACCTCTCGAGGACCCGGTCGCGTATCTGTACGTACTCGAGGACGGTCGGCGCGGATTTCCTCGCGCGGAACCCGCACTGAAAGCACGTGTTACCGACGACGAATGCGCACACCTGCTCCGGGCCGGAGCCTGGCGCGTTGTGCGGGATCAGGTCGCGAGCACAGAGGCCGCCCGCGCCTAGCCTCTCCTGGGGCGTTCACGCAGTTCAACTATCTCGAACGCGAACGCGTGTCCGTGCGTTCGCACAGGAGTCATCCGTGTCGACAATTCTCGTCGTGGGCGGCGATGCTCGCCAGGACCATCGCCTCATCCGCGGCACGCTCGTTCGCGCAGTCGCGTCCACCAGGTTCGGCGGTAGCGGCAGACGTCGCGCGGTCATCGCAGCGATTCGTGCCGGTGGCGTTCAGACCGTCCTTCTACTCGCTCGGTGGCTCGGACATTCCGAGTCCCGCGCGATCGCCTCTTCGTGCCGCGCCGTCGGTGTTCGGTGCTTGATCGTCACCGCTGGGCTGAGCGCAGCGTGGGCGATCGTGGAGCGGGAGGTGGATCGTGGCTTACGGATTCCTGCTCGTGCCGCCATTCCTCAAATTCGCGTACGGCCCGCTGCTCGGTCCGGGCATTTTGTATCGTTGCATCCGAGGAGATGACATGGACCCGTGCGAGCCACGTGGCGCTCTTCTACGGAGGCCGAGGTTTTCGCCAACGGGAAGCACTCGGTCGGCGAAACGGCGCCGTAGGCGCGGACGCTCTACAACAGCCATCGCCGTGCACTGAAATGGCTCGGTCCACGGTTTCGAGCTGGCGTCGCCTGGCACCGCTGACACCATGTGCCGGCCAGAAGAGGCATCCCGGTTCGGGGTTAGCCCGGTTAGCCCGACGAACAGCGCATGATGAGGCCCACGGAAGGTCGCAGCGCTGCTGCGACTCTCCGACGGAAGCGGAAAATCGCGTGACCTTTCGCAGGACGAGATCTGCACTGGCTTCGCGGCGATCGCCCGCAATGCTACGCTCCGTCGGTAGTGGACGTGGTCGGCGCATACACAGCAGAACGCGCGGCAGCGCTTTCGGGCGTTCCGAAGTCCACCATTCATTGGTGGGCTCGCCACGACGTGCTCGTACCGAGCGTGTCGGCGAGGAAGGTCATGCGGTGGTCGTACGCCGACCTGATGGGATTGCGCGTGATCTACTGGCTGCGCCAGCGCAAAGTCTCGAAGCTAGGCACCGAGATCCCGCGCACGAGCATGCCCGCCGTCCGTCGCGCACTGAGGGAGCTCCGTGCGCTCGATTTGTCGATCTGGGACCGGGATCGCCCGGCGCTGCTCGTAGACGGCAACGGCCAAATCCACGTCAAAGCTGACGCGGGTGTTCAGAACCTCGAACGCCAGATCGTCAGCCCCGACATGCTCGACCTGATCGCACCATTCACGACAACGGAGGGTACGCGGGGCCCCGACCTCGTCATGCCGCGTGCCGATCTTCGGATCGTGCCCGGCAAGCTGAGCGGCTCACCACACGTAGCCCACACGCGGCTAGAGACCCGCGCCCTCGCCGCGCTCGCGCACGACGGCTTCGACGCCGAGGGAATCCACCGACTCTACCCATACGTATCGACCCAGCAGATCGACCAGGCGTTGGACCTCGAGCGTCAGCTCGATGACAACCTGCACAAGCGGGCGGCATAGTCGCGAGGGATCGTGACGCCGCGACGACGTTTCGCACTCGACCACAACTTCCCGCAGCCGATCCTTGCGGCGATGGCCGAGGCGCTGCCGTTTGTGGAGCTCGTGCCCGTCCGAGACATCGACGTGAGCTTTGCCGACCTCGACGACTGGGAGCTGCTGCGCGAGCTCTACCGGCACGAAGGAGCGTGGGACGGCCTGATCACGAACGACGACGCGATGCTGTCGTTGCCCAAGGAGATGACTGTTCTCGACCAGACCGGATTGACGCTTGTTGTCGCGAAGGGCGAAGGGCACAACCCAATTCGGGCGGTCGGCACGCTCTTGTGCCACCTGAGCCATATCTGCCGGCACTCGACGCCGGGGACCGCGCAGATCTGGAAGCTTCGCGTTGCGCAGAAGAACGCCGAGCCGGTACGCGACTACCTCGACGCGATCGCCGAGAAAACGAACACGACCGTTGGCAAGATCATCGCCGACTACAAACTCTCGGTGGCCGAGCTGCGGCAACGGTAGAGAAGCAATCACAGCGCCGCTTCTGCGTTCACGGCGATGCGCACCGAGAAGGCACGCTCGGGAGATGTCGCGGCAGTGTCGCGACAATCGGACGCTGGGTATCGTCGAGGGTCAACGAGCGCGACCGCTGATCCGCGTATGCACGATGGCATCGAGCTTCGCGAGCTGGACGTCGCGATCTTCGACGTTCGCGCCGTTCTCATCGCGCAGCATCAGGTCGTACTCCCTTGCGCCCTGGACGATGTCGAGTCGGCGCGCGCGTGACCACGGATCTTCCCACCCCGGCGCGGAGCCGACCATTGCGATGATGCCATCGAGAGGGCGAATGCCTCGCGCAGCAGGTGATAGAGCACGGCTCGTCGCGCTGGCGTGCCGGACGACAACGCGACAGCGAGAAGAGCGCGTCGTCCGCATGATCTACGATGCCAGCTTCGAAATCGAGCGCGACCTCGGCCAGCGTCATCGGTCGTCCGCGCTGCAAGAGCGCGACGATGAGAAGAGCAAAGGTGTTGGCGTCCGGATGGGAACGAATCGCCGCAAGTGACGGCACTGCGATCCCAATCGCCCACCGCACGGGTTCGATTCCTGGCTCATCGCGCGCCGTGTGTAGCAGATCGTCGCACCGGCGAGGCTGAGAGCAGCGACAACTTCCGATCCGACCGGTTCGGGTACTGTTTCGTCCGTCGCTTCTTCGGCGGTTCTTTCCACCAACACTTCGCCTCGACGGCGGCGGTCCGATCGGCGCGACGGTCGTAGACCGCATCGCCGAACGCCGAACCGTCGAACCGCTTCGACATCCTGCGGTCAGCGCTGGAGCGAGATCTCGGTCCTGCAACAATGCGTCCGCGGGTTCACTTCCGTGCGGATACGCCGAGCTCATCGACGAGGCCAAGCTCACCACCAAGCTCGGCGTCACCCGCGCCACGCTCCAGAGCTGGCGCTACGCCGCGATGGCTCCGCGCTACATCAGGGTCGGCAAGTTCGTGCGCTACCGCGTCGCGGATGTCGACGCGTACATCCGCGCGCAGACACGAGGCCCGATCGTGACTGCGCGCGGACACGATCTTGGGTGGTCGAGGTCGGAGCCTCGTGCGAGGCTCGCGGCATGAACTACGAGGAGTTCAAGGAGCTGTGGACCTGGGCACTCCGCGAGTCAGGGCTTCCGATCGGCGGAGTCATGCCGATCGAGGAGAGCCTCGATCTTCGAAGCACCGATCGACGCTGCAAGTCCTTCGTCCATACGCACGACCGCGTCGCGAGGTTCCACATCTCGGCCGCACTCGGGTTCCGCTGGGACGCTCTTCACGAAGTCTTGAGTCTTCGCCGAGGGTGACTCGCAGATGAGCTCGAACTGACCGACCGAGCAAACGCCTACATGTTTGCAGAATGCGGCCGACCTCACCCGTAACAGCGTCGCTCGCACAGATCTCCGACGAGAAGACCCGATCAAGCTCGCCCATCCGGGTGCCGCAAAATGCTGCGGTACCGCCGGGGTATAGCGCCTTGATCGTGAGGTCGGGATAGCGCAAGACTGGTGAATCGCTCTGCGCAATATCACCTGAGCGTAAAAGGAGAGTAGACGTTGCGACACTCCGTATCCATTGCACTGGTTCTCATGTCCGGCGGTCTCTATCGGACCGCTCTCGCCGACGACGCTGCGGATCAACCGGCGGCCATGCTCGGGGCCATCAGCACGGGTAAGACAACGCTCTACCACACGCAGAATGGTGTGCCTCGCACCGACCTCAGCGGTGCGGCCACCGATGGCAGCAGCATCGTGTTCGGTGACGACGGCGGCGACGCGGGCGCCGGCTACGGCTTCAACTTCGTGCGCGTGACCTCGAACCTGCCCGATACGGACGGCTACAACGTCCCGCTGTCGCAGGTGCACAACGACGTCGAAGGCGCGGCGTTCACCGGCGGCAAGTTCTACATCACGACGAGCTTCAGTGATGCGAACGATCCGAACAACCGCCGGCTGACGCGCTTCGATCTCGACAACGCGAACCACCAGATCCACAACGAGGAGAGCGTCGACGTCTACAACAGCCTCCGCGACGCACTGCGCGTGAACTTCGGTGACGAGTGGTACGACTCGTGGAAGAACCTCGCCGCCAAGTCCGGCGGGTTGAACATCGAAGGGCTGTCGCGATCGGGCGCGGGCGCTGACCGGCTCGTGTTCGGTCTCCGCTCGCCGCTGTTCGGCGGCACGTTCCCGGCGAACCTTCACTCGGGCAACGCGATCCTCGCGGAGATCAAGGACCCGTTCTCGGCGAACCCGACGTACGAGTTCGTTGCGGTCGACCTCGGTGGGTTGGGCGTGCGTGGCATGGCGTGGATTCCCGCGCTCGGCAGCTACGTGATCAGTGCGGGCCCGGTCGAGAAGGCGACGGAGTACTCGCTGCACCAGGTGTTCCTCGACGGCTCGGTGCGGCCGCTCTCGCTGACGGGCATGAGCCAGCTGTGCCGGCCCGAGTCGGTGATGCAGCAGACGATCGGTGGCAAGGACTACCTCGTCGTCATCAGCGAGGACTCCGGTCCCGAGTGCGCGGGCGTCCCGTTCACGTGGATCCGCGCCGAGGTCACGAACCCGGTGTGGGACGCGACGAAGATCTACACGGGCGGCAACTACGTGACGAGCAACGGCTCGCTGTGGCAGGCCTCGTGGTGGACGCAGAACCAGCTGCCGGGTGATCCGTATGGCCCGTGGCAGGAGATCGCGACGACGGCCGATGGCACGATCGTGTGGACGGCGTCGCGGATCTTCCTCGGTGGCGAGGTGGTCGTGTTCGGCGCGCACACGTACAAGGCCAAGTGGTGGACGCGGAACCAGACGCCTGGCGATCCGTACGGTCCCTGGCAGCTGCTCAACTGATCGAGAGGCCTGGATCGCCTTCGAGCACTTGCTGCGTGAGCTGCGGCGCCTCGCCTGGGCGCCATAGCTTCGCGGTGTGCGCCACGCGATAGCGCAGCGGCCCGCCGTCGGGGCGATCGCTTCGGGTGATCGGGCGAGGGATGCAGACGAACTCGGTCCGCATCTCGTCGCCGCTGAGGCGGACGGTCGCGTAGCCATGCGCGCCCATGTCGACGAACTTCAGGTGCGGGGCGAGCGCGGGGTTCGAGAGTGCGCGCGCGCGTTCGAGATCGAACGTCTTCGCGTACTCGAGACAGGAGCGGACGCCGTGCTTCAGCAGCATGTTGAACGTCCACTCGGGCCTGGCGCCTTCGGGCCGGTCGGCAAGGTAGAGGGGGCGTAGCGGCAGGTCCTCGGGGAGTTTGTGCTCGTAGGACTCCATCGCGCCGGGGCTCGTGAGCGAGGCGCCGATGAAGCTCAAGCCAACGGGCTCGAACTTGCCGGGCGGGAGCGCGGCAGACGCGTAGCCGGCCCAGAAGCTGTGACGATCGCCCGAGACGATCGCGAAGCCGGTGATGTTCGCGTCGCGGATCAGGTCGTAGATCTCGGCGCGCTCGGTCCACGCGCTGCCGTGATCGCGGCCGCCGATGTTCGCGAACGTGCCGGCGGGCCACGGCGCCTTGGTGAGACCGGGGGGCAGGTTCTCCGGGTCGGCGCGCGTCTCGAGCGTGCCGAGCGAGTTGCCCCAGATCTTCCACGTCGCGGTCGCACGCTTGAGCTGGTCCTTGAGCCAGGTCTTCTGCTCGGCGCCGAGGAGGGTCTGCGGCGGTGCGGCCTTCTGCGGGTTGGGGATGTGGCCGTCCTTGAAGCGGAGCTCGGCCGGCGGATTGCCGCCGTTGAATGCGCGCCCGCCGTCGAGCGCCTGCATGGCGTTCTCCGGGAACATGCCGTTGTAGTCGGCCCAATCGCCGAGCTTGCCGAGCGACTCGTCGTCGTACGGATCGGGGCTGCGATAGCTGTACTGGTCGGTGATGATCAGGTCGAGGTGCTTGCCGTAGCGCAGCGTCCGGTAGGCCTTGAGGCTGTTGATCGCGACGAGGTTGTTCGGCTCGACGCCGAGGCCGTTGTCGTCGAACTTGTCGATCGGGACGTTCTTGACGGAGGGTGGGCCGAACTGCTCGAGCGATCCGCTCGGCGCAGCGACGCGGCCGGGGAGATATTCGAACCACGCCTGATTGGCGGCGATCTTGATGCTCTGGCCGGGCTGCACGAACGGACCGGCGACGACCATGCTCTGCCAGCCCTGCCACGAGAACTCGTGATTGTCCCAGATGGCGACGAACGGCCAGCGCGCGCGAGCGTCCTGCAGGTCGGGGTCGTGGAGGTAGCCCTTGTAGACGGCGCGGTATCCGTCGAGGGTGAGCGGGATGTGGAAGTTGCCGACCTTGTGTCCGTCGGGGAGGCGCGCGACCTCGTAGATGGTGCGGTCGTAGCGGGTCTTCACCTCGTCCGGGTACTGGACGACTTCGTAGATGAAGTCGCCGAGGTGCAGGACGAAGCCGAGCTGATCCTTCTGCGCCGCGCGCTCGTCCTCGAAGATCATCCGGCGATAGGCGTTGAGTGCGCCTTCATTGACGGTCTGACAGCTGACGAACGCGAAGTTGACGGGTCGCGGATCGTCGGCCGCCGGCGCGGTGATCGTTCGCCCGACGCGGCTGCCGTTGCCGTCGGTGTCGGTGAACCGGTACCAGTAGACGTGTGCGGGTTCGAGGCCGGCGACGAGGACGCGTGTCGTCCAGTCCGAGGCTGCCGAGACGGGCGCCTGGGCGTGGGCGATCACGCGGCGGAAGGCCTCGTCTTCGGCGACCTCGACGGTCAGCACGTGCCTGTCGCCGCGATCGAACGGGCGGCGGGTCCACAGGATCACGCTCTGCGGGTCGGGGTCGCCGGATGCGACGCCCTCGGGATAGAGCTCGCGCCGCTCGCGCCAGCGCGTTCGCGATTTGCAGGCCGTTCCGCCGAGCGCGAGGGTCGCGCCGATCGTCGTGGCAAGCTGGATGAAATCGCGGCGGCTGAGTGTCATGTGGCATCTGCCTGCAATTGCCGGGGGCACGCGAGCGACAGGGCACGTGAGGGGTTAACGTCGAGACACTACGTACGTTCCCGACGAGCGGCGGGGCACCCTGGCTGTCGCAGCGGCAGTCGCTGTCGCAGTCGCAGGTCGCACGCCTCGTGTCCTCAGGAAGCGTGAGTCGGGAGAGCGCGCGACGATCGGCGGACGCGCCGATGATCGACGCATGCGCACCATGCTGATCCTGATCGCGCTGTGTGGTCTCGCAGTGGCGGAAGACGAGCCCCAGCTCCGTGGCAACGAAGTGATCGAGATCGAGGGAGCGCCTCCACCGCCGAAGGTCAAGGCGAAGCCGAAGAAGCGATATCTGGGCACGGGCACCAAGCTCGACAACATCTTTCTGCGGCCGGCTCCGGAGTACAGCGAGTCAGCGATCCTGTCGGACGCATGGGAGCTCGCGTGGATGCTGCTCGACATCGACGAGAAGGGCGTCGTGACGCGGGTGAAGTTTCTCAAGGTACCGGGACACGACCTCGAGAAGATCGCGGTGAAGACGGCGATGGCGCTGCAGTTCGAGCCGGCCATCGCCGAGGATGGAAAGCCGACGCGCAGCTGGATTGCCTGGCCGATCGAGTGGCCATCGTACTGGTGGCTGGTCAAGTTCACGGGTCTCGCGACCGGGATCCCCGACACGAGCCACGTGCCGTGTGCGGGGTCGGGACCGTTGCACGTCGGATCGATCCACCCGACGTACAAGGACTGTGGCGCGCCGGACTGGAAGCGCCTGAACAGCGCGCGGTGGGTGACGAAGTAACCTGCCCTGCCGGGAGATCGCGAGGGCGGCTGATGGTAGTCCGCTGGCAGCTCGTCAACTGATCGTCCAGCGTCCGCCCGCGCCGACCCACCTGATCGATCAGTTGTTAATGTGCGGCTCGAGCCGTTCAGGTCCATCGACTCTGCGGCGGCCCCAGCTACCTGGCGTCGAAGTCGCCTGAACTAACCTTCGAGGGAGAAGACCCGCCAATCGCCGTTCGTGTTCAGGACGCCGACGCGGGCATTGACTGGATCGAGAGCGACCAGATCGCCACGGATCCTGCTCACGGTGGAGTCGCGACGGTCGATGACATCGACACTGCCTGCCACCTCGATTGCAACGACACGGTCCGTTGCGACGACCGCCGCCTGCTTTTCAAAAGCTCCACGATAGTTCCCTTGGCCAACCAGCCTGGCATCGCTGAGCCCTCGCACGTAGTAGCCGCGCAGTGCCCAGACATCGGAGGTATCGTCGTCCTTGTCTTCGAGGGGTTCTTCGTCGCCGGGATCACGGATCACGACGGCGGTAGCGTCAGGACCGGACCCAACGAGGAGCTTCTCGGCGCGATCGTGAACCATTCTCCCTTCCTCGATCGCGCGCTGTACTGTTAGCGAATCACGCAAAAGATCCTGCAGGGCCACAGTGATGATCATGTCGAGCGGGTCCGAGAAGAGATTTCCGGTGATCGCAATGTGGCGGCCGGCCAACGTCGTGAAGCGATGACAGTTCCACGCATGGGGGCGACGCAGCTCGATCGATGCGCGAAGCGAATGGGATACGTCGAATAGTCGTAGCTCGGCGCCTCGCGCCACAGCGAGTAACGGCTCGGCCTCGGTCTCGATGAACCCTACAGCCAGGCCATCGCGTGTTCCTCCCCTCGCTGCGAGTTGCTCAGGCTCCGTTCCGGGACGCCACGACCAGCACGCGTCGTGGTTCGCGTCGCGCCAGCACACCCATGGCTCAGCAGCCGAGAGATCGATCGCAGACGGCATCTCCGCGAAGGGAAGCTCGCCTAGCGGCCGGAGCACGTCGCCGACAGACTCGTACAACGCTGCCGAGTCGCGAGTGACGCGAAGCAGGTGCATTCCGCGGAAAAGCAGCCTTGCGCTAGCCACAGCCTAGATCCCTTGGTTTTGCCTGAATGTGAGGCTCTATCGAGTCTAGCTGGGGTTTCAACCGGCCCTGGCGCTCAAGCCAAAGTACGAACCTGGTGCACCAATTTGCTGCGCCCCGATCGGCTCCGCCGATACGCGTATCTGACCCGCGCTATGCTGCGCGCTTCCGTGAGCGTCCGTGGACTTTCGCTGGCCGTACTCGTCCTGGTCGCCTGCTCGCGTCACGGCAGCGAACCCGAGGCGGGCCGCGTCACTGGGTGGCGCACGGACCTGCGCACGCTCGCGACGGAGCTGCCGCTGCGCCACAAGGATGCATTCCACACGATCGACAAGGCCGCCTGGGGACGCTCGCTGGCGGCGATCGAGCGCGAGCTGCCGTCTCTCGACGACGCTCACATCACGGTGCGGCTCACCCAGCTGGTCGCGTCGATCGGCGATGCGCACACGAGGCTCCGCGCTGGCGACCGAGGGCGCGTCTATCCGCTGCGATTCGCGTGGTTCGACGACGGCATCTTCGTCGTCGGTGCGACGCCCGAGCACGCGGCCGAGGTCGGCAGCAAGCTGGTCGGGATCGGCAGCTACACGATCGACGAGGTGATCGCGAGGTTCAGCCCGCTCGTGTCGCGCGACAACGATGCGGGGCTGCGCAGCGAGCTGCCGGCGGAGCTCGTGCGTCCGGTGACGCTCGCCGGCCTCGATCTCGCGGCAGCGGATCACGCGACGTTCGAGCTGATGGCGGCCGACGGTCGGGTGCACGATCTCGACGTGCGTCCCGGCGATATGGCGCCGAAGGTTGCGGCACCGACGCAGTTGCCGCTGCGGCTGACGGGTCCGGGCACCGCGTACTGGAACAAGTATGTCGACGCCGACCGCCTGCTGTACTTCGCGTACAACGCGTGCGTCGAGGATTCGCGCGTCGGTTCGTTCGCGGCGTTCGTCGAGTCGACGATGGCGTTCGCGGATCAGCATCCGGTCGATCGATTCGTGATCGATCTGCGGAACAATGGTGGCGGCAATTCGGCGATCATCGAGCCGCTGCTCGAGGGACTGGCGAAGCGGCCGAAGCTCGCGGATCGGGTGTTCGTGATCATCGGCATGAACACGTTCTCGTCGGCGGTGCTGAACGCGATGCAGCTCAAGCGGCGACTGCACGCGACGCTCGTCGGCGGACGGACCGCGGGGAGCCCGTCGCATTTCGGCGAGGTGAAGACGTTCGAGCTACCGAGCTCGCATCTGGTGGTGCAGTACTCGACGAAGTACTTCGCGTATCCGGACTTTCCCGGCGATGCGGTCGAGCCCGATCTTGCCGTGGCGATGACCTCGACGGATTGGTTCTCGGGCCGCGATCGCGCGCTCGACGCGATCGGAGCGGCACCCTAGGTCAGCAACCGAAGCCGCTTCGGTGTAGCGTGGTCTCATGCCGTTGAGTGGTGACGAACCGAGCGAGCTCGGCACCCTCGCTCCGTTGTTGCGCAAGATCGCGGCGACCCCGGACCTCACGTCCGTGCTGGTGCCGCGCTCGACGGTTGCCGGCCGCTACGTGGTGCAACGCACGCTCGGCCGGGGCGGCATGGGCGTGGTCTACGAGGCGCATGACCGCGAGCTGGACGAGCTCGTCGCGCTCAAGGTCCTGCATCACGAGCTTGGCCGCGATACGGGATACCGGCAGCGGCTGCGGAGCGAGGTGCGGCTCGCCCGGCGGATCTCGCATCCGAACGTGTGCCGCGTGCACGACATCGGGCTCGATGGCGACCAGCTTCACGTCACGATGGAGCTGGTACGCGGGCGCACGCTGCGCCAGATGATCCGGCAGCGCCACGGCAGTGACGGCCCGACGCTGTCGACGATCGTCGATGCCGTCATCCAGATCGCCAGTGCGCTGGCGGCCGCTCATCGCGTCGGCGTGCTTCACCGGGACGTCAAACCCGACAACGTGATCATCGATGGCGGACGCGCCGTGCTGACCGACTTCGGGGTGGCGACGCTCGCTCACGATGACGAACAGGTCGTTGCCGGTACGCCCTCGTACATCGCGCCCGAGGTCTTGCGGGGTGAGGCGTTCGATCATCGGGTGGATGTGTATTCGACCGCGGTACTGGCCTACGAGCTCCTCGCCGGGGTGCAGCCGTTTGCAGTGACGACACTCGAGGAGGCCGTCCGGCTCGCGGCGGTGCCACGGCGGCCGCCACCGCTGCCGGTGACGGTCGGAATGCCGGCGTTGCGGGAGGCACTCGACCGCGTGTTCGCGGAGGCGCTCGACCCGCATCCGGCGTCCCGCACGGCGAGCATGACGCTGCTCTCGGAGGCGATCGCGCACGCGGCCCGCGCCGACGGTCCGCACGTGATCACGGCGGGCGATACCGGAGCGGCCGCGCCGACGCCCACGCGACGCGCCGAGGTTCGCGTCGCCACCGCGCTCGTGTACCGCGCGGATGGGCAGGCCGCCGGCGGCGCGGCCGAGCAGCTCGAGCGTCTCGTCGTCGATGCCGGCGGTACGCTCGTCTCGGTCGACGCCCTCGAGCTCACGGCACTGTTCGGGGTCCCCTCCTCGCTCGGCGACGATGCCGAGCGCGCCGTGCGCGTCGCGCAAGCGATCATCGCGCACGCGGGAGGGCGCGCCGGAGTCGATACGGTGCGCATCTTGTTGCGGCCTCATGCCGCGACGTTCGCGTCGAGCGAGGCGTTCTCGTCGGCGAGTGCGCTCGTGGAAGCTGCCGAGACCGGCCAGATCCTCGCGTCGGGGCTGACGGCCCGGCAGCTCGCTGCTCGCTTCGAGATGGCGGGCGTCGATCTGGGGCACGTGACGGCGCGACGCATCGTCGGACCACGGCCGTCGCGGACACGTGCGGAGGCTGCGACGTTTCGCTCGCGCGAGCTCGCCGCACTCGTCGCGATGGCCGAGGATTGTTTTGGCAACCGCCGGCCTCGCTATGCCGAGATCCGTGCACGCGGCGGGTATGGCAAGACGCGCCTGCGTGAGGCGCTGCTCGCGCGGATGCGCGAGCGACGTGATGTCGAATGGCTCGTCGCGCGCGCTGACCTGCACGGCAATGTCGAGCCGCTCGGCATGTTGCGCAAGGCACACGAAGAGTGGCACGCGCATGCGACCCGCGATGGTCTCGCGGATCGCACGGCTGCATTCGCGGCGGCCCGGCGCTGGCTCGAGACCCGGTCCGAACGCAAACCGATCGGCGTCGTGTTCGAGGACATCCAGTGGGCCGACGAGCTCTCGCGCGAGCTCGTCGATCAGCTCGTGACCTCGCTCGATGACGTGCCGGTCCTGATCCTCACGTTCGCGCGCGTCGAGAAAGACGGCGCGGCGATGCCCCAGCGGCCCGGCGTCGATGTGCTGTCGTTATCGCCGCTCGATCCGACGACCGCCGGTGCGCTCGTGCAGGCGATCGCCCCGGGCGCACCGCGCGAGGCCATCGACGAGATCGTCGCGCGCGGCGATGGACACCCGTTCTTTCTCGAGGAGCTCGCGCGAGATCTCGCGGAGAGCGGCATGCGGCGGACCACGCAAACGCCGCTACCGGCGACGATCGAGGCTGTGGTCCAGGCCCGGCTGGACGGCCTCCCCGCGCGTCACCGCGAGCTGATCGCGGCGGCCGCGGTCATGGGCACGACGTTCTGGCGCGAGGCGCTCGGTCACCTCACCGAGACCGCCGCGGCGACGCTCGATGATGATCTTGTCGACCTCGCGAACCGCGGCCTCAGCGCGCCGGCGGGGGCCGACGGTGGCGCGGGCGGAGATCGGTTTCGCTTCCTCCACACGCTCGTGCGCGAGGTCGCGTACGCACGACTCGACGCGCGCGAGCGCCGCGCGGCCCATGCCGGGGTCGCACGCTGGTTGCGGCAGCGCCACCCCGGGCTGAACGATCTGGACCGCGTCGGCCATGTCATCGTCGCGACCGACATCGTGGCTGCGTTCGCCCATCATCTCGAGGAAGCCGGCGACCTCGGCGTGGCGGCGGCCGCATACCGGATCGCGGGACTTCGTCACCTCGACGCCTCGATGTATCGCGATGCCGCACGGGCGCTGCGGCGTAGCGCGACGCTCGTGACCGCCATCGACAATCACCTCGCGACCGCACTCGGCGATGCGGTGTTGCTCGCCGATTCGGTCGCGGAGGCCGAGAGCTGGTACGAGCGTGCGCTGGAATCGACGGATCTGGCGGACCTCGCGCACCGCGCCCTGCTCTGGCACAAGCTCGGCAACACGGCGAGCCGCCGCGCGGACAACCAGCGCGCGCTGCGCTGCTTCGAGGCCGGTCTCGCGCTCGTCGCTCCTGACGGCAGCGCGAACCTGGCGCCCTGGGCGCTGCGCGATCCACGGACGGCAGCGCTCCTGTTCGGCGATCTGGGGTGGGTCGCGGGGTATCAGCTGGGCGACAATCGGCGTGGCTTGCCGGCATGCGAGCGGGCGGTCGACTTGCTCGAGGGCACGCCGCACCGCCGCGAGCTCGCACAGGCACTGTCGCGTCTCGGCGCGACGTACATGCGCGCGAGCCGGTTTCGCGACCAGCTCGCCTGCAACCAGCGCAACCTCGAGATCGGCCTCGAGCTCGCCGACCTGATGATGCAGCTCACCGCGCGCGTCAACCTCGGCGTCGTGCACGGCGTGCTCGGCGAGATCGACGCGGCGATCGCGCATACCGAGGTCGCCCGGGCCCTCGCGAGACACAGCGGCGCGCGCTACGTCATCGGAGTCGTCGAGTCCAACCTCGCGGGTCTCTACCTCGAGTGCGATCGCCTCGCGGATGCGCAGCGCTGTCTCGACGAGGCGCTCGTCCAGTCCGCGCGCGCCGGCCGGCGCACGGGGCTGACCGAGACGTACGGGTACTCGGCGCGGCAGCGCGCAGCGCGCGGCGATCTGGCCGGCGCCGAGCGCTGGGCGAGCCAGGCACTCGAGCTCGCCACCGAGCTCGCGCTGCCGCTCGACCGCGCGATCGCGCTGCGGTTGCTCGCACAGATTCACGCACGCGCCCGTGATGGCGTCCGTGCGCTGCACGAGATCGAACAGGCAACCGCGCACCTCGCCGATCTCGATCGATACGAGAGCGCACGCACCGAGGCCGCACATGCCCGGGTCCTGCAGCTCGCGGGTGACCTCGAGCAGGCGGCGATGGTGCGCGCACGTGCACTCTCGGCGCTCACCAGCCTCGGCGCGCATCGCGAGATCGAGGTCCTCGACCAGCTTGCCGAGGTCCGCTGATCAGCTCTCGCGCAGGTGCAGGGCTGCGAGCTCGCGTAACTGGTCCTTGATCCGCTCGAACTGCTTGCGCAGCGCCGCCGCCTTGCGGGTCAGCTCGTCCTCGCCGGCAGCATCGCCGAGCATGACCATCGCGATGTCCCGAAACGCGAGATCGCGATCGACGCGCAGGACCAGCAAGGTCTGATCGTCCTCTTCGAGCTCGCCGCGGATCTTCGCGTACACGTCCTCTTCGCGCTGCGCCTGGACCCGCGTCGTGTTCCACACGTGGGTGACAGCGTGGGCGATCGACGGTACCGACGTGACGAGCTCCTCGCGTTTGCGATCCGGCGCCGCTCGCACGCGGCCGGCAGCCTGCCGCGCCAGCATGTAGCACCAGGTGCGGACCGAACAGCGACCGTCGTAGCGGGTCAGGCTCTGCCACAGCTCTTCCGAGAGTCGCGAAAACGCGTCTTGCGCGTCACCCTCGCCGGGGAAGATCGAGCACAGCCAGGCAATCAGCTCGCGCCCGTATGCGCGCAGCGCGAGCTCGGTCGCGCGATCGCGGTCTCCCGCCGCCAGCGCGGAGCGCACGTCGAGGTCGACCGGGTCGGTGCCATTGGCGGATCCAGACACTGCCGTACAACATAGATCGAACCGGCCGAAGCCGCCGCTGGAATACCGCTACTTGAGCCAGAGCTCGTCGACGCGATTCGTCAGGTCGAAGGATCGCTTCTCGTACGCGGAGAACGTCACCGCACAGGTGCCCAACGAGTTGCATACGGGATAGGCGTCAGACCCGGGCTGCGAAGCCAGCGGATAGCCGACGAGCCGGCCGGACTGGGACCCGGCCCAGAAGCTCCCCGACCGGATGCCCCAGTTGAGGACGAGGTTGGTCGCGATGATCCGCCGGACGTAGTTCGGCAGAAAGGTGCCCCCCGCGCCCGCGAAACAGATCCGATTTCCTGTCCAGTCCGCCCGTTCGTAATACCAGAACGAGGTCGACGAACAGGCCCCCGCAGCGATGCCGAGCGGCGCCGACTCGCCGCGCGCGACCGCGGCCTTGATCTCGTTCTGCGCGCGCTGCTCACCCGCGGTGATCGGCCGCGGCTGAGAGACCTCGATCCCGTTGGGCCGCAGCGTGACCGTGACCTCTTGAAAGACCGTGTCATCGGGGACCGGCTCTTGGTCGGTTGGCTCGGCGACGTCGGCGGGCTCCTCCACGCAGGCGGCCACCAGGAGACCAAGAATCGCGAGAGCTCGAAGACTACGACAGCACTGCATGGAAACCTCCGAATAGACAGGCAACAACGTATCGAGCAAGGGATGTCGAGCCGCCGGTGAGACCGGATGCGATGTCTTGATCACGTCGAGGTTGCGTCGTCAGGGTCGGACGATGTGACAGGAATTCGTGCGTGGAGGTTTCGCGGGCTCGGAGACGCCCCGAGCCCGTACGCTAGACTCGCAGCGGTGACTGCTCCCGAGCTGCGGCCGTATCAGCGCGAGGCGATCGATGCGGTGATCGCGGGGCGCCGGCGAGGGGTCCGGCGGATGGCGGTGTGCTTGCCGACGGGCGCGGGGAAGACGGTCATCTTCTCGCACCTCGCACGGCTCGCGACGCGGCAGGTCCTCGTGCTCGCCCATCGCGAGGAGCTGCTCGCGCAGGCGGTCGACAAGCTGTCGCGCGCGCTGGAGGGCACGCGCGTCGTCGGTCTCGAGCGCGGGACGTCGCGTGCGCCCGCGGACGCCAAGGTGCTGGTCGCGTCGCTGCGGTCGCTACATCCCGATCGGATCGGGAGCGTCCTCGGCGGGCGCGACCTCGGGCTCATCATCTATGACGAGTGTCACCACGCGCCGGCCGAGGACAACCTGCGGGTGCTGCGGACGATCGGCGTGTTCGAGCCTGACTGGCCGGGGACGTTGCTCGGGTTCACCGCGACGACGGCACGCGGCGATGGCAAGGGTCTCGATACGGTGTTCGAGCAGATCGTGTACTCGCGGACGCTGCCGGATCTGATCGATAAGGGGTATCTCGCGCCGCTCCGGGGATACCGGATCGCGACGGCGGCGGATCTGACGCGCCTGTCCGGCGGCGGCAGCGACTTCGTGGAAGCCGAGCTGGCGGAGGCGGTCGATATCGAGGAGCGCAATGCGCTCGTCGCGCGGTCGATCCAGGAGCTCGCGCGCGATCGGCGGACGATCGCGTTCTGCGTGACGGTCAACCACGCGCGCAACCTGTCGCGTGCGCTGAACCACATCGGTGTGCCGGCGGGGATCGTGCACGGCGAGATGGCGGCGGCGGATCGCGCGCGGGCGCTCGAGGAGTTCCGCACCGGCCGGATTCACGTGCTCGCCAACGTCGCCGTGCTCACGGAGGGCTTCGACGATCCGGGGGTGTCGTGCGTGGCGATGGCGCGGCCGACGCGGTCGGAGGGTCTCTATGCGCAGTGTGTGGGTCGGGGCACGCGGCTCGCGGAGGGCAAGCGCGACTGCCTGATCCTGGACTTCGTCGACGTGTCCGCGCTGAGCCTGTGCACGCTGCCGTCGCTGTTCGGCTGTCCGCGCGATCTCGATCTGCGGGGTGACGACGCGCGCGATGCGGCACGCGCGTGGGAGCAGGTGATGATCGAGTATCCCGACCTGGAGCTCGAGGCGGGGGCGCTCACGCTGCGGGATATCCAGGACCGCGCGGCGGCATTCGACCCGCTGACGCTCGACCTCCATCACGAGGTGCGTGCGATCTCGGGCAACGCGTGGTTCTCGCTCGGACGACACGGCGTCGGCCTGCACTTCGTGATGGCGCCGGGTGCGATCAGCACGGCGACGGTCCTGGCGTGCGCGCCGCGCGGCAAGCGCTGGGAGGTCGCGATCGATCAGCGCGTGATGGAGCGATTCGCGACGCTCGAAGAAGCGGTGCAGGCGGTCGACTACGAGATCGATCGCAGCGGGCGCGCGGCGGCGGCCTCGGCTCGGCACGAGGCGGCGTGGCGCCGCGCCGCGGTGCCACCGGGCGTGAGGGGTGGGTTGCGCGAGAGTGATCGCGTCAGCACGCACGCGGATGCGTTGCAGCTGCTGCTGTGGCGCGCGGTCGCGCTTCGCTGAGTTACCAGCCGAAGCCCCAGTCGTACGGCGTCTTCGCGCCGGGCCAGCGCTGCTGGATGCCGTCGACGATGGCCTTGCCGGCGGCGCCCTGCAGATCCTTGTCGAGCTTGTCCCGGGTGTTCGTGCCGCTCTTGGTCTCGGTGACCTTCACCTTGTCGGAGCTCTGCGCCGTGGTCTCGAAGCCGCCGAGCGGCTTTGCGGTGTCGATCTCGACGAGGATCGCGCGCATCGGTGCGCTGCCGGACTGGAACGTCGAGCCCTCGGCGACCGCCCACTGGAGGTCGCCCGGCATCACGACGAGCACGTACTTCGCGTTGACGAACTGGTCGTAGATGTACTCGGGATACTGGCCGCCGGTGTTCGGGACGCCGAGCAGCGCCTTGGCCTTGAACACGTGGTTCTTGCCGTCGTCCTGGAACGTGAACCGACCGTGCTGCTCGGAAGGCGGCTTGATCTCGATCGGCTTGCCCTCGGCGGCGGCGTTCCAGGCCTCGTCGGCGGTCTGCGGTTCGGGGACGGCGCGGAGCTCGGTGGCGCTCTGCACGTCGTCGATCTGGGCGGCGATCGCGTTGGGATGAGCCTTCGCGTCGTCCCAGTCGAAGTCGAGCGTCAATGGTGCGTCGCCCGGCGCGCCGAGATCGGCGGCGCTGGCGGCGCTGGCGGCCGCGATGACCTTGTCGAGCTTGGCCTTGACCTTGTTGCCCCACACCGGCTTCAGGTCCTCGAGCGTCTTCTGCTTGGGTGCTGCGGGCTTCTCGTTTCCGCACGCAGCCACGAGGACGAGGACGAGCGGCGCGAGCCATGGCTTCATCGTCGGAAAAGGGTACCGCGATCGAGTACGCTGGCGCGGGTGACGGAGATCGATCTGCTCGAGGAAGTGATCGTGACGCCGCGTCGCGCGTTTCCACGGTTGCCCGATATGCAGGTGATCGAGCGGCCGGGCTGGTTGCAGATCATCACGCCCGCGCTGAAGACCGGTGGGTTGAACGAGGTCATCTACTCGCTGCTCGACGAGCGCACTGCCGATGCTGCGATCGATGGCGCGATCGCGATGTATCGGGACCTCGGCCTGAAGTTTCGGTGGAACGCGGGTCCGGGCAGCGGTCCGGCGGATCTCGGCGAGCGGCTCGAGCGAGCCGGCCTCGCGCCGCGGTGGGGGCGCGGCATGGCGCGGTCGACGGACGAGGGTGCGGACGGGGAAGCGGGTGGCGACGTGGTCGAGGTCGAGGTCGAGAGAACGCTCGACGACTACACGCACGTGATGGCGGCGGGGTGGAGCTCCGATGGCGAGGTGCTCCGCGCGCTGAACCGGCACATCTTCGCGGAGCGCCGGCAGTGTCTGTTCGTCGCGTACTGCGACGGCGAGCCGGCGGCCGCGGCGGGCTACGTCCCGTTCGCGCGGTCCGCGTACCTGATCGGCGGCGTGGTGCTGGAGCGCTACCGCGGTCGCGGGCTGTATCGCGCACTCGTGCGAGCACGGCTGGCGCATGCGCGGGCGCGCGGGCTCGCGCTGGCGACATCGCACGCTCGCGAGGCCACGTCGGCACCGATCCTCGAGAAGCTCGGCTTCGACACGGTGTGCCGGTTTCCGATGTACTTCGGCTGAGCGCGGTCAGGAACGCTTCGGCGCGGTCAACAGATCGTGATCCTCGAGCATCTCGCGCGGCGTGGCGCGCAGCGCGGTCGCAGCGCCCTCGATGATGCCGAGCGAGTAGCA
Organism: Pseudomonadota bacterium; assembly: GCA_023386455.1. Lineage (GTDB taxonomy): Bacteria > Myxococcota_A > Polyangia > Haliangiales > Haliangiaceae > JABFXX01. Next base: position 24,889 of record JAEWJO010000414.1, on the reverse strand, counting down.
GACCTCGGGCGTGCGCGCCGAATCGGGGAGCGCGCGGATGCCGATCACTTCGTCCATCGTCAGCTCGGTCGCGGCGCGAAGCTGCTCCACGGCCTTGACGAGCATCAGTCGCAGCGGGTCGTCAGACATGGGGCACGCTATCACGCGCACCGAATTCTGCGGCTACCCCATTACGCTTCGCGGCGGTACCGGCTACACAGCGTCCTTGTCGACGTTCTCGACGCTCTCGCTCGCGCCCGCGTGGCTCGAGAATCTGACGCAGCTCGGATACGTCGAGATGACACCGATCCAGTCGCTGGCGTTGCCGGCGATGCTGGACGGCCGCGACGTGCTCGGTCAGGCGGCGACCGGGACGGGCAAGACCGCGGCGTTCGGGCTCGCGCTGCTGGCGCGGATCACGCCACGCGGCTCGCGGCCCGGCGCGCTCGTGCTGTGCCCGACACGCGAGCTCGCCGCCCAGGTGGCCGAGGAGCTGCGCCGGCTCGCACGTCCGCTGCCACACACGCGCGTGCTGACGCTGAGCGGTGGCACGTCGGTGCAGCGAGAGCGCGCGTCGCTCGAGCATGGCGTCGACGTGATCGTCGGAACGCCGGGACGCGTGCAGGACCATCTCGCGCGCGGGCGTCTCGACCTCTCGGGGATTCGCACGCTCGTGCTCGACGAGGCGGATCGCATGCTCGAGATGGGCTTCGTCGAGACGGTCGGCGCGATCGCGCGTGCGTTGCCGGAGCACCAGACGCTGCTGTTCTCGGCGACGTTTCCCGACGCGGTGCGCGCGCTCAGCACGACGTATCAGCGGGACGCGCTGCACGTGGTGGTGCCCGCGGAGGACGTCACGGCGCGGATCACGCAGGTGGTGTATCGCGTCGAGCGAGCGGAGCGCGTGACGGCGCTGATCCGGATCCTCGGCCATCACCGGCCCGAGTCGGCGATCGTGTTCTGCAATCACCGCGAGACGTGCGACGAGGTTGCCGACGCGCTCGCGAAGGCGGGGTTCGCGGCGGTCGCGCTTCACGGCGGCATGGAGCAGCACGATCGGAACACGGTGCTGCTGTTGCTGCGCAACGGCAGCCTGCGCGTCGTCGTGGCGACCGACGTCGCCGCGCGCGGTCTCGACATCGATGACCTCGGCGCGATCGTCAACTTCGATCTGCCGCGCGAGCCCGACGTGTTCGTCCATCGGATCGGCCGCACGGCGCGCGCGGGCCGCAGCGGGCTCGCGATCAGCCTCGCGCAGCCGGCGGATGGGCGTATCCTCGACGAGCTGCGTCAGGGTCCCCTCGCCGGGGTCGCGACGTCGAGCGTGCCATCGGCCGAGGCGCAGCGACCACCGCCACCGGCGATGGTGACGATCGCGATCCAGGGAGGACGCCACGATCGGTTGCGGCCGGGCGATATCGTCGGGGCATTGACGACCGGCGTCGGCATCGCCGGGACGGACATCGGCCAGATCGCGGTCAACGACCGGATCAGCTTTGTTGCGGTGGTTGCATCGGTTGCAACGCGCGCGCTCGATGGTCTGGCCGCCGGGCGGATCAAGAACAAGCGGTTTCGCGCGTACCTGGTCAAGCCACCGCGGTAGCCACGGATTCGGCATGGCGTCCTGCTCGCGAACGAGTAGAGTGGCGCCCGAGTGACGTTCCAGGCTCTGGGTATCTCTGATCCGCTGCTGCGGGCGGTCGCGGACTACGGGTATCAGGCCCCGACCGCGGTCCAGTCGGCGGTGATTCCCGAGGTGCTTGGCGGGCGCGACGTCTGGGTCAAGGCGAGCACGGGGTCGGGCAAGACCGCCGCATTCGTCCTGCCGATGCTCGAGGTGATCTCTCGACGCGAGCTCGTGCTGCCGCGCCGCGTGCACACGTTGATCCTCGTGCCGACGCGCGAGCTCGCGAAGCAGACGGTCGACACGATCGCGGCGTTTCGGCGTCACCTCCGGCAGCGGCCGAAGACGGTCATGGTGCTCGGCGGCGTGTCGATCAATCCGCAGATGATGGAGCTGCGCGGCGGAGCGGACATCGTCGTCGCGACGCCGGGCCGTCTGCTCGATCTCGTCGACAAGAACGCGCTCTCGCTCGCGTCGGTCTCGCAGCTCGTGCTCGACGAGGCCGACCGCCTGCTCGAGCTGGGCTTTGCGGACGAGCTCCGCCGCGTCGTCGCGCTGCTGCCGGCGAACCGGCAGACGCTGCTGTTCTCGGCGACGTTCGGAGCGTCGGTGTCGAGCGTCGCGGAGCGCTTGCTGCGTACGCCGGTGTCGATCGACGTCACGGACGCGCCGGCGGAGGTGCCCGCGATCCAGCAGCGCGCGATCGAGGTCGATACGCCGAGGCGAACCCAGCTCCTGCGTCATCTGCTCGAGCAGAACCGCTGGGAGCGCGTGCTCGTGTTCGTCGCGACGACCCACGCGACCGAGCACGTCGCGGCGAAGCTCCGCGGCGCGGGCATCAACGCGATGTCGCTGCACGGTCAGCTCAGCCAGGGTGCGCGGACGCGGGCGCTCGACATGTTCCGCGCATCGAACATCCACGTCCTCGTCGCGACCGACCTCGCGGCACGCGGGCTCGACATCACGGGGCTGCCGGCGGTCGTCAACTACGACCTGCCGCGATCGCCGAACGACTACGTGCACCGGATCGGCCGCACGGGGCGCGCCGGCGAGAGCGGCGTGGCGATCAGCTTCGTCACCGCCGAGATGCAGGCACACTTCGGCCTGATCGAGCGGCGACATCAGCACTTCGTCGTGCGCGAGCGCATCGCCGGCTTCGAGCCGACGCTGGCGCCGCCGGTCGCCGCGCCTCTGCCGGCGGGCGGCGTGAAGGGACGACGCAAGAGCAAGAAGGACAAGCTGCGCGAGGCGGCTGCACGAGCACGCGAGCTCGGCTCGTGAGCGACGAGCTCGACGTCCTGCTCGCCGATGGCGTCATCGACGAGGTGCTCGGTCGGCTGAAGAGCGGCAAGGAGGCGAACATCTCGCTGGTTCGCCGCGGCGACGCCGTGATCGCCGCGAAGGTCTACAAGGATCGCGCGACCCGCAGCTTCAAGAACAACTCGGACTACAAGGAAGGCCGCAAGGTCCGCAACAGCCGTACGCAGCGCGCGATCGACGGCGGCGGTCGGTTCGGCCGCGACGCCGCCGAGCAGGCGTGGAAGAGCGCCGAGGCCGACGCGCTCTACAAGCTCGTCGGCAGCGGGGTCCGCGTGCCCGAGCCGGTGATGTTCTACGAGGGCGTGCTGCTGATGGACCTCGTGTGCGATGCGGAGGGCCATCCCGCGCCTCGCCTGATCGACGTGGCGATCGAGCGCGATGCCGCGATCGGTGTCTTCGCCGACCTGGTCGCGCAGATGATCTCGATGCTGTGCTGCGATCTCATCCACGGCGATCTCTCGCCGTACAACATCCTCGCGGCGGCGGACGGCCCGACGATCATCGACTTCCCGCAGGTCATCTCGGCCGTGCACAGCTCGCGCGCGGAGTACTTCTTCCTGCGCGACTTCGACAACATCGTGCGCTTCCTCGCGGGCTTCGATCCGAGCCTCGCCGTCCATACCGCCGACGGTCGCGCGATCTGGCGAGCGTACGTGTCGCGCGAGCTCACGCCCGAGTTCGTGCCGCCGCCTCCGCCGCCACCGCGTGCCACGCGCGGACCGGATCGACGCTCGCGCCCCGACGATCGAGGTCGACCGCGCGGCGACCGGCCGCAGCAGCGGAATGACGGCGGTGGATCTTCGCAGCGGTGGCAGTCGTCGCAGCAGCGGCAGCCGTCATCGGACCAGCGACAGCAACAGCGGTCACAGTCTTCGGAGCAGCGGCAGCAATGGCAGCCGTCGCAGCAGCGGCCACCGTCGCAGCCGTCATCGCAGCAGCCGCGCTCGTCGCAGCAGCGGCCGCCGTCGCAGCCGTCGTCGCAGCAGCAGCGCTCGTCGCAGCAGTGGCAGCCGTCGTCGCAGCAACCGCGGTCGTCGCAGCGTCGGCAGCCTCCGTCGCAACAGGCGTCGTCGCAGGAGCGGCGATGGTCGTCGCCGCCGATTCCGTCCTCCTCGTCGCAGCCAGCGCAGTCGCGCGGTCGTCGCCGTCGGCCGAAGCGCCGCTGGTGAGGCTAGCCCGCGGCGAGCGCGTCGAGCGACTCGGCGAGAGCCCGCGCGCGCAGGAGCCGCGGCTTCAGGTCCGCAAGCAGCGGGCCGAGCACGGCGATGTGACGCTTCGCGGCCGCCACGCCATGGCGCTCTCCGCGCTTCGCGACGCTCGCCTCCGTGAGCGACCGGAAGATCGCTCGCCGCTCCGCATCGGTCGGCGGTGCGACGTCGCGGCCGGCAAGCCGGGCGTGCGCCTCGCGGAAGATCCACGGATGTGCGATCGCCGCACGGCCGATCATCACGCCCGCGCACCCGGTCTCGCGCAGCGCGCGCACGACATCGTCGGCGGTGACGACATCGCCATTGACGATCACCGGGATCGCGACGCGCTCCTGCGCCTTGCGCGCCCAGCTCCAGTCGGCGGGGCCGCGATGTCCCATCTCGGCGGTCCGGCAATGGATCGTCAACGCGGCGATGCCGGCGTCCTCGAGCCTGCACGCGAGATCCGCGATCGGCATCTCCGACTCCGGGCCCCAGCCGATTCGCGTCTTGACGGTTACCGGCAACGACGTCGCGCCGACGATCCGCCGCGCCATCTCGACCATCGCGGTCGGATCGCGTAGCCAGCCTGCACCCGCGCCACGCCGCGCGATCGCGGGAACCCAGCACCCACAGTTGAGATCGATGAACGCCGGCTGCGCGGCCTCGGCGATCCGCGCCGCGGCGAGCAGGAGGTCGGCATCCGCGCCATAGATCTGGATCGCGGTCGGCCGATCGTCGGCGCTCAGGGATGCACGGCGACGCGCGAGGTCGGAGTCGGCGATGATCTGCTCGGCACCGACGAACTCCGTCATGCAGAGCGATGCTCCGAGGCCACGGCACATCCGGCGGAATGCCGCATCGGTGATGTCCTCCATCGGCGCGAGCACGACGGGCGACGTCGCGAGCAGCTGGCGCACCGGGTTCACCGCGGCAGTGTTGCCTGGAACCCTCATCGATGGGGCGTGCGGCTGATGGATCGGAGCAACACCCAATAATTTCAGATTCTTACATTGAGACATCGATCGTCACGGTGCTATCTCGCGATCGTCATGCGCGCGCGTCTTCTCTGCCTGGCGATGATGATCGGTTGTGGTGGTGGTGGGAGCGCGACGCCCGACGCCGCGGTCGATGCGCCGCCTCGCGAGGCGACGTTTCGCGTGTTCGACGAGATTCCGCAGTTCGGGATCTACACGAGCAGCGACCCGCAGTACTACACGCCGCCGCAGGGCGTGCTGATGTGGAGCTACGGCACGGTGTTCGTCACGAAGCTGAGCGCGGAGCAGAAGGCACAGATCGGCGACCAGCTCGCGGCGCGGATCACGTACATCGCGCAGTGCGACAACTACGACCGGCTCGGCGGGCTGTTCTTCGTCGTGAAGGCGCCCGGCGAGATGCCGCAGCCGACGGATCCGCGCGTCGAGGTCGTCCGCTTCATCACGCCGTTCAGCAACTTTCGTCGCGGCGAGAAGGCGCGGCACACGTACCCGGACGCGGACATCTCCGCGTTCGCGCATACGCTCGCGGATCCGACGAAGGACATCTGGTTTGGCATCGCCGGCGGATCGAATCCGTACGATGGGGATCCGTGCACGGTCGGTACGCCGCAGCCGCCGGAGTTCGCCGAGATCGGGTTCAAGTACACGGTCGAGCTCACGACGAAGTACGAGCTCGGTGCCGGCGATAGCGTCACGCTGTCGGCGATCGGCGGCGTGTCGGAGACGGCGACGCCGATCAGCGGCACGTTCACGAATCCCGGCGCGGCCGCGACGGGGCACGTCACGGTGATCGTCACCGGCCACGGTCCGGACGCGGGCGGCAACGAGTACATGCACACCGAGAACACGGTGAAGGTGAACGGCGAGACCGTCGGGACGTTCAGCACGATGATCGACTGCGCGCCGTACGCCGTGCTCAGCCCCGACGGCAATCCGGGCATCTTCAAGCACAACACGACCAGCAACCCGCGCAACTGGTGCCCCGGCGCGCTCGTCCCGACGCACACGTTCGCGACGACGCTGCCGCCCGGCGAGAGCACCGTGACCCTCGAGATCATGCCGGGCACGGTGCCCGACGGTTCGTACTACTGGACCTCGATCAGCTTTGGAGCTCCCTGACCATGGGCGGGCAAGCCGGGTATCGCCCCCTGGCCCGGCTTGCCCGCCAGGTCACTTCCACGTCGCCTGCACGGAGAAACCGCCATGCATAGTCGCCTCGTCTTGTCGTGTCTCTTGCTCGCCGGCTGCTCGTCGCCGTCGCACAACAACCCGAAGCCGGACTCCTCGGTTGGCGCCGATGCCAAGGTCGCCGATGCGGCGCCGTTTCCGGACGCGGGTCCGATCGAGGTGTTTCCGAGCATGCCGATCGTCGGAAACGGTGCGCCGAGCGACGCCGACACCCTGTTCGGCGCCGACACGATCGGCGATCCGGGCGGCCCGTGCGTCGCCGAGCCGTCGAATGGCGCGCTGCTGCCGAAGAACTTCCTGCGCCAGCGGTTCCGCCTGTTGCCGGCGAACGGCGAGAACCTGTTCGAGATCCGGCTCCGCACGGCGTCGATCGATCATGACCTCGTCGCGTACACGACGTCGACGACGTGGATCGTGCCCAAGCCGATCTGGGATGCGATGAACACGGCGCTCATCGGCGAGACGATCGAGTACCGGATCCGTGGCGCGAAGTGGAACGGGACGGCCCTCGATGGCCTGCCGACGATCAGCGCGACGGGCACGTTCAAGATCGCGCCGGTCGAGGCGCCCGGAACGATCGTCTACTGGACGAGCGGGACGACCGGCACGACGTCCGCGTTCAAGGGCTTCAAGATGGGCGACGAGACGGTGTACGACGTGATGGGCCCGGCGAACGTCGGCGGCGGCGTGCAGTGCGTCGGCTGTCATACGTCGACGCCCGATGGCCTGTACGTCGCGTTCTCGGCGAATCCGACGGCCGAGGACGGGCGGAACGCGCACGTCGACATGCGCTCGCTCGACGGGACCGTCAGCCAGCCGCCGTTCCTCTCGGCGTCGGCGAAGACGCTGATCGCGCGGTCACCGAACCAGCAGGCGCCGTTCTACTCGGGCGCGCACTGGACCAACGGCGATCACATGATGCTGTCGATGTTCCCGGTGTCGAACGTTCCGCAGATCATCTGGACGAACCTCGAGGCGACCTCGACGGCGCAGGGTACGGGATGGGGCGTCGTCGCGCGGACCGGCGATACGGGCCAGGCGGGCGCCGGCACGTGGAGTCACGACGGCGTGACGATCGCGTACACGTCCGCATCGCTGGTCACGAGCGGCATGAACCTCGACAACGGACACGGCGACATCTTCACGGTCCCGTACAACGGCGGCTCGGGTGGCACGGCGACCCGGCTGGCCGGCGCCGCAGATGCGAGCTACTCGGAATCGTATCCCGCGTTCTCGGACGACGACGAGCTCGTCGCGTTCGTCCGCGTCCCGGCGGCCCAGAACCCGTACAACAACCCGCTCGTCGAGGTCCTGCTCGTGCCGCGGGCCGGCGGCACCCCGACGCGGCTCGTCGCGAACGATCCGCTGGAGTGCACGACGGCGGTCAGCCCGGGTGTCGGCAACTCGTGGCCGAAGTGGTCGCCGTCGGTGCAGATGGCCGGAACCACGAAGTACTACTGGCTGACGTTCTCGTCGATGCGCCAGCCGGGCGGCAAGCCGCAGATCTACGTGGCGCCGATCACCGTCGACGCGACCGGCACGATCACGTCGTACCCCGCGCTCTACCTGTGGAATCAGCCGAAGACCGAGGCGAACCACACGCCGGCCTGGGACGAGTTCCAGGTGATCTTCTAGGCACGCCTCGAGCCGCGGCGGGATACAGTGTGGCCCGTGCGGTACGTGGTGCTCGCGGCGACCGCCGCAGCGTCGTTCGTCATCGTGCTGGTCGCTGCCGCGCTCGCACCGGCCGACCTGCGCTGGCCGCTCGTCGACGGGATCGTCCGCGCGTGCAAGGTCGTCGGTCTGTTCGGCTGCCTGGTCGGTGCGCTGTCGTTCGGGTTCCACCAGCACCTGTTTCGCGGCTGGGCGCTGGTCGCCGCGAGCTACGCGCTGCTCGTCCTGCGCGACGCGGTGATCTACGGCCACCTGATCGTCGACGAGGGACGGAGGATCGAGGCAGGCTTCGTGCTGTCCGCCGACGTCCTCGGCGTCCTCGGGGCATGGATGATGGCGCGCGCGTGGTACGTCGGCGGCCTCGAGCTGCCCGGTACGCGCACGACACGCCGGCTCGTCCGCGCGGTGGCCGCGGCGATGGCGGTGTCGATCACGTTGCCCGCGGTGTGGATCCACGTGCCGCAGCTGGTGACCGGACCGCCGCACGCGATCATGGGGCTCGCGAACGCGCTCGCCGACGCGATCTCGATCTCGCTGCTCGCCCCGGTGTTGCTCACCGCACTCGCGCTCCGCGGCGCCGCGATCGCGTGGCCGTGGGCACTGCTCACCGCCTCGCTGTTCGGCTGGCTCTGCTACGACGCGACGTTCTCGCTCAGTGCGTCGCACGACTCGAGTGGCGCGTTCCGCGCTCTCGGCGAGGCGTTTCACGCGCTCGCGTGCGTCGGCTGCGGCGTCGCCGGCATCGCGCAGCGGCTCGTCGTCACTTCCGCTCCGCAGCGTCGGGCGTGACCGGCGCCGCGTGCGTCGGCTGCGGTGCGTTGCACGCGGGAATCGCGTACGGTGACGCGATCGCCGCGGTCACGAGGGCGGCCCACAGCCACACGGCCCGGCCCGGTGGCGCCGCGGGCATCAGCGGCTGCGTCTCGCGGCGCTCGACCGAGCGAAGCTTGTCGGCACCCTCGAGATCGAGGCTCGCGAGCAGCGCGCGAACCCACGCTGCATCGACGCCCGCCTCCTGCGCGAACGGCCGCAGCGCGCGCGAGACCTCGTCGCAGCTCGGTGTGCGATCCGCCGGCGAGCGCGCCATCATCGAGAGCACGATCCGATCGAGTCGCGGATCGAGGTCACCGCGGTGGCTCGACGGCGGCGGGACGACCGCCTCGCGCACGCGGCGCAGCGTCTCGAGATCGTTCGGCGTGCGAAACAGGCGCTGCCCGGTGAGCGCCTCGTAGAGCACCGAGCCGAGCGAGAACACGTCGCTGCGGTGATCGACCGGCTGGCCGTCCGCCTGCTCCGGCGACATATAGGCGAGCGTGCCGCGCAGCACGCCGACGGCGGTGCGCTCCTCGGCGCTGCGGTCGCGAATCGTGTGAACGCCGAAGTCGACGAGCTTCACCGCGCCCTGGCGGTTGATCATGACGTTGCCCGGGCTGACGTCGCGATGGACGAAGCCGAGCGGATGTCCGTGGTCGTCGGTCAGCGCGTGCGCGTACGCGAGCGCGTCGGCGAGCTCGGCGCCGACGTAGGACAGGAATGCGACCGGCGGGAGACGGCCGGCGCGCTCGAACCCCGCGAGAATCTCGTGGAGGTCCCAGCCATCGACCAGCTCCATGGCGAGGTAGTGCTCGCCCTCGACCTCCCCGAACTCGTAGACCTTCACGATGCCCGGGTGATCGAGCCGCGCGCAGACCCGCGCCTCCGCTGCGAGCATCGCGATGAACTTGGAATCCGTCGCGAATTCGGGGCGGACCCGCTTCAGGACGACGTTCGTCGCAAATCCGCGCGGACCCTCGGCAACGGCGTGCCAGACCTCGCCCATCCCGCCGGCGGCGCGACGTGCGACGAGGCGAAATCGCCCGAAGTGAGTCGGGTCAGCCATCCCCGGGCAGTCTAGCTCGGCGGGCGTTGCTACAGTACTCCCGGGTGGCCGCCGCCGAGTCCACACAGATCCTGTCGAAAGGGCCCGGGGAGCTCTCGATGCCGGAGATGCGACTCGTCGTGCTCCGCGGTCCGGATCGCGGGCACGCGCTGCGCATCGATCGCGAGGAGGTCGTCGTCGGCGTCGCGGCGTCGGCCAACCTGCGCCTCACCGACCCGACCGTGTCGCGGCACCACGCGACGCTGCGCATGACCGAGCACGGGATCCTCGTCACCGACCTCGGCAGCACGAACGGCACGCGCGTCGATCGTCGCCGCGTCCAGTCCGCGTACGTCGCCCCTGGAGATGCGATCGACGTCGGCTCGACCCGGCTTCGCATCGAGCTCCAGCGCGGCCGCGTCGAGCTGTCGCTCAGCGGTGCGCCCCGGTTCGGGCCGCTGCTCGGCCGCACCGTCACGGCCCGGCGGCTGTTCTCGCTCCTCGAGCAGGTCGCGAGCGCCGACGTCACCGTGCTGCTGCTCGGCGAGTCGGGCGTCGGCAAGGATCTCGCCGCGCAGGCGATCCACGAGGCCGGTCCGCGCGCCGCGGCACCGTTCGTCGTGTTCGACTGTGGTGCGGCCGCGGCGAGCGTGATCGAGTCGGAGCTGTTCGGTCACGAGCGCGGCGCATTCGCAGGCGCACTCGAGCGACGCAACGGCGCGTTCCAGGAGGCACACGGCGGCACGCTGTTCCTTGACGAGATCGGCGAGCTGCCGCGCGAGCTGCAGTCGAAGCTGCTGCGTGCGATCGATCGGCGCGAGGTCCGCCCGGTCGGCGCGGATCGGCCGCGCGCCGTCGACGTCCGGATCATCTCGGCGACCAACCGCGACCTCAAGCTCGAGGTCAACAGCGGTGCGTTCCGCGAGGATCTATTCTATCGGCTCAACGCGTTTCCCGTCGTCGTGCCGCCGCTGCGCGAACGCGCCGACGACATCCCGCTGCTCGCCGATCACTTCTGGCGCGCGTTCATCGGCGATGACGGCAGCGGGATCCCGGCGAGCCTGCTCCCCGAGCTCACCGAGTACCGCTGGCCCGGCAACGTGCGCGAGCTGCGTCACCGCGTCGAGCAGCTCGCCCTGCTCCGCCCGCGCGAGACCGAGACGACCGACGCGCCGTCGGCTCCGCGCGCCAGCTACCGGGAGGCCAAGGCGATGGCGATGGATGCGTTCGAGGCCGGCTTCCTCGCCGAGCTGATGGCGCGCGCGAGCGGCAACGTCTCCGAGGCCGCGCGGCTCGCGTCGATGGATCGCGTCCACCTCAGCAAGCTACTTCGCAAGCACGGCCTGCGCGGTCACTGACACGTGCCGGACATGCAGCTCGTGCCCGACGGGCACTCGAGCACGCCGGTCACGAACAGCGGCGACGTACACGCCGTCCCCGGCGCCACGGTCCCGAGCACGTTGAGCACGAACGCCCCCGTGTTCGAGTCGTAGCCGTCGACGATCACCGAGTAGGTGCCCGCGGCGACGCTGCTGAGCGTGACGAGCGAGCGGAAGCTGCCGCCACCGTCGTCGTCGCAATCGAGCTCGGTGCCGCAGCTCGCGTCGCGCACGCTGAGCACGGTGTCGGCGAGCGCCGAGCCGATCGTGTCGATCGTCAACGTGTCGACGGGAACCGGGAGGTTCAGGGCCAGCGTCACGTCGTTGTTCGTGTTCGATTGGCAGCTCTGGCCGGTGAAGTCGTTGGTCGCGCCCGCGGTCGTTCCCGTGGTTCTCGGGGTCACGATCAGGATCGTGCGGTTGGTCTCGGGCGGACAGAACGCCTCGTTCGAGCCGGACGCGGCCCAGCAGCTCGGATCCGCCGGGTAGTCGGTCTTCGTGTCGGTGTCGTCATCGGCGGCGTTCGAGCACACCGGACAACCCGCACCGGGGCACGGATCGCTCTCGTCGTCATCGAGGATGAAGTCGCAGCCCGGATCGTTCGGGTAGTCGGCCTTGCCGTCGAGGTCGTTGTCGACACCGTCATTGCAGGCGGGCGGCGTGCAGTGCCTCGAGCCGACCGGGCCCGAACACGGCGCGGTCACGTCGCAGACGAACGCGCCGCCGAGGGTGTCGGCAGGCTCGCAGCTCGCACCGTTCACGAGCACGCCCGAGACGTTGAGGTTGAAGGTGTCGGGCGTGACCGACGAGCTGTAGACGTCGACCGCGACGACATACATGCCGGCGGCGACGTCGTTCTGGTCGATCGAGGACGCGCCCGAGGAGTTGCCACCGTCGTCGTCGCACTGGACGCTCGGCTCGTTGCACGCTGCCGTCATCAGCGAGACGAGCGTGTCGACCGCAGAGCCCTCGGTGTCGAGGTGCAGGCGCTGGAGCGCCGGGACGGTCAGCGTGTAGAGCCGGTCGAGGCCGCCCTCACCGCCGCAGCTCGGGTCGTGATCGTCGTGCGCACCGACGAGCGTGTCCATGATCGTCCCGGTCGTGATCGGCGCGAGCAGGTCCTGCTCGGCGGGACACATGCGCTCGATCGCACCGGACGCGGACGTGCAGCTCGGGTCGGCCGGATAGTCGGTCTGGCCGCTTGCGTCGTCATCGAGGCCGTTGCTGCACTGCGGGCAGCCCGGACCCGCCGGGCAGGTGTCGGCTTCATCGTTGTCGCTGATGCTCGTGCAACCCGGATCGACCGGGAAGTCGGCCTTGGAATCGCCATCGTTGTCGACGCCGTCGTTGCACGCGGTCGGTGCGCACGTGCGCGAGCCGACCGATCCAGCGCAGACATAGCCGGTCGCACACGTCAGCGCGCCGGACTGCGCGAGGGCGCTATCGCAGCTCTCACCGTTCGCGATCGTACCGGACACGTTGATCGTGAACGGGCCCTTGCCCGTCGAGTAGCCGTCGACGAGGAAGTAGTAGGTCCCCGCCGCGAGGTTATTGACCGTCATGTTCGAGGGGTCGCTGCACGACAGCGCGGTGCCTCCGCACGTCGAGTTGTAGAGCGCGGTCACGCTGTCGAAGTTGACCGTCAGGTCGAGGTGCAGGACCGTCGTCGCTGGCACATCGAGGCGGTACATCAGATCGGGTGCGGTCGCGTTCGACCAGCCACACGTCGGCGTCGAATCGTCGGTCGCCGTCGTCGTGTCTCCCGACGTCGTCGGTGCCGTGAGGATGGCGACCGCCTCGTGACTCGGACACGCTTCGGTCGTGCCCGAGGCGCTGAGGCAGGTGGTATCGGCCGGGTAATCGGCATGCGTGTCGGTGTCGTCGTCGATCCCGTTGCCGCACTCGGGGCAGTTCGGTCCGTTCGGGCAGTCGTCGTCCTCGTCGTTGTCCAGCGTGCTGGTGCAACCAGGATCGTCGGGATAGTCGTTCTTGCCGTCGCCATCGTCATCGACGCCGTCGCTGCACATCGGTCTCGAGCACTCCATGGTGCTCTCGCCGAGCGGAACGCGGCAGAACAGACCGGGACCGCATTCGGACGTATCCGTGCACGCCGTGCCCTCCGGCGCGAGGAAGCTGATGTTGACGCGGTACGTGCCGGTGGCGGAGCTGTTGGCGCCCTGGACGATCAAGTAGTAGATGCCGGGGGCGACGAGCTGCGCGATGGACGAGCGCTTGTTCGACGCGCTGATGTCGTTGCTGCAGACGATCTCGGAGCCGGGATCGCTGCACATCGAGCCGCGCAGGTCGAGCACCGTATCGGCGCTGGTGCCCGGGTCATCGGTGCTCGCGACGAGCACCGTCGTGCGCGCGATATGGATCTCGTACGCGTACGCGAGTGCGTTGTTGCCGCCGCACGAGGTCATCACGCCCGACTTGCTCGTCGCGTCGAGCGTGACCATGTCGAAGCCGGTGGCCGGCACGTCCTTGATCATCAGGCCCGCGCCGCAGGCGACCGGGTTGTGCAGGTACTCCTGGTCGTCGGCGGCCGACGAGCACGATGGATCCGCCGGGTAGTCGATCTTCCCGTTCAGGTCGTCATCGATCCCGTTGCCGCATTGCGGGCAGTGCGGCCCGCTCGGACAGTCGTCGTCCTCGTCGTCGGCGTTGGACGCGATGCAGCCCGGGTCGTTAGGAAAGTCGATCAGGCCGTCGCCGTCGTTGTCCTGGCCGTCGGAGCACTTCGGCAGGACGGGGCCCGTGTCGGGCATGGAGGCATCGGGCGCGGTGTTGTCGTTACTGTTGCCGCACGCGACGAGCACGGTCGTCACGAGGGCCAGGCGACAGATCTGCAACTTCATCGCGCGCGATTATGAGGAGCGTGCCGGCGGTCCGCTATTGGGAGCCTCGGCATCAGGCTGGAGGCAACACCGGGCGTCAGGCATCAGGTACGCTTCGACGCGGTGCGTGTCCTCGCCGCGTGCGTGCTCGTACTCGCCGTGAGCGGACGGGCGCGTGCCGAGCGGCTTCCCGTGCGCGTGTTCACGACCGCGGACGGCCTCGCGAACAACCGCGTCGAGCGCGGCGCGCAGGACGCGCACGGGTTTCTCTGGCTCGCGACGGCGGAGGGCGTCAGCCGGTTCGACAGCCGCCGGTTCGAGAGCTTCGGCATCGCCGATGGTCTCCCCGCGGCCGAGGCCTACGACGTCTGCGCGACGTCCGACGGCCGCGTGTGGGTCGCGACCGACGGCGGGGTCGCCGTGCTCGATCCCGATCGCGTCGTGCGGCCGAAGTTTCGCGCCGTGACGAAGGACGCGACCTTCGGTCTCCTCGTCGATCCCGACGGCGTCGTGTGGGCCGGGACGCGGCGCGGCCTCCAGCGGATCGAGCGCGGCGTCGTCACGGACGTGCCCGTGCCGTCCGGTGTGATCTCGATCGCCTACGACCCGCGCGACCGCTCGCTGTGGCTCGGCACGTACAGGGGACTCGTGCACCGCACCGCGACCGGCGAGCTGACGTCGTACCGATTCGCGCCGCCCGGCGAACCCGACGACCGCGTGTTCGGCGTGCTCGTCGCGCGCGATGGCACGCTGTGGGTCGCGCACGTGAAGAGCCGCGTGCTCGCCCTGAAGCTGCCGCTGGCGCCGACGGAGTCGCTGTGGGAGTCGCCCGAGGGACGGCACCTCGAGCCGGAGGGTTTCGCGCGCCGGCACCTCCTCGAGGACTCGCAGGGCACGATCTGGATCGGCACCGCGCAGCACCTGCACCGCTGGCGCGACGGCAAGCTCGAGAAGCTGAGCGCGCAGCAGATCGGTGCCGAAGGTGCGCCCGGCCCGAGCGTCGAGGACAGTGCAGGCAACCTGTGGTTCGGGACCGACTCGCACGGCGTGATTCGGCTCGCGCCCGACGGACTCGTCTCGTACGACACGACCGACGGGCTCGCCTCGCGGCTCGTGTACGACTTCGTCAACGACGGCGACGAGGTGTATCCGGTCGCGCTCGGCGAGAACGGGCACACCGTCCACAGGTGGGACGGCGATCACTTCGTCGCGGTGCATCCGCCGCTCCCCGCCGGGTCCCGCGGCTGGGGCTGGGGCCACCGGCACACGATCGTGCTCGCGCGCGATCGACGATGGTGGTGGACGTCGGGCGATGGCATCGCGCGGTACCCGGCAGTCGCGCGGCTCGACGATCTCGCGACGACGCCCGGCGAGCGGTTGATCGCGCCGACCGGCGCCGACATCCTGCGAGCGTACGAGGACCGGCGCGGCGACATCTGGTTCTCGACGGGCAGCATGACCGGCATCTCGCGCTGGAACCACGACCCCGACACGCTGGTCGCGCTGCGCGACGGCTGGCCGACGAGCTTCGCGGAGTCGTTTGCCGAGGACGCTGCCGGAAACGTGTGGATCGGGTACTCGCAGGGCGAGCTCGTGCGGGTGACGGACGGCGTGCCGGAGCGGCGCGATGCGTTCGCGGGCGGAGAGATCGGCGCGCTGTTGTTCGATCGCGCGGGGCGGCTCTGGATCGCATCGTCGACGGGAGGCGTCGTGCGCCTCGACGATCCGCTGCATCCCGTGCCGCGCCACTACCGGGCGGCGGAGCTCGGCTCGAACCAGGCACTGTCGATCATCGACGACCTGCAGGGGCGCATCTACGTCGGTACGTCCCGCGGCATCGCGCGGATCGATCCGGCGACCGACGAGATCGTGCGCTACGGGGCCGCCGACGGGCTGCGGAACGATACCGTGATCGACTCGGCGCGGGACGGCCACGGCGTGTTGTGGTTCGGCACCAAGGGCGGCACGGCCACCCTCGTGCCGCGGCCGGAGCGGCCGGTGCCGCCGGCGCAGGTCTACATCATGCGGATCTCGGTTGCCGGCGTTCCGCAGCGGCTGTCGCCGGCCGGCGAGCAGCGCATCGGTCCGCTCGAGCTCGCACACGACGAGGCGGCGATCGACGTCGAGCTCGCGAGCCCGCACTTCGCGATCGGCCGGATCCGGTTTCAGTACCGGCTCAGTGGCGCGTGGAGCGCGCCGGTCGAGGAGCACGTGTTGCACTTCGCGCAGCTCGCGCCGGGTGACTACCAGCTCGAGGTTCGCGTCGTCGATGCGCACGGCGCGGTGTCGCCGAGCGCGACGGTCGCGTTCACGGTGACGCCGCCGGTGTGGGGCCGGTGGTGGTTCATCGCGGCATGCGCGGCGGCGGCGTCGCTGCTCGCATACGCGTGGTACCGGCGGCGGCTCGCGCACATGCTGGCGCTCGAACGCGTCAGGCGGCGGATCGCGACCGATCTGCACGACGAGCTCGGATCGAGTCTGTCGCGCATCGCGATCCTCTCCGAGGTCGCGGCGCGCAAGAACGCCGGCGCGATCGACGGCCAGCTCGAGGTGATCGGGACGAGCGCGCGAGAGCTCGTCGACGTCGCGAGCGACATCGTGTGGTCGACGGACCCGCGTCGCGACGATCTGCAGAGCCTGATCGTGCGGCTGCGAACGTTCGCCGCGGACGTGCTCGAGGCGCGCGGCATCGCGTGGTCGGTGACGGCGCCGACCGATCCGGCGCGGATCAAGCTCGATCCCGACCGGCGGCGGCACCTCTACCTCGTGCTGAAGGAAGCGATCACGAATGCGGCGAAGCACTCGGGCGCCACGCGCGTCGACATCGCGCTCCGCGCCGAGGGCAGCGGGCTCGTCGCGACGGTGCGCGACGACGGCCGCGGATTCGACGAGACGACGCTGTCGGGATCCGGCAACGGCCTGCAGAACATGCGTGCGCGTGCGGCAGAGGCACGCGGCACGCTCGATATCCGCGTCGACCGGGGCACCGAGATCGTGCTGCGGGTCTGACATGAACATGCGCTGGGTGGCCCGCTCTGCATGTGATACGGAGCAAGCATGATCGAGGTCGCGATCGTCGACGACGACACCGTGCTGCGCGGCGGGCTCGCCTCGCTCATCAACGACGAGACCGACATGCGGTGCGCGCAGCAGCACGGCACCGTCGAGGAGGCGCTCGCGGCGCGGCCCACGGCGTCGCCCGACGTGATCCTGCTCGACATCCACATGCCGGGGATGCTCGGCTCCGTCGGAGTCGCGCAGCTGCGCAAGAAGCACACGCGCGCGGCGGTGCTGATGCTGACGGTGTACGAGGAGCAGGACAAGGTCTTCGAGTCGATCTGCAACGGCGCGTGTGGCTACTTCTTGAAGAAGGCGCCACGCCCGCGGCTGCTCGAGGCGATCCGCGACGCGCACGGCGGCGGCGCACCGATCTCGCCGGAGATCGCGAGCAAGGTGCTCGGCGTGTTCCGCCAGCTGCGTGCGCCGGTGGCGGAGCACGACCTGACGCCGAAGGAGGTCGAGCTGCTCGCGCTCCTCGCGGACGGCCACAGCTACCTGAATGCGGCGCACTCGCTCGGCATCACGATCAACACCGTGCGCAATCACGTGCGGAGCATCTACGACAAGCTGCACGTGCACACGAAGTCCGAAGCCGTCGCAAAAGCCTTGAAGCACGGCATCTTGCGGTAGGGGAGCATGTTCATGCGCTGCCGCCGTGGCGAGCGCGTGCGTACGGTCTTCCGGTGCCTCGCGACACGTGCGCGGCAACGGGGGATGCATGAGCCTGGATCGCCGCAGCAAGCTGTATCGAAGAGCGCTCGGTCACGATGCGAGCTCGAACCACATCGGACGGACGAACGGCGTGCAGGGAAGCGCGGAGGAGCGCGTCGAGGTCGGCGGCCCGATCTATCGGTCGCGTTCCGTGTTCGATGGCTTTTTGTCGCGCATGCCGCGCGACGGTAACGGCGTCGCCGACGGTGCCGAGCAGGCGGTTGCCGCGACGTCGTCGTCGAGCGGGTCGCCGCTGCCCGGCACGCTCATGCGCAAGTTCGAGTCGTCGCTCGGCGCGGATCTGTCGGGCGTTCGCGTCCACACCGGCGCGGAGTCGGCGGCGGCCAACGATGCGGTCGGCGCGCGCGCGTACACGGTCGGCAGCGACATTCACTTCGGGGCGGGCCAGTACGATCCGAGCTCCTCGTCGGGCGAGAACCTGATCGCGCACGAGGTCGCGCACACGGTGCACCAATCGGGCGGAGGCGAGCGCACGCAGTTCAAGCTCGCCGTGTCGGCGCCCGGCGACGCGTTCGAGGCCGAGGCCGACGTGGCCGCGGCAGCGATGGTCAGCGGCACGCCGGCGACGGTCAGCGGCGCGAGCGGTGGGCTCGCACGCAAGGAGAAGGAACCGCTGGCGACGTCGAACGACACGGTCGACGTGAAGAAGATCGACGAGCAGATCGGCACGACGCACCAGGCCCAGGCCAAGCTCGCGGCGACCGCGACGAACGGCGGCGTGAAGATCGGCGAGATGATCGGGATGCTGACCGGCCCCGAGGGCGTCCTCGCCGCCTACGACGAGCTGGCCGAACGTTACGGCGACGCACGCGAGAAGCTCCTCGCCGCGCTCGCGAAGCATGACGAGACGAAGAACAAGGCCAACGAGATGGTCGACAAGCTCCTCGAGAAGGGCGTCAGCAAGGCGATGGCCCTCGTGAGCGGCCCGCACGGCCTCGCGATCAAGGAGACGCTCGCGCTGACGGGCATCGCCGAGATGCTCCTCGACAAGGCACTCGATCTCCCGGTGAGCGGTCTCGTCGAGCTCAGCAAGGTTCCGCCGTCGAACGAGGCGGCCGCGGCGACCCACCAGTTCAAGTCCAAGGAGCTAAAGCAGCTCCAGCACACGCGCGATGTGCTCGCGCTCACCGCCGAGATCGGAAAGCGCGGCGGCTCCTTCGCCCAGCTCGGCCGCCTCGGGCCGCTGTTCAGCAAGACGATCGAGAACCTGACCGCGCTCCGCAACAAGGGCGGCACGGCGGCCGGCACGATCATGTCGCCGAGCGAGTGCGAGAGGACCGTGAAGGGCTTCGCCGCGATCACCGCAGAGTGCGCGCGGATGGAGAAGTCGAACAACAACATGTACGCGCGCGTGAAGGAGATGCTCGGCACCGCCCGCAAGCAGCTCTTCCTCACGAGCAACGAGGCCGCGCTGCGCCGCATGTGGTCGGAGTACCTGCACGAGGGCGGCGAGGCGAAGCCCGTCGACGGGCTGTTCGGCGAGGAGCAGGTCTCGGCCTCCGGACAGGGCGACGGTCATCACAACGAGATCCAGGCGAACCTGCAGGTCGGACGCACCGCCGTCGCGAAGACGGAGATCGTCGGCGTACCGAAGGGTGCCGTGAGCGTGGCGAGCCAGACGTTCCAGGCGCGGAGCTTTGGTAATGCCAGGGTTGCTGCCGGTGACAGCTGCAACGTCGTCGGCGTCGTCCCGCAGACCCCGATCCTGATCGTCGAACCGATCGCGACCGATCCTTCGACGACCTCGGGCTAGGCGCTGGGCTCGACGATCGTCGACGTCAACGTGCCACGCGAGGTCGGACACTCGGGATCCGACGCGCGGACGACCACGTCGTGCTCCGGCAGCTCCTCGCCCGTCGCCTGCGACATCGCCGAGACGCGGACCTTGCCGTCGGGCACGTCGAACACGATGAACACCCCGGTCGCCGCCGGCAGGACCGTGCCGAGATCGTAGGCGTGGCCGACGGACTGCATGCCGCGACGCACGTGGAGCGTCATGCCCGTCAGCGGGTGACCGTTGCAGTCGAGCACCCCGACGAGGAGCGCACCGTTGCGCGCGTCGTTCTGCGTCGCGCCGAGCAGCGTCTTCACCGTCGCGAACACCGAGTCGGACATCATCGGCACGGCGAGCGTCGTCGAGTTGGCGGTGAACGCCGACGACGGGTAGTAGAACGCGGTGCGATAGCCCGGCTTCGTCGCCTTGAGATACGCGTGGACGGCATTGCCGTGGGTCGTGACGGCACCGGTCGCGAACGCACCGTTCGAGGCGCTGTTCGTGCGCGCGAGCACGATCGGCTGGCCGGCGCGAAACAGCGCGACGTCGGCCGCGTCGACGGCAGTCACACCCGCGGTCGTGAGCTCGACGACGCGGCCGGCGAGCACCATCGGATCGACGGCGGTCGTCGGCGACGGCTGCGGCTGGGACAGGCAGGAGAGATCGGGGCCGACGGGCGTGGACGCGTCGACGCCGACGCCGTCGCCGGATCCACCGGCATCGGGATCGACGGCGCCGCCGGTGCCGGCCGCGGAACATGCCGCGAGCGGGGCGAGCAAGATAAGCGAGGAGAGATAATTCATGGCGTCGCCTATCGCGCGCGACGCAAACGATCCACGACGACGTGCTGGCTGATTCTGTCCGACACGACTGAAGAACCGTCGAGCTTCGTCGACGCCGGAGCGAGCGTCATTCGCCGCGGATCTCCGACGAGGACGAGTCAGCGGCTCGTCGGAATCGGCGGCGGTCCGTTGCGGACGGCCTCGAACGTGTCCTTGACCTCCTCGAGCTCCATGTCGACGGCGAGGCCGACGAGCGCGGAGTCGGGGAGGCCGAGACCCGCCGCGAGCGCGCGCAGGTAGTCGCTCTCGGCGAAGTCGATCTCGTCGTCGGCCTCGATCACGGTGCTGACGAGGAGGAGCAGCCGGCGGCGCTCCTCTTCCGGATCGTTCTCGAAGAGGCCGATCACCGAGCTCGGGTCGAACGTCGCGGGGTCGAACGAGGCGATGCATGCCTCGACCTCGACGCGCGCCTCGCCGGCAAGCTCGATCAGGAGCGCGCGGATCTCGGTCTTCTCCTGCGACTGGAGCTCGCCATCGGCGTAGGCGGCGCCGAGCAACAGCTCGCAGAGTGGAAAGATGCGATCCGAGGTCGCCATGGCAGCTAGAACCGTATCACGCAGCCGCGCGGAGCCGGGTCGCGACCACGCCGCCGGGCGAGCGTCCAACCGTCGAGGATGACGACGTACTCGGGCATTTTCCGGACACGGCGGGCGCGATAGTCCGACGCCGTCCTTGCGCCCTGGCGACCGAGCGGGTTTGATCGTTCGGTGGAAGTAGTCTCGCAGTTCGGTTCGATGGTCGACCTCATGTTGACCGCGAGCTACATCGACGGGGTCTTTCATCCGCGCGAGTGGGCGTTCGTCCAGAAGTACGTCGACTCGGTCGTCGCGATGGTCGAGCAGTCGGCGATCGGCTCGGGCGCGGAGCGCGCGCGGTGGCGGACGCACTTCTCCGACGAGTACAAGAAGCTCGAGATGGAGGTCGCCGAGGTCGTCGGCGCGGGCGACGCGTCGTCGATCGCGCGCCGGCTGCACACGCGCGCGGTCACGCTGTTCAAGAAGCTGCCGCACGCCGACCAGGCGACGGCACTCGAGCTCGTCACGGCGATCGTGCACGCGGATGGCGAGGTCTCGAAGACCGAGCAGGAGCTGCAGCAGCAGCTGCACGACGTCTACACGGCGAAGCCGGCGGGCAAGGCGTTCGGGCCGAACGCGTCGACGATCGTCGGGGCGGATCGCAAGGCGGCGCCGATCAAGGTGACCGCACATGCGTGGCCCGAGCTCGTCGCGCTCTCGCATCCGCTGCTCGATCCGATCGAGCAGACACTGTCGCCGCACCCGATGGAGCGCAAGGCGCAGATCGAGTGGGACTACAACCTCGTCCAGGCGGCGATCGCCGCGTGGCAGCGGCAGCGCGCGACCGGCACGAATCGGCTGAGCGGCATCACCGACATCGGGCAGCTGCCGGTCGGGTCGCGGTTCCTCGACGGATTTGTCAACGTGATGCGGCCGACGGCGCCCGTCGAGCTGGTCGTGCTCGGCGACCTGCACGGCTGCTACAGCTGCCTGAAGGCGGCGCTGCTCCAGTCGAACTTCATCCAGCGCGCGTGGGCGCATCAGTGGGATCCGGCGAACCATCCCGACGTCAAGCTCGTGCTGCTCGGCGACTACATCGATCGCGGGCGATACAGCTTCGACGGGGTGCTGCGCGCGGCGCTGCACCTGTTCGCGGCGCTGCCGGATCACGTGATCCTGCTGCGCGGCAACCACGAGTGGCTGCGCTGGATCGATAACCGCATCACGAGCGGCGTGTATCCGGCCGAGGCGCTCGCGTCGATCGCGCCGTACGTGCCGATCGAGATGCTCGAGGCGTACCGCCAGCTGTTCGAGTACATGCCGTCGTCGTTCTTGTTCGAGCGCACGATGTTCGTCCACGCCGGCGTGCCGCGCGACGACACGTTCGCGGAGCGATATCGCGATCTGTCGAGCCTCAACGACGACCAGCTGCGGTTCCAGATGATGTGGAGCGATCCGGTCGCGACCGACCACGTGCCCGTCGAGATGCAGCGGACGAACCCGCGGTTCTCGTTCGGCCGCGACCAGTTCAAGACGTTCATGAAGAGGGTCGGGATGAGGGCGATGATCCGCGGACACGAGCAGATCGATCCGGGCTTCGAGGTGTTCTTCGACCTCGGCGAGCACATGCTGCTGAACCTGTTCTCGGCGGGCGGGGCGGAGAATGCCGACCTGCCCTATGACTCGGCATACCGGTCGGTCACGCCGATGGCGCTGTCGGTCGTCGCCGATGGCGGCACCCTGACAGCGACCCCCTGGCCGCTCCACTACCAGCCGTTCAACTACGAGCCCCACAACGGGCTGTATCGCCGTCAGCCGGTGCTCGAGTATCGCTACGGCTGACCCGGCGCCCGCCGGGAGTGCCCGGTGCCCGAGGTTCCACTTGACGCCAACGTATACATGATGTTTACCTCGGCGCATGCGAACGGCGATGATCGGTCTGGCGCTCGTGGCCGCGTGCTCCCCGCCGTCGCTCGGCGATGCGGCAACGGAGCCGGACGGAAGCGTTCAGGAGACGCCGGAGGTCGACGCCGGCCCCGAGGCGGATGCGATCGTCGTCGACAAGCTCGACGAGTGGGTGTGGGTCCCGATCGAGGGAATGTCGTGCGGCGATGGCTCGCCGTCGGGCGTCGGCGTTCGCTTCACCGGCAAGAGCCGCAACCTCGTCATCTGGTTCCAGGGCAACGGCGTCTGCTACGACGCGAAGAGCTGCGCGATCTTCGGCAACCTGCTCGTCGGCATGGGGCCCGATCCGCTCGATCACATGTGGTGGGGCGACGCGAACCAGGGCCACACCGGTATCTTCGATCCCGACGACACGACGAACCCGTTCCGCGACGACAACTTCGTCGTGCTGCCGCACTGCACGGTCGACGGTCACACCGCCGACAAGCAGACGGCGTATCCGCTCCTGCCGGTGTACGAGCAGCACGGGTATCGCAACGCGACCGTGGCGACGCGCCGGATCGCCGCGACGTTCCCGGATGCGACGCGCGTCGTCGTCGCCGGGTTCTCCGCGGGCGGCATCGGCGCGACCGCGAACTACCACCAGATCGCGAGCGCGTTCGAGGCGCGCGGTCTGCCGAGCCCGTTCCTCATCGCGGACTCCGGGCCGCTGATGCGAGATCCGTATCTCTCCCAGATCGCGCGCAACGATCTGCGCAGCGGGTGGGGCCTCGACGACACCGTCTACCAGGTGTGCGCCGACTGCGCGGTGCAGGGTCCCGGCGCGGCGTACCAGGCGATCGCGGCACGGCACCCCGGCGTGCGCCAGTCGGTGCTGTCCTCGTACGCCGACGTCACCGCCAGCTCGCTGTACCGGCTGCTGAACTACGACGTCAACTTCATCGACGGCGACCGGTTCAAGCGCGGCCTCCTCGATCTCGCGACCGCGAATCCCCAGATCCGCGTCTTCTACTTCGGCGGCGATCGCCACGGTGCGTTGCCGTTCCCGCTCGCCGACTCGCCGGGCCTCGTCGACTTCTTGAACGCGCAGCTGTCCGGCGATCAGGCCTGGCAGTCGGTCATTCCGTAGAGCCGAACGCGGCGAGGAGCTCGTCGGCGGCGGCACTCGACGTGAGCGTGCCCGCCTGCACGGCGGCTTCGAGGCGTGGCAGCGCCGCGGCGACCGCGGGGTGCGCGCGAAACACGGAGTCGAGGCGCTCGCGGATCAGCGCCCACATCCAGGTGCGTTGCTGCGACGCGCGAAGGCCCGCGAGATCGCCGGATGCCTCGAGCGCCTGGCGATGCTCCTCGATCGCCGTCCACAGCTCGTCGAGACCTGCACCGGTGAGACCGGACACGGCGAGCGCGCGCGGCGTCCAGCTCGCACGCTTGCGCGGCAGGTAGCGCAGCGCGCTGCGGAGATCGGAGAGCGCGATCTTCGCGCGCGTCGCGCCGTCGCCATCGGCCTTGTTGACAGCGAGCGCGTCGGCGATCTCGAACACGCCCTTCTTGATGCCCTGCAGCTCGTCGCCCGCACCGGGCAGGACGAGCACGAGGAAGAAGTCGACCATGTCCGCGACGGCGGTCTCGCCCTGCCCGACCCCGACGGTCTCGACGAGCACGACGTCAAAGCCGGCGGCCTCGCACAGGAGGATCGTCTCCCGCGTGCGGCGAGCGACGCCGCCCGGCGTGAGCCCACTCGGCGACGGGCGCACGAACGCGCGCGGATCGAGCGCGAGGCGCTGCATGCGGGTCTTGTCGCCGAGGATCGAGCCGCCCGAGAGCTGGCTCGTCGGATCGATCGCGAGGACGGCGACGCGCTTGCCGGCGGCGAGGAGGCGCATGCCGAGCTCGTCGATGAACGTCGACTTGCCGACGCCGGGGACGCCGGTGATACCGATGCGGTGGGCGCCGCCGGTCCGCGGCAGGAGACGATGGAGGAGCTGCTGCGCGAGCACGCCGTCGGACGCCTCGCGAC
>JAEWJO010000407.1 GCA_023386455.1 Pseudomonadota bacterium | reverse complement strand
CCCTCGGCCCGGCCGGCGGCGACATCGCGGCACGACCGGCTGCGACGGTGGCGCGCGGCGGCAGCATGATCACCGGCGACGCCGCGGCCGGTGCCGGCATCATCGCCTTCTTCTTCATCACGCCCGTGCGCGTCTGCGCCTGGCCCTCCCAGCCGGCCGGGCTCTCGACCGGCTGGACGGCCTGGACGAGCGAGCCGCCCTTGTTGGCGACCTCGGTGCGATCGATGGCGAGGAACGCGGTGAACCGCGACAGCACCGTCCACTGCTTCGAGATGCGCACGATCTCGCCCTCGAGCTCGCGCGCGCCGGTCGCGTAGCGATCCTCGAGCTCGCGGATCTGCGCGCGCGCCCAGCTCGGGCCGAGCCAGCCGGCCGACGTCACCGTCTCGCGTGCGACACGCACGTTCAGCGGCATGCCGAAGCTCGTGCCGGTCACCGTCACCTGTGCGTCGTCGCCTGCACGCCCGCGATAGCGACCGAGCACGACGACCGGTGCGCCCGCGTAGACGTCGGGAAGCTTGCCCGGCGCGACGGTGCTCCACGTGACGTCGAGCCCGTGTGGCGCGAGGTGCAGATCGGTCGCGACCGGCGTGCCGATGCGGCGGTGGACCTTCGCCATCACGTGGTCGAGGCGATCCTCCGACTCGACGAGCTCGCACAGACCGCCGCCGGCGCCGGCGAGGCGGCGCAGGAACGCGGCGTTGACGGCCTGATCGATGCCGAGCGTGAACACGCGCACGTTGCGCAGGTGCGGCTGGATCGCGCGCAGGATCCCGTCCTCGTTGCCAACCTGGCCGTCGGTGACGAGCACGATGACGCGCTCGCGATCGTCGTGGCCGCCGGCGAGCGACGTGACGGCGAGGTTCATCGGCTGCGCGAGCTCCGTGCCGCCGCGCGCCTCGATCTTCGACAGCGCCTCGACCGCACGGTAGCGCGTGCGATCGGTGGCGGTCGCGAGGCTCGCGTCGGGCAGCAGCTCGACGACGTTATCGAACGCGATCACGCTGAACCGATCGCGCGAGGTCAGCGTGTCGATCATGCGCGAGGTCGCGCGCTTGGCGGCCTGCATCTTCCAGCCCTGCATCGAGCCGGAGCGATCGAGCACGAACACGACGTCGCGCGGCTTCTGCGACATCGCGAGCGCGCTCGGCGGGACGACCGTCAGCATGAACGTGCCGCCGGCACCGCCGTCGTCGTCCGCGCAGACGAGCGAGCTCGTCAGCTCCGCCTCGTCGACGCGCCAGCGCAGCACGAAGTCACGATCGAGCCGCTCGCGATGCGCGAGCTCGATCACCTGCGCGTCGCGCAGCGAGCTCGTCACGGCGTGCAGGCTCGACGCGACGTCGCGAACGCGACCATCGGTGAGCGTGACGCGGATGCCGAGGCGCACCGGGTTCGGGCAGCCGGGGAGGAGGACCGGCGGCGAGATCCGCGATGCATCCGGGACGAGGTTCGTGTCCTCGGCGAGGCCGAGGCCGGCCTGCTCGCCGCCGATGCCGAGACCCGGGATGTACCGAGGCGCGACGACGAGCGGGAACTGGAACGTGACCTCGCCGTCGTCGATCGGCAGCGGGCCGACGAGCGAGAGCCGCACGGTCGCGGCCTCGCCGGGCATGAGGTTGCCGACCCGCAGCGTGAAGACGCCCGGTCGCTCCTCCTCGGTGATCGCCGCGCGATGGCCCGCCGCGATCGCTTCCTCGTACTGCTCGCGGGCGGCGCCGCGCTCGTCGACGACACCCTCGATCACGCGCCCCGCGACCTCCATGCGGAAGCGATGGACCGCCGCGCGATCCGGCAGCGGGAAGATGTACGTCGCCTCGATCGGCGCACGGAGCGTGTTGACGAAGGTCTGCGCGATCTCGGTCCGTGCGATCACACCTGTCACGCGCGCATCGACATCCATGGCCGTCAGCGGCAACAGCCCGCGGTCCGTGCGCAGCGCGCCGAAGCCCGCGTCGTCCGTCGAGCGGCCGAGCGCCGCCACCTCCTCCTCCGTCATCAGTACGAGTGCGATCATGGTGTCCTCCTCCAGGTGTGCCTTCCGGCGTTAGGTGAGCCCGCGGTGCGCGAGCTCGGTGACGAGTGGTGCGGCGGCCGCGCGAAGCGCGCGAACGTCGTCGGGTGACAGCGAGATCTGATCGCGCAGCGCGATCGACACCGCGATTCCCGGTGCGAGCTCGAGCCGGAGCTCGACGGGCGCGGACGATGGTGACGCAGCGCTCGGTGCGCGCGAGGTCGACGTGGCGATCGGCGACGCGGGTGGCGGGATGGGCTCGGCCTCGCGCTTCCAGAACTCCTTGCGTCCCCTGCCCTTTGCCGGCACGACCGCGGCGCCGCCGAGTGCGACGCCGGTGATCCGCGACAGCGTCGCGTCGTCGAGCGTCGGCCAGAGCTGCTGGATCTCCGCGAGGCTGTGCCCGGCCGACTGCATCCGCTTGATCGCGACGACCTGCGCGAGGTGGCGCCGGCCGTAGAGCGCGGTCCGGCCCCGCATCGCGACCGGGCGATCGAGCAGGGAGAGCTGGGCGTAGTAGCGAATGGTCCGCTCATCTGGGACCGCGCGGACCTGGCCATTCTTGGGTGCGGGCAGCGCCTCGAGATGAACCTTCGCCTCGGCGACGAGCTCTGGAAGGGTCCATGTTGGGTCCACGAGGTCTATGTAACACTGTTTCATTCACTGTCAAATAGGAACCGAGGGCCCCCGGGAGAGCAACGTTTCGTTACTCTGTGCGAGTCCGGCTCCTCGCGGTTTCGCGGGGTTGTGCTGGCACGCTCCGTGGACAACGACGAGAGGTGACCGACGTGGCCCGCATCCTGATCGTGGACGACGATCGCTCCATCCGCCGAACGCTCGAGAAGTTCCTCGGCGGCGAGGGCTATGACGTCACGACCGCGCAGGACGCGCCGGGAGCGGTCGCCGCGGTCACGCCCGACGTCGACCTGATGCTGCTCGATCTCGGCCTGCCCGGTGGCTCCGGCTTCGACGTGCTGACCGCGCTGTCCGCGCGCGAGAACCCGCCGTCGATCGTCGTCGTCACCGCGCGCGACGACATGCAGTCGACGGTCAAGGCGATCCAGCTCGGCGCCTACGAGTACCTCGTGAAGCCGGTCGACATCGATCGGCTGCGCACCGTCGTGAAGACCGCGCTCGACTCGCGCGAGGCGCGCGACCAGCTCGTCGAGCTCGCGGCGCGCGGGCCGGAGAGCGGCGACATCCTCGGCAAGAGTGCCGCGATCCGCGACGTGTGGAAGCAGATCGGCGCGGTGTCGACCACGCGCGCGCCCGTGCTCATCCACGGCGAGTCGGGTACCGGCAAGGAGCTCGTTGCCAAGGCGATCCACATGTCGAGTGCCGAGCGCGAACGGCCGTTCGTCGCGGTGAACTGCACCGCACTCGCGCCCGGCGTGCTCGAGAGCGAGCTGTTCGGCCACGTGAAGGGCGCGTTCACCGGCGCGGTCGCCGACCGTCCCGGCCGGTTCGAGCTTGCGGGCAAGGGCACGCTGTTCCTCGACGAGATCGCCGAGATCCCGATGGAGCTCCAGGCGAAGCTGCTGCGCGTCCTCCAGGAGCGCACGTTCGAGCGCGTCGGCGACGCCCGGCCGCTGCCGCTCGAGGCGCGCGTGATCGCGGCGACGCACCGCGACCTGTCGGCGATGGTCGCGAAGGGCACGTTCCGCGAGGACCTGTACTACCGGCTGCGCGTCGTCGAGATCCACCTGCCGCCGCTGCGCGAGCGCGCGACCGACATCCCGATCCTCGTCGAGGGTCTGCTCGCGAAGATCAACCGCGACCTCGGCAAGGAGGTCCGCTACGTGACGCCGGCGGCGCTCGCCAAGCTCACCGCGCACGCGTGGCCCGGCAACGTCCGCGAGCTCGAGAACACGCGCACGCGCGCGGTCGTGCTCGCGAAGTCCGACGTCCTCGACGAGACCCTGCTGCCGATCGGCGCGGCCGCGCAG
>JAEWJO010000400.1 GCA_023386455.1 Pseudomonadota bacterium | reverse complement strand
GGGCTGTACAGCTCGTACGATGCGTTCCTGAAGCAGGGGATCCGCGAGTATTACGACCGCGGTTGGACGACGCGGAAGGGCAACTTCATCGCACTGCTCATCGCGTCCGGCTCGACGTCGATGGCGCTTGCGAAAGATTCTGTAGTCGACGGCTCGGGCACGAAGAAGGTGGCGATCGGCGCCGGCCTCGCGATCGCGCTGCGCGTCGGCCTCAAGTACGCACTCGGCGGTCCGCTCGGCCTCGTGCTGTCGGTCGCGGCCGGCGCATCGATGGTCGCGTACTTCGTGCGCAACCAGAAAGACATCATCAAGAAAGTCGGCACCTACAAGACGGTGATCGCCGACGGCGAGAAGCGCTACGAAGAGGTCCAGGCGGGGTGGCGTGACGGCAAGTACCAGATCACGGACCGCAACCTCATGATCGATGGACTGATGAAGCAGTTCATCCAGCAAGTCGACGAAGCGTGACCTACCGCCCGATCTGTGCAGCGCTGTCGATGCTCGCGCTGCTGACCGCCACGTCGGCGGCCGCGCCCGGCGCCCGAAAGCCAGCCCCGAAGCGCCAGGCGCAGCCCGAAGCCAAGCCGGCAGTGACGGAAGACCAGCCCGCCGAGGCCGCGCGTCCCGGCGCCGGCGACAAGCGGCGGATCATCGGCATCCTCGACGTCCGCGTCGAAGGCGTGCCCGAAGGAATCGAGCGCCAGTTCCAGAGCGACCTCGAGAAGCAGCTCGATAGCAACGAGTACTGGCTCGCGCCACAGCAGCGCATGCGCGAGATGATGGCGAACTCGACGAAGTGGACCGAGGGCTGCGTCGTCGGCAAGTGCCTGCAGGAAGTCCGCACGCAGACCGGCGCCGACCTCGTCCTGCTCGCCGCGCTCACCGGCTCCGGCACGAGCTTCGGCTACATCGTGACGCTCGTCCGCACCGATACCGGCGGCGTCCTCTCGCAGGAGGCCGATCGCTGCGACGTCTGCACCGTCAGCGAGGCGCTCACCGCCGCGACGCTCGCCGCCGTCCGCCTCGTCACCGCCGCACCCGAGAAGCTGCCGGACGAGGCCGCCGAGCGCTCCGCCGAGCTGGCCGCGACGAAGAAGCTCCAGACCGAGGCCGCGACTGCCAAGCGTCACGGCACGAAGCTCGGCACGCTGCTGACCGTCGCCGGCGTCGTCGTCGCCGGTGCAGGCGCCGCGCTCTACTTCCTCGACGATCACTCCGACTACGGACTCGCGACCGCTGCGCTCGGCGGCGGCCTGACGCTCGGCGGCGTGATCACGCTGACGTTCTGAGCGCGGCGCGCGACGATCAGCGCGACCGCGAGCATCGTCGTCGTCACGAGCCAGTGCGAGTACCGGTAGTCCGGCGACGGCGCGGCGACAAACAGCGACGCCTCGTAGCAGATGCCCGAGAGCAAGAGCGCGAGCGCGACCCGCTGCCGGCGCGCGAACCCGAGGAGCACGAGCGAGACGACGATGTAGATGTACGGCACGTAGAGCACGCCGCCGACCTTCTTCACGATCGAGAACGCGAGCCGCTGCAGGCCCGACGGCGACGCTTGATGCCGGATCCTCTCGGCGAGCGCAGGATCGCCCGCGTAGGAGAACGTCAGCTGCAGCGGCGGCACGTACGCGCGGCCGCCGAGATGGATGACCCGGCGATACACCTCCCAGCGGAACCGCAGGTACGCGCCCGGCTGGGCGAGCGCGAGTGTCTGCCATGCCGCGGCGGTCGCGGCGTGCTCGCTCTCGGTCTCGGGCAGCTCGAGCGGCGGCGCCCCCTGGTAGTAGACCAACCAGCCGCGCACCTCGTACTTGTCGGTCAGCGCGCGCTGGATGTTCTCGGTCACGCGAAGCCGCGTGCCGGCGAGCACGCGCGACAGATACGCGTCGTCGAGCGGCGGCGACCACCGGACGATGCCGACGATGTCGGTCACCGCGACCGAGCGCGTCCACGGATGCTCCTCGCGCTGCGCGAGCACCGCGTTCATGCCGACGCTCGTCGCGGAGATCCCGATCCACACCGCGCACGCGATCGCGAGCCGCCGCCACCGCGGCTGCGGCGCCTCGGCGTTCCACAGGAGCAGGATCGGTGCGAACGTCGCGGCAGCCGCGTTGTGCCGCATCGCGCTCGCGATGACGAGGACGGCGACGCCCGCCCAGCGCACGCGCGGCCTCGACGAGCGCAGCGCCGCGAGGCCGAGCAGCAGGTAGCCGGCCATCTGGGAGTCCTTCCAGATGACGCCCATCGTCGTCAGGATCGGCGGGTACCAGCAGAGCGCGAGCGTCGTCCACGCGGCGGCGCGCGCCGACATCGAGCTACGCAGCAGCAGGTAGCCGCCGCCGACGAACGCGGAGATCTGAAGTAGCAGCATGCCGACCGGACCGGCGACGACGACCTCGACGGCGCGCCACACGAGCGCCATCGCCGGCGGATGCCAGTCGCCGAGGTCCCATCGCCGCGCCTGGTCGAGCTGCGCGACCGAGTCGTAGCTCATGAGACCGGGGAACCCGAACAGCACGAGGCCGAGGGCCGCCGCGACGAGGATCCAGCGCTCTCGCACGAGCCATCCGTGTAACACGGCCTCGGTGTCGAGCGGCAGCAATCGCGGCTGCTGGTACGCTCGTGACGCTCGTGATGGAACGTCTCGCCTGCTTGCTCGTCGCGCTCGTCCTCGGGGCGTGCGGTGACGGCCGTGACGGCCGTGACGTCTGCGTCGATGTCGCGCCCCCTTCGTGGAGCGCTCTCGAGCCGCCGCCGTGCACAACCGCTGACTGCGCGGATCTGTTCGTCGTCGCCCATCCCGACGACGATCTCCTGTTCATGAACCCGGACATGCTCGCGAGCATCGAGCACCACCGCCGCGTGATCGGGGTCTACGTGACCGCCGGCGACCTCGGAATGCCGGGCGAGCGGCAGTACTGGCTCGATCGAGAGCGCGGGATCGTCCGCGCGTACGCGTTCATGATCTCCGGCGCCGGGACGTACGCGTACGAGTCGGCGGCAATCCCCGGCGGCTGGACGGCACACGTCGTCGAGCGCAATGGTCTGCGCTTCTTCGAGTACCGGTACCTCGGCAACGCGCACGACGTGTCACTCCTGTTCCTGCGGCTCGGCGACTTCCAGACGCAGTGCCTGTGGCAGCAAGCCAACGGCTGCAGCGGCTTCAACCCGTCGCCGCCGGGACTCCCCTACGACGCCTACACGCTCGGCTGCGCCGGGATCGACGATCCGCTGTGTCCGCAGGACATGACGATGCAGTTCGTGTCGCGTGCCGACCTCGTCGCGGTGCTCGAGGATCTGATCGTCGAGGTTCGTGCGACGTCGGTCGGCTTCCTCGACGCGACGGCGCTGCACTTCGACACGCTCGGCAGCGTCGCCGTCGACACCTACAGCGAGTACTGGGATCACTACTTCACCGCCCTGTTCGCGCTCACCGCGGTCACCCGCGCGCAGCCGGCGGTCACCTGGCCGATCCACGTGGCGTCGTTTCGCGGCTACACGATCTCGCGCGAGAGCGCGAACCTCGACGAGGCCACGAGCTGCGCGAAGTTCGCGGCGTTCGCGCAGTACGCGCCATACGATGCCGCGATCGTCGTGCATCCGACGCCGGACGACTATCGAACGTGCCCCGAGTGCTTCCTCTCCGGCGGCTATCGATACGAGTCGCCGATCTCGTGGCAACGGCGACAGTACCCGACGCGATCGGTCGAGGGTCGCGGCCCGCTCGCGACCGCCGCGGGCTGCGCCGGCATCGTCGACGGTTTGCCGCGCATCGTCGCGTGCGAGCAAGCTCCCGCGTGGGAGACGACGCCGGATCGTCGGCTGCGTGTCGGCGACACGCTCTGCCTCGGCGTCGACCAGGCGACCGGGTACGTGACCCGGCCCTCGCCGATCTGCGAGGCCGGACCGTGCGAGCCGGAGCCGCCGATCTTCCCCGCGGAGTCCGTCTCGGTCGCCCCGTGCGACGAGCCGCGCGGCGAGGCGGCGACGTTCATCGTCCTCGACAACGGCCAGATCCGCACCGCGAACGCACGCTGCCTGACGGCCGTCGACGGCGCGCTCGTGAGCGCCGACTGTCTCGCCACGCAGGGCTCGGGAGGCCACGTCACCGGCGATCCGCCGGCGGACCAGCGCTGGTCGCTGGGTCTGTGACAAACGCCTCCGCGCTTCGCCGAGCCGCGGTGATACGGTCCGACCATGATGAGGGCCCTGCTGTGCCTGGTGCTGTTCGCCGGCTGCGCCGATCCGCCGACAGCCTACTTCTCGGCACCCGGAGGCACACCGGGGGACGACTTCTACGCGCTGCCGTTCCCGAACGACCTGCGGCGCCACGACGACGGCACGCTCGATCTGTCCGCGTTTCCGACGAACAGCGTGATCGCGACGTCCGTGCGCGACGTCGCCGAGCGCGAGCTCGACGGATTCGGCCTGAACCAGGCGATGTTCGCGCGGTTCTCGGCGCCGCTCGATCCGGCGAGCCTGCCGACGCCGGAGGACTCGATCACCGACAAGGCGTCGGTCTACCTCGTCAACATCGATGCGGACTCGCCCGATCGCGGGACGCGCACGCCGGTGATCGCGACGTTCTACGCCGAGGGCACGCACACGATGGGCGACAACCGCCTCGCGGTGAGGCCGGTTCCCGGCTTCGGCCTCGACGAGGGCACGACGTACGCCCTCGTGATCACGACCCGCGTGCGCGGCGACAACGGCGAATCGGTCGCGCGCGACGGCGACTTCGACGCGCTGATGGGATCGGGCGGCAGCGCCGCGATCGCGAAGGCGCGCGACGTGTACGCACCGCTGCTCGCGTACCTCGACGAGACCGGCGGCGACGGGCGCGGCGATGTCGCGTCGGCCGCGGTGTTCACGACGCAGCACGCGACGCAGTTCGGCCCCGCGCTGCGCAAGGGCGTGTACGCGACGCCGGCGCCGGTCGCGACGGACGTCGTGCTCGGCGCGATGACCGACAACCTGACGCTGTGGACCGGCAACTACATGGCGCCGAACTTCCAGCAGGGCGAGCCGCCGTACATCTCGACCGGCGGCGAGATCGTGATCGGCGCCGATGGCTCCGCGGTGATGACGCGGATGGAGCCGATGCGGTTCGCGCTGACGGTGCCCGCCGGGCCGACGCCGCCGACGGGCTGGCCGATCTGTCTCTACCAGCACGGCACCGGTGGCGACTGGCAGTCGTTCGTCGAGGACGGCACCGCGGATCGGCTCGCGCAGGTCGGCATCGCCGTGATCTCGACGGACCAGGTGCTGCACGGCGATCGCGGCAAGGGCACCGACCCGTCGATCGCGTTCTTCAACTTCAACAACCCGGTCGCCGGCCGCGACAACCCGCTGCAGGGTGCGGCGGATGCGTGGTCGCAGCAGCGCCTCGCGCTCGACCTGTCGATCGCCGACCAGGATCGCACGCGTACGCTCACGTTCGATCCGGACCGCGTGTACTTCTTCGGCCACTCGCAGGGTGGCCTCACCGGCCCCGCGTACATCGCGTTCGAGCCCGCGGTGAAGGGCGCGATCCTGTCGGGCACCGGCGGCACGTTCGTGCTCGGCGTCCTGCACAAGACGAAGCCCGTCGACTTCCCGTCGCTCATCGCGACGCTCATCCGCGACGAGCCGGTGAACGAGGACAACCCGACGCTCGCGCTCGCGCAGATGGCGATGGAGCGCTCCGACGGGATCAACTACGCGCCGTTCATGGTGCGCCGGCCGCAGATGGGGCCCGACGGCACGACGCCGCTCCAGCCGCGCAACATCTTCCACACCGAAGGCTTCGACGACACGTACTCGCCGAACCCGGCGCTCGAGGCGTTCGCCGGCGCGCTCGGCGGCGACCTCGTGCAGTTGCCGGACGCCAGGGACATCGAAGGCCTGACGCTGCGCGGCCGCGGCATCGTACCGACGCCGATCACCGGCAACGTCAACGGCGTGACCGCCGTGACCGCCCAGTACAAGCAACTGAGCCGCAGTGACGGCCACTACGTCGTGTTCGACATCGCCGCGGCCCGCAAGCAATCGGCCCAGTTCCTCGGCACGCTGGCGGCGACCGGCAAGGCCACGGTAGTGTCTCCATAACTATGGCCCGCAAGAAGCTCGGTGAAATGCTCGTGGATGCAGGCGTGCTCAGCGAGCAAGGGCTTCGCGCGGCGCTCGCCGAGCAGCGGCGGTGGGGCGGCACGCTCGGGCGGACCCTCGTCGACATGAAGCTCGTCAGCGAGCCGGAGCTCGTGCGCGCGCTGTCACAGCAGCTGAACCTGCCGGCGATCGACCTCGATCGCGTCGAGATCGACCCGCGCGTGCTCGACCTCGTGCCCGGCGAGCTCGCCGAGCAGCACAGCCTCGTGCCGTTCGCGCAGCCGATGAAGTTTCTCGATGTCGCGATGACCGAGCCGACGAACCTCGGCCTCATCGACGAGCTGCGCATTCGCACGCAGCTCAACATCCGGCCGTACCTCGCGGGACCGAAGATGATCGAGCGCGCGCTCGCGAAGCACTACCGGCGCGGCTTCACCGGCCTGCGCCGCGGCGAGGTCGAGGTCACGTTCGATTCGCCCGACGTCCTCCCCGACGACATCACCGGGCCGATCGATCCGATGGACATCGAGGCGCAGCGCCGGCGTGAGGGCATCCTGCCGCCGCGCGTGCGCAAGCAGCCCATCGGCGTGCCCGACCCGGGCTCCGGCGTGATCGCGCTCGGCGATCGCGATCGGGTCACGCCCCACCCTCGCGACGCCGAGATCGATGCGCTCCAGCACCGGATCTCGACGCTCGAGGCGCTCGTCGAGCGCGACGAGGAGGTCCTGCGCAAGCTGCTCGCGCTGCTCGTCGAGAAGGGCGTCGCGACCCGCGACGAGATCCTCGAGCGGATCCGCTAGCGCCGGCGAACTCCCGCATCTCTCGCGCAAATACCGCGTCCGGAGTGTCGTTCACTCGTGTTATCCAGCCGCCCTATGTCACCGGCTCGGACGACGGTAGAGGCGTACACGGCATTGCTCGCGCGAGCGTTCAACGGCGCGATCGAGGTCGACGGCACGCGCATCGTCGCACACCCGAGCGGCACGCTGATCGCGCGGACGCCCCGCGGGTCGAGCCCGTCGATCGTCCCGACGGCGGCGCAGCCGCTCGACAAGGACAACGACTGGTCCGATCTGTAGTCACTCCTCGCTGCCGTCGCCGAGCGTTCCGTTTGGCTCCGCGGTCTCGACGCCGCGCTTGTCGATGAAGTAGGTGCGGCCGTCGCGCTCGACCCGCGCCGCACCGTGGCAGAAGCTGTCGGCCCGATCGAACGCCGGCGCGATCGCGATCCGCCCGCTCTGCGAGATGAAGCCGATCTTGCCGGCGCCGTCGACGATCCGCGCGTGGCCCTCCTGGAAGTAGTCGGGCCCGTTGTCGAACGCGTACGCGCGCGCGACCTCGTTGCCGCTCGGGTCGATGAACGCGAAGTGGCCATCGCCGGTGACGACGCCCGCGATGCCGGCGGGCTTGAACTCGTAGGCAAAGCTCAGCGTCGGCGGAATCACGACCTCGCCCTTTGCATTCTTGTACCCGTGCTTGCCGTCGTCGGCCTCGAAGGCGAAGCGGTCGGCGTTGCCGGGCTTCGCGTCCTCGATGCTCGACGTGCAATCCTCGCCGCCCTCGCTCGTCGGGATCTCGACGGTCTTCGGCGCTGACGAGCCGCACGCACAGACAAGGAGCATGATCGCGATGCGCATGGTTCCAGCGTACAACACGCGCGAGCTACCAGGGCCCGACGAGCTCGACCTCGTAGAGCTGCGCGGGCAGATCGACGTCGTCGGGATCGATCGCGATCCACGCGCGCCTCGGATCCGCGGGATCGAACGCCAGCCCCTCGGCCTTGCCGAGCGCGAGTGGAGCCGCGCGCACGCGATCGCCCTCGATCACGCCGAGCTGGCAGCCGAGCACGCCGCCGTCGTCGATCGCGTTCGCCGAGTCCTCGGCGGCCGCGAGGTAGAACACGCGCGAGCCGACCGCCACCGCGTCGGTGAACCCGAGCCGCACGCCGCGTGCGCTGCCGAGGTCGTAGCGCACGCGTCCCAGGATCGGCGGCACCGGCGCCTCGCTCGCGAGCCACGAGGCGAACGCGCGGCGCGACAGCATCACGACGGCGGGACCGAGGTCGTCCGGCCCGGTGTTGCCGCGATGGAACAGCCAGAGCTGCTCGTCGGGGCGGCCACCCGACGTGCGCAGCCGCGTCGCCGAGCTGCCCGGCACGAACGACCCGCTCGGCTCCGCCGGCTTGCCGCCGACGATCGCGGCGCCCTCGATGTTGAGCGCGCCCTCGAGCTCCTCGCGGAGCTGGCGGTACAGCGGCCGCGCGTCGTGCAGCCGCGTGGTGTAACCGACGATCGCGATCCGCTCGCGCTCCGGGCTCGAGCCCGAGCCGAACGCCCACAGCTCGTCGCCCGCGGCGACGCACGCCTCGAGATCGAGCTTGTCCATCTTGTTGCCGAGCGCGACCTCGAAGCGTCGCCGCCCTGCCGCGCCGCGCGGCAAAGCGACCGCGGTGACCTCGCTCTCGCTGACGTGGGCGATGAACGCCGCGTCGTCCTGCACGACGACGAGCCTGCCGCCGAACATCGCGAGCCCGCTCGCCGCGCGCACGTGCTCCGGCCGATCCTCCCCGAGAGGCGCGCGGTCGTCGTAGCGCAGCTCGCGCACCGCGACGACGCGAACCGACAGCGCCGGGTCGAGCTCGGCGCGAGGCACTACGCGCCTTCGATGTCGCCGCCCTTGAGGCCGTGGCGCTTCAGCAGCTCGCGCAGGTGATAGCGGGTGAGCCCCGCTTCCTGCGCCGAGCGCGTGATGTTCCCGTCGTTGCGCACCATCAGTGCCTGCAGGTACGCGATCTCGAACGAATCGACGACCGTCTGCTTCGCCTGCTTGAAGCCAAGCCCGGCCTTCAGCAGCGACGCGTCGAAGATCGCCGGCCCGGACTGCTGCGGCAGCTCGACGCCCGACAGCTCCGCCGCCGCGCGCTTCGCCGCCTGCGCACCCGCCTGCGCGAGATCGTGCGAGACGACCACCGACGGCCCCATCTCGCGACCGAACACGAGGTCGGCGCGCGTGATCACCGGCCCGTCCGACAGCGCGGCCGCTCGCTCGACGACGTTGCGCATCTCGCGAACGTTGCCGGGCCAGCTGTGGCTGATCAGCGCCGCCATCGCATCCTGCGACCACGACATCGTCATCCCGCGCCGCGACGCCACCTCGCGAAGGAAGTGGTTCGCGAGCCCCGGAACATCTTCCCGGCGCTCGCGCATCGGCGGCAGCTCGACGTGGACGACCGACAGCCGGAAGTACAGGTCCTCGCGGAACCCGCCGCGGTTGACCTCTTCGCGCAGGTCGCGGTTCGTCGCCGCGAGCACGCGAACGTCGACCTTGTGCGTCCGGTCGCCGCCGACGCGCTTGATCTCGCGCTGCTCGAGCACGCGCAGCAGCTTCGGCTGCAGCGTGATATCGAGCTCGCCGATCTCGTCGAGGAAGATCGTGCCGCCGTTGGCCTGCTCGAAGCAGCCGACGTGCTGCGCGACCGCACCCGTGAAGCTGCCCTTCTCGTGGCCGAACAGCGTCGACTCGATCAGCTCGCGCGGGATCGAGCCGCAGTCGAGCACGACAAACGGCTTGCTCTTGCGCGCGCTCGCATTGTGAAGCGCACGCGCGACCATCTCCTTGCCGGTGCCGGTCTCGCCGGTGATGAGGCACGTCAGCTCGCTCGGCGCGACCTTCTCGAGGTGCGCGAAGATCTCGCGCATCGCCGGCGACGCGCCGAGCATCATGTCGAAGCGGTCCTTCTTGGACAGCTCGATCTCGACGACATCCTGCAGCGTCTGGAACTGGATGTTCGTGTGGCCGATGCGGAACACCGTGCCCGGCCGCAGGTACGCATCGCGCACGCGCAGGTCGCCGACGAAGATGCCGTTGCGCGAGTTCAGATCGCGCAGGCGATAGCCGTCATCCCGCGCGCTGACCTCGAAGTGCGTCCCCGACACCGCCTTGTCCTGGACGACCAGGTCACTGATGATGCTGCGGCCGCCGGTGACGCGCGGCTTCGAGATCTCGAGCTCCTTGCCCTGATCCGCACCGCTGACCACCACGAGCTTGCCCTTGCGCATGCGCCGGACCGTTGCCCACTCGCCCTCGAACAGCGTGGTCAACCCGGTGCCGGATTCGAACTGGGGGTCGCCCTCTTCCATTTGGATCCGACGGTATCACGCCTCCGGGAGCGCGTGTTTCCGACGCAGATCCGCTAGTTAATGAACCGCTCGTCGCTGCGCTTCGGCTTTGGCGGCGGCTTCGGCGCCCCGCCCTCGATCACCGAGAGCCGCGCCCGCGCCCGCGCGATCCGCCAGCGCTTCCACGCCAGCCCCGGGCTCCACCGCTTCGACGTCATCACCGCTGCACCGAGCATCGCCGCCGCGAATGCCGCGCCCTGCACCCAGAGCTGCTGCAGCACGACGAACAGCGCGACAAACCCGATGATGCCGTACATGAACTGCCGCCCCGAGAGCGGCAACACGCCGAAGAACTGCACCGGCTGGCGCGCATAGATCACGCCGAACGCGACCGTCGCCGCATACGTGAACGGCGTCAGGCCATAGATCGGCGCATCGCTGCCGATCGCATAGCCGAGCAGACACCCGGCGGCCGTCCCGAGCACGCTCGTGATCACCACGAACCGATAGAACCGGCTCGTGCCCCAGAACCGCTCGAGGATCGGGACGAGCATCCACATCAACAGCCCCGTGAACAGCAGCGACAAGAAGTCGATCTGCAAGAGTGGGCTCGTGACGAGCGTCCACACCCGGCCGTGCTCGAACACCTGGCTCGGCGACGCGACCAGGTACTCGGCCATCTGGGCCTTGAGCTCCTTGTTCGCCATCAGCCAGACCAGCGACACGCCGATCTGGAGGCCGAGGATGACCAGCGCGCCGCGCGTGATCCTCACCTGGCTCCAGTCCATCCGGGCTCTCTGTGTCGGTGGCCTACGTGCGCTCACGTCGTGACTTTAGCACGTGCGATCCGGGGGCGGCCCGAGGCATTCTTGCCGCATTCGCGCCGTCGTTCTCACGCTGATCTTCGGTTCCTTCGCGGTATCCCGGCCGGCCATTGCCGAGGTTCAGGGCGATGCGGTTCTCGGCGTCGTCGGCGCAGACCTCGACCCTCAGCTCGGTGCCCGGGCGGGCATTGCCTCCGAGTCGATCGGTGCGCTCGTCAGCGCCGACTGGACATACGTCCGCAACGCGTCCCTCGTGGACCTCGTTCGCTACCAGGACCGCTTCCGCGCGCTCGCGCACGGTGTCCTGCCATTCGAGCTCGCGCCGGACATCTCGCTCGTGGTCCGGCTCGGCGCCGGGATCGAGCTGGCGCGCGGGACCGAGCGCGGCACATACCCGCCTCGCTACCCGCACATGACGACGTACGACAGCGACCTCGGCCCGACCTACGAGGCCGCGGTTGGCTTGTTCTTCGACGTTGGCGCGTTCTCCTGGGGCGGCGAGCTCGGCGCCGCGATCTCGATGCACGATCCGTACGGGCTCACTGAAGACGAGAGCCAGCGCACCGACGTGTTCGTACGTCTCGTGGGTCGGTTCGCGCGCTGATCACATTCCGGTGATCGCGATCGTCAGCATGCCGAGGTCGGTCACCTCGTTCCGCT
This sequence comes from Pseudomonadota bacterium, assembly GCA_023386455.1. Taxonomy (GTDB): domain Bacteria; phylum Myxococcota_A; class Polyangia; order Haliangiales; family Haliangiaceae; genus JABFXX01. Next base: position 23,868 of record JAEWJO010000400.1, on the reverse strand, counting down.
CGAGGATCTCCTTGTTGTTCAGGAGCGGCGCCGAGCCGACCGGATCCTCGTTCTCGCCGAGCGCCTTCACCGAGACCGTGTACCGCGCGGCGAGGTAGCCCGAGGTCACTCCCCGAACCTCCGCGCAGTCGAACAGGTCCGAGGCCGAGTTACTGGGCGTCGAGACGTCGGTCGCGATCGCCTCGATGCCGCTCGTCGCGGCCGCGTCCTCGCACGACAGGTCATCGCCCGTGCGCGCGCCGACGAGCTTCCACGACAGCGAGAAGTAGCCGCCGTCGTCGAGGATCTGCTTCGTGATGTTGCGGTCGTCGGTCGTGACGTCGACGACCGCAGACAGAGACTTCGCGAACACGTCGGTCATGTCGTGGTTCGTGATCTCGATCCACGACGAGTACACGCCTGGAACGAGCGGCGCGCTCGTGCCCGTCCGCGCCGCGCAGTCGAACTGGTCGATGACCACAGCTCCGGTCGGGTTGCCCGCGGCGTCGGTCGGCTGGCTGTACAGTGCCGCCGTGTCGTAGCCGATCGGGCACAGGACCTCGCTGTTGGTCTCGAGATGGATGACCGACCACTTCGCGGTGATGAACGCCTCGTCGGGCTCCTCCGGGCTCGTGCAGCCGCTGGCGGCCGCCAGTCCGAACGAGAGTGCAGCGAGTCGCTTCATCCCCCGAAAATACCAACGCCCGCCGAAACGGGCGTTGTTTTCGCGAAGTCGCGAGCGAGTTTCGGTCCGGACGCAACCGCGGACGAGAGGGTCCGATAGAGCGGTCCATGTCGCATGTCACCAACCCCGGAGGTCCCAACTACATATTGGTGCCATCGCCTCGGCTCGATAGGATGCGACGCATGCAACGTCGCCTCGGGTGGTGGGTGGTGGGTTTCGGAGTCCTTGCGGGCTGCACCGAGCGGGTGAATGTCTGCAATAGCGACAGCGACTGCACGGATCCGGCGTATCCGTTCTGTGATGTGGCCGGCGAGTACGCCGAGTCGGGCCATACGGTGATGTCATGCAGCATCACGCCCGATGGATGCCCGATCGAGCGATGCGGCTGCATCGCAGGTTTGGCAGATTGCACGGGTGATCAGCTCACCGCGTGCAATGCCGAGGGCACTGCGGTCGTCGTCGAGACGTGCCCGTTCGGATGTGCAGTCGATGGGGAGTACTGTTCATCGTTCGCGCCTTCATTCGTGCCTTCGAATGGACTCGCCACGCAGCTCGCGGCAGCCGACGGACTGACGGACATTGCGGTGCCGGACGGAGCCACGATCGACACCGATGCTGGCTCGATCACCGGCCTCACGATGCCGTTCGAGACGGTCTTGATCGCACAGCCGGCCAGCACGAACCTCCGTGTGTTCGTGGCGCGATCGTGGGCGATCTCGAACGCGCGCATCGTCGGCTCGCTCCCGGTCGCATTCGTCGCCAGTCGCGACATCACCATCGATGGAACACTCGACGCCTCGGCCGACGGCCCTACGCCAGGACCAGGTGGCTTGATTTGCGAGGGTACAGGGGCAGGCGGTTCGCCCGGGGTCGGGTTCTATGAACGACCGCGCGCCGGCGCCTCGGCCGGCTATCCTGAGTTCATCTGGGCGCAGGGCGGCTTCGGAGGTGGTGGCTACGCGACGGCAGGAGGAAACGGAGGTACCTCGACCTCGTCGACCGGAGCGATCGGCGGACCTGCGAACGGGGAGCCCACCCTCGAGCCGCTTCGCGGAGGATGCCAGGGGAGCGCCCCTCAAACCGCGTATCGCGGCGCCGGTGGTGGAGGCGTGCAGCTCGTCGGCGGCGTTCGCATTCGCGTTGCCGCGACCGGCGTGGTTCACGTCGGCGGTGGTGGCGCAATGGGTGGAGATCTCAACGCAGCGAACGCGCCCGCCGGCGGTGGCTCCGGCGGCGCAATTCTCATCGAGTCACCCTTGATCGAGCTCCTGGCTGGTGCGCGACTCAACGCTGCCGGCGGTGGCGGCGGGGGCTACGGCGCCTGCCCCATTTCACCGAGCGGCATGGATTCACCACCCGCACTCGTGGTGGCGGTTGGCGGTGCCTGCAACACGATGACGAAGCCCAGCGCGAGTGGCGGCGATGGTGCAACTACGCTGGGAGGTGGCAACGGCGCCGACACCACGTTCGGAGGCTGTGGAGGAGGAGGCGGGGGAGGACTTGGTCGCGTTCGTTTGAACTCGCGCGATGGCGGATTCGGCGGGGCGGGCACCATTCGTGGCGTGTTGTCGACAGGAAGTCTGAAGACGCAGTGAAACTGCCTGCAACTTCACCGCGCTCGCGATGACTGCACGTGCAAAGAAAAACGGCACCCGCCGAGGCGGGCGCCGTTTCACCGAAACTGCCGCTGAGTCGACTAGAGGCCGTCGATTGGAATGTTGATCGTTCCGAGGTTCGTCACTGCGTTGCGCTCGCCAATCGTCTTCGTCATCGCCGGCGCGATGCCGAGCGGGCTCTCGGATCCATCGAGTGCCGACACGGACACGGTGTAGGTGGCCGCGCGATACCCGGCGGTGATGCCGAAGAAGTCCTCGCAATCGAACACGTCGGAGTTCGCCTCGGTGGAGCTCACGACCGTGCCGGTCACGTCGACGCCACCGGCTGCACCCGCCGCCGCACACGACAGGCTCTGGTTACTCTGGGCGCCAACCAGGTTCCACTGCAGCTGGAAGTAGCCGCCGTTCTCGAGGATCTGCGCCGAGAACGTCTTGTCCTGGTCGATGACGTCGACGATCGCCGAGAGCGACTGGGCGTACACCGACGTGTTGTCGTGGTTGGCGATCTCGATCCACGACTGGTAGATGCCCGGCGCGAGCGGCGCGCTGGTGCCGCTGTGGGCCTCACAGTCGAACAAATCGACGATCGCCGAGCCGAACGGGTTGAAGTTCGAGTCGACAGGCTGGTTGTAGAGGGCGGCCGTGTCGAAGCCCGGGGGGCAGGAGATGTTCATTTCCGGGGCGAGGTGGGTGATCTTCCAGTTCGCCGTGATGAACGCGTCTTCCGTGTCGTCACCGCTGGTGATGATGCAACCAGCAGCCTGGCTCGCAGCCAGTGCAATCAAGCTTCCTACAATAAGATTCTTCATGTGGTTTTGCTCCCCTGGGTCAATTAGTGGACCACGTATGGACGACGCGGTGCCAATATCTCTTCACTCGGTTCGACTAGGCAAGGAATGCGCCAGCTCGATGTGACGTTCGACAACCCTACTGGCAGATGCAGGGTTGAAGATCACATGAGGACACTTCGAGCAGGATCTCGACGCCGCCCAAGCTGATGGTATTGCCCGCGATCACGTCGCGTTGCTCGGGTGCAGGCGCAGTGTACGTTGCGGGCAGCGGGTCGCCCGTCGCGCAGACAGGTCTCACCTGAAGCAGCGCCTCGCCCTCCGGGAGCTCGAATCCGGTCACACCATGATCGTCGTCGCAGCGCCACTGCCGCGACCCGACCACGCCATCCACGTCCCATTCGAGGCGGATCTGTGCGACCTCGCCCGTCCCGGCGAGGCCAATCGCACAGTCCAGGAATGTTTCGGGCGACCCTGTCGCAGCTCGTAACTTCCAGCTCAGCTCGACCGCACCGCCGTCGACGTCACTGCAGCCGTGAACGAAGAGACACAGCGCGCACGCAACACCTCGTAGCGCGCTGGCTACGCGTACAGGGTGGGACATTTGACCGTGGTGCATGGGGCGCGGTATAGACGAACCACTCATTATGCCAGGGTTTTCGCCGACGCAAGTCACGTGGACACTGGCTGCAAAGCTGGACATCCCGAGGCTCTTCAATCAAGCCCACTGGATCGTTCAGGCAGTCATGTTCCTGCTGGCCATCATGTTCGTGGTGGGCCTCTACATCATCATCTACAAGCGACTCTACATAGGAAGGGCCTCGGCGGAGTCGCAACGGTTCATGGACGCGTTCTGGAAGTCACGCGACATCGAGCAGATCTACAAGCAAGCGCAGCACCTCCGGAACAGCCCCATCTCGCAGATGTTCATCGCGGGCTACACCGAGCTCGCGAAGCTGCAGTCGGACGAGCAGCTGAAGGACGATCGCGAAGGCAACCTCGCGAACATCGAGCGCGCGCTGCGGCGTTCGTCGACACACGAGACGACCAAGCTCGAGTCGATGGTGCCGTTCCTCGCGACGACCGGATCGGCGGCGCCGTTCATCGGCCTGTTCGGCACGGTCATCGGCATCCTGTTCGCGTTCCTCGACATCGCCGACAGCAAGGAGGCGAGCGCTGCATCGATCAAGACGGTCGGCCCGCACATCGCCGAGGCGCTGTTCGCGACCGCGATCGGCCTCGTCGCCGCGATCCCGGCGGTGATGGCGTTCAACTACTTCAGCCGCAAGATCAAGGTGCTTCGCTCGGAGATGGAGACGTTCTCCCAGGACTATCTCAACATCATCAAGCGGCACTTCCTGAGGTAGCGCGCGATGAGCATGTCATCTGGCGGAGGCGATGGGGAGCTGAACTCCGAGATCAACGTGACGCCGCTCGTCGACGTCATGCTGGTCTTGCTCATCATCTTCATGATCACGGCGCCGATGATGAACACCGGCGTCTCGCTCGAGCTGCCTCAGGTCACCGCGCAGAACATGGAAGACCCCGAGGGCAAGCTCGTGCTCTCGATCGCCAAGGACAACAAGATCTTCCTGGGCGGAACGCAAGTGACGTGGAAGGATCTGGAGGCCAAGCTCAAGGCCAACGATCGGGTGCAGAAAGAGAGCGCGCTCTACATCGAGGCGGACCAGCACTTGCCGTACGGCGTCGTGGTCACCGCGATGGCGATCGCCAAGAACTCGGGCGTGGCCCACGTGATGATGCTCACGAATCCCAGCGACAATCTGAAGGTCGAAGAGCTCGATCGGCCGTCTAAATAGATATGGCGCTACGCGATACAGAGATGCACGTGATGTCGCTCCTCGGGGCGGGCATCATCACGGCGGCGCTGTTCGTCCCGATGGTGTGGTTCACGAGCTCCGCCGAGGCCGACGGCCCGCAGCTTCGCGAGATGCAGGTCATCGAGGCGACGATCGCGTATCGGAAGACGCCGCAGAAGCAGCCGCAGAAGCAGATCAAGCAGACCGAGGAAGTGAAGCCCGAGGGCGTGTCGCGCGACGAGACCAAGAAGGTCGAAGAGAAGAAGAAGGAAGAGAAGAAGCCCGAGCCCAAGCCGGACGACAAGAACCCGTTCGGCAAGTTCACGCGCCCCGGCGAGGACACGGGTACGCCGACCACGAAACCGGAAGGCGACTTTAACGGCAGCGAGAAGGGCTTCGCCCCCACGAGCAAAGGTGACCCTTTTCTCGGGCGTTTACGCGCCGACATGAATTTTCAGTTCCCCGAGATCGCCAAAGCAACGAGCATCCCCGTGGGCTGCATTCACATCCAACCCGATGGCAAGATCGTCGATACGACGTTCAACCCGCCGATCGGGATGAAGGGTGACGACGATCTACAAACGGCAGCCGAGGCTGCGCTCAAGGAGCTCGTGAAGGTTCGCCGCGCGAATCCCGAACCAGTTCCCTCCCACTTGCTCGGCATCACGAACCAATGGCTATGTTTCAAGTTCAGCGTTCAGTCGGAGTAGTCGTCCTCGCGATCTTCGCGTCGGCCGCGGGTGCACAGCCCGCCGGCGACAAAGGAGGTGGCGTCGTCATCGACGTGAGCGGCCAGAAGGGCGGCAAGTACCCGATCGCGCTTCCGACCGCGCCGGAGGGTGATGCCGTCGCGAAGGAGATCGCGCAGATCGAGTCGTTCGACCTCAACGTCGCCGGCCCGTTCAAGGTGCTCGATCCGAAGGGCTTCCTCGCGGATCTCAAGAGCGAGGGCATCGGCATCGAGCCGCAGAAGTGGAAGGACGTCGGCGCGTACGGCGTGATCAAGTACAAGGTCAGCGGCGACGCGATCGACTTCAAGCTCTACGAGGTCAGCAAGGGCACGAAGCCGACGCTCGAGAAGAGCTACAAGCGCGCCGGCACCGATACGCGCGCGATCGTCCACCGGTGGGCGAACGAGGTCGTGAAGTACTACACGGGCGAGCCCGGCTTCTTCGGCTCGAAGATCACGTTCACCGCCAAGGGCAAGGGCACGAGCGCGATCATGGCGATGGACTTCGACGGCCACGGCGCCTACTCGGTGTCGAACAACAGCTCGACGAACATCCTGCCGGCGTTCTCGCCGTCGGGCGGTCAGATCGCCTACACGAGCTTCATGCGGTCGAATCCCGACCTCTACATCGCGCCCGCGGGTGGCGGCCGGCCCAAGCAGCTCAGCAAGCAGAAGGGCATGAACACTGGCGCGTCGTTCTCGCCGGATGGCTCGAAGATCGCCGTCACGCTCAGCAAGGACGGCAACCCGGAGATCTACGTCATCAGCGCGAGCGATGGCTCGATCATCTCGCGCCTGACGAAGGACCGCGCGATCGATACCTCGCCGGCATGGTCGCCCGACGGCAGCCAGATCGCGTTCGTCAGCGACCGCAACGGCGGCCCGCAGATCTTCGTCATGCCGGCCAGCGGCGGCGCGGCAAAGCAGGTCTCGTTCAACGGCTCGTACAACACGACGCCGACGTGGTCGCCGAAAGCCGGCAAGAAGATCATCGCGTACACGACGCGCGACGGTGGCAACTACGACATCGTCACGCTCGACATCGACAGCAAGGCGATGACGCGCATCACCCAGGGTCAAGGCTCGAACGAGGAGCCGTCGTTCTCGCCGAACGGCCGGGCGATCGCGTTCTCGCGCGCGGGTCAGGGCATCTTCATCGCGAATGCCGACGGCACCGGTACGCCGGTCAAGGTCTACAGCGGCTCGACGACCGGCGTCGACTGGGGCCCCGCTCCGAAGGACTAGCAGGTCGGGACGCACGGCGGATCGGCCGTGCAGCCAGCACCGGTATCGCAGGCCGCCGACGGACAGGTCGCCGGCGGGAAGCAGCTGCCCGTCACGCAGGTCACCTCGCAGGCGCACGCGTTGCTGCAGTCGATCTGCGGGCAGCTGTTCACGCCGCTGCAGGTGAAGCCGCACCGCTGGCCGGTATTGCAGACCGGCGGGGTTCCGCACGACTGTGGCCCGACGCAGTCGACCGCGCATGTCGTCGCGCTTCCGCAGTTCGCGGCACCGCACGACGCGAAGCCCAGACACTCGAGCTGACAGGCCTGTGCCGAGCCACACGTCACGGTTCCGCCGCACGTGTTGTCGCCGGTGCAGTCGACCTTGCAGGTCGCGGCCCGGCCGCAGCTGATCATGCCGCCGCACGTGTTCGGCGTCGCGCAGCGCAGCCGGCACTTCACGTCCGGCGGGCACGTGCAGTTGCCGATTCCGCAGTTGATCACGCACTCGTCGTCGACACAGGTCCCGCCCGGGCAGGTCGCCGCGGTGCACGCGACCGCGACGATCGCGTCGACGGTGCCGCTGTCTCTGGGTCCCGCGGAGCCGCCGCCGTCATCGCCGAGCATGCCCGAACCACCGGGCTCGCCGGTCGCGTCGAACCCGATCCGGCCGCAGCCGATCGCGATCGCGGCGATCGCCAGCATCCGCCAGCCGGGCATTCATCCATTCACACCGAGGCGGCTCGCGAGGTCAAGCTGCCCGGCGCTGCGAGTGCAGCGCGACGTACGCGGCGAGGTGCTCGGCGGTCAGTACGCCGACCGGCAGGCCGTGATCGATCACGAGCGCGACCGAGTCCGGAACCTCCTCGAGCCGGTGCAGCACCGAGTCGAGCGGCTCCGACGGGTCGACCTCGACGACGTGGTGGTGCGGCGCGGTCGCGACGGTCGCGTCCGGTCCCGCATGCGCGCGCGCGGTCGCGACGTCGCCGCGCGTGATCACGCCGACCGCCTTGCCGTGGTCGATCACCGGCAGCTGCTGGAGACCACCGCGCAGGAGCAGCGCGGCCGCGTCCTCGAGTGGCTGCTCGGAGGTCACCGCCTCGACGCGCCGGAGCATCGCCGCACTGACCGGCACGCCGTGGATCGCGTGCTTGATCTCGGACATCGCGCGCTCCTGGTTCGCGCCGGACCACACGACGAACGCGATCACGATCAGCAGCGGGTTGTAGAACAGGCCGAAGAGGCCGATCGCGACCGCGAAGATCTTGCCGAGTCGCGCGGCGATCTCGGTCGCGCGGTGCGGTCCGACGCGCAGCGCGAGCAGCGCGCGAAGGGCGCGGCCGCCGTCCATCGGGAACGCCGGGATGAGATTGAACGCGGCGAGGCCGATGTTGATCCACATGAGCTGCGTCGCGAGCGCACTGCCGAGCGACGTCGTGTCGTCGAGCTGCGTCGTGCCGCCGGCGATCGCGATGCCGGCGTAGATCAGCGCCGCGATCACGAGGTTGATCGCGGGGCCGACGAGCGCGACCGCGAGCTCCTGCTTCGGGTTCTCCGGGATCCGCTCGAGGCTCGCGATGCCGCCGATCGGCAGCAGCATGATGTCGCGCGTGTTGATGCCGTAGCGGCGCGCGACGAGCGCGTGGCCGAGCTCGTGGACGACGATCACGACGAAGATCGACGCGACCAGAGCAACTCCGATCGCCGTGGCACCGATGCCCGCTCCGCGAAGCGCGTACGCGCCGGCGATCCAGGCGAGCAGCACCAGCAGCGTCAGGTGCATCCGAATCGGGATCCCCGCGATCCGACCGAGGTTCCAGGTCCACCACGAGCGCTGACGCCGCGGCGCCTGTACGTTCTCGATCGCGTGAGGGGAAGCCATGAGCCCGTAGACTTCAACGTCCGTGCCACGGTCCTCACGAAGAAGCCGTCGGCGCGTCCACGACGCGCGATCGAGCGTCGCCGCACGTGGCGGTCCTGCGGGTGCTTTCGACGACCACGTGGAACGGAATCTGCTCATTCGTGCCACATGCCCGTCCCGTTCCCGCAGCACTACCAGACCTGGTTGGTGCGCACGCTCAGCTCGCGCGCGCGCCTCGAGGCACCGCCAAGACCGCTGATCTGCGGCGGACCTCCGCCGGAATTCGACGGTGACGCGACCGCGTGGTCGGCCGAGCACCTGCTGCTGTCGTCGATCGGTCTGAGTGTGCTGACCACGTTCGAGGCTCTCGCCGCCCGTGCGCGGGTGGTCCTGCTGGGCTGGGAGGCGCGCGTCGGTGGCATGGTGGACCGCAGCGAGTCGGGGCTGCGGTTCACGAAGTTCAACCTCGAGATCGACATGGAGGTCAGCGATCCCGAGCTCGCCCGCAAGGTCCTCGAGGAGACGAAGGCGTGTTGCCTGGTGTCGAACGCGCTGAAGGCGCCGGTCGAGATCGAGGCGAAGATTCATCAGCGCATTCGCAACGCTGGTTGAGCGCGGGAGTCTCGCCCCGCGACGGGCACGGCGTGACGGGACGCGATCGCCAGAGATTCTCCGTGCGCGCGCCCCACGCGCACGCTGCCACTGAGGCACTCCTGCACGCTCGGCGCACGGCGCGAGCCGATGTAGGCATCGGGATTTCCGCCCGTTAGCAGCGAGCCTGCGCGCTGGAACACAGCGTGCACTACGGCCTCCGCATGCGAACCACTCTTGGCCAACTCGTCAGCGAGCTCGTCGACGCGTACGAACGCATCTACCACGACCACGAGCTCGCGACCGTCGCGGCGAGTGTGACCCTCGAGGAGGTCATGCACGAGAACGCGACGCGCGCGGCCAACGAGAATGCGCCGACGCATCGCATGCGCCGGATGCGCTAAGGCGACGGGTCAGCGCGACAGGTACTGCTTCGTCGCTTCCGCGATCGAATCACCGACGCAGATCCGATTCGACGCGTGCGAGATCGTGTCGCAGGTGACGATGCCGGCGGCACCCGCATGGACGAGCTCGTCGAGCACGGCATCCGCGAACACCGCGTGGATCGCGACGCACATCGGCGGCGACGCGCCGGATGCGCGGAGCTGGCGGGTCGCCTCGATCAACGTCTTGCCGGTCGAGACGATGTCGTCGACGAGCACCGGCGTGTGACCGTTCCACTCGCTCGGCGGCTTCGAGATCGAGACGTCGCGATCACCGCGCCGGGTCTTCTCGAGGATCACGAACGGCGCGCCGCAGCTCTCGGCGATCGCCGAGACCCACTGCACGCTCTCGGCGTCCGGCCCGATCAGGAACGGTTGCTTGACCTCGCTCGCGATCCACGCCGCGATCGCGGGCGCCGACCGCGCGATCGTCGTCGGGATCGCGTAGAGACCGTCGAGCGACGAGTGACGGTGCAGGTGTGGATCGACGGTGACCATCCAGTCGACGACGCCCGACACGAGCTTCGCGAAGTAGTGCGACGTCACGCCCTCGCCGGTGCGGAACCGGATGTCCTGGCGCATGAACGCCAGGTACGGCGCGACGAGCCCGACCTTGCGGGCACCGAGGTCGCGCGCGGTCGAGGCGAGGAACGCGACCATCAGGAACCGCTCGGCGGGCGACGGATAGAGGCTGCCGACGAGGACCACGTCGCGTCCGGCGAGCGGTGCGTCGATGCGGCAGTAGATCTCGCCATCGGGAAACTGGCGGACCTCCACCGGCGTCACCTCCGTGCCGAGCCGCTGCGCGAGCTTTGCCGCCTGCGCGTCGTTCCCGGGAACCGCGATGACCGCTGTCATTTTGCCCGAATGTAGCAAACGACCTCGGGAGCGGCCCCTCGCCCGACCGGCTATCAGAGCGCCTTCAGCGGGGTGAGGCGCAGCAGCACGGGGATGACCTTGCCGCCGGTGACGATCTGCATGTGCTCGTACTGCGAGCGGATGTAGAGCAGCTTCGCGCCGCGCTGCCGCTTGGTGAAGCCGCTGTAGTCGGCCGGCATCTTCTCGCGCGCGACCGCGAACTTGTACTTCTTCGTGAAGCTCTCCGAGCTCTGGGCGGTGCCGGCGGCGACGACGACGAGCTTGTGCTGGTCGGCGCGCTTGCCGCTGTCGATGAAGTTGTCGAACGCGCGCTCGCCCGCGTACATCGCGTCGAGCAGCACGATCTGCTGGACGAGCTTGTGATCGACCCACTGCATGACGGTGCGGAACGCGCCGGAGTGGCCCATCACGATCGTCGGCCCGTCGGGGAGCTTGATGTTCGCGCGTGCGATCGCCTTGCGCAGATCCTTCAGCGCCGGCCACTTCACGGAGTCCTCGTTCGACGACGGCGCGTCGGGGACGATGAACAGCGCGTTCTGCTTGCTCGCGCGGAACTGGCGCGCGAGGTTGTGCTCGCGCCACGCGCCGTCGGCGTCGGTCCAGTAGCCGTGGACGTAGATCACCGTGCCGGCGGTCGCGCGGTCGTAGCCAGGCGGCACCCAGACGTGCACCGCGCCCGCGCCGGTCTTGATGCGCCAGTGCGTGCCGCCGGCGACCGTGTCTTCCTTCTTCTCGAGCCGGCCGTCGCCATCGTCGACGACGGTCCGCGGCCGCGGCACCGAGCGCGCCGGCTGCGAGCTCATGAGGCGCGCCTTGACCGGCGCCGGCATCTCGCCATCCGGCGTCTCCGCCGGCTCGGCCGTCGCGGGCTCGCTGGTCTCGGGGACGTCGTCGACGCCCGGGATCACGAGCTCGGATGTATTGGCGGGTTCGTCGTCGGCGAATGCGGTGGCAGAGGCGAGCAGCGCAGCGACGACGAACAACGACTTCATTTCGCGGGGGCCTTCGGGGGTGCGGGTGCGGGCGCCTTCGGCGGGGCGGGAGCCTTCGCCGCCTTGGGTGCCGTGATCATGAGGTGCACGTGCTTCTCGCTATCAGGATACCCGTAGCGGAACGGCAGCTTACGCTTGGGCTGCGAGGCCCAGAGCTCGATCATCTGCTCGTTGACCTCGGGCACGGCGTCCTCGAGGAACGCGCCGCTGAACGTGCCGTACGTCGTCTGCGTGAAGCCGGCCTTCTTCGCCGCCTTCGGCGCGATGCCGGTCGCGTCCGACGCCATCCACACCATGTTGGACAGGAGGTAGTCGCGGATCGAAGTGAACGCGCTGCTCCAGATGAGGTAGCTCGCCGCCTTCGTCATCGCCGCGATCTTGCCCTTGCTCTGGAGGTACTTCTCGAGCGGGCTGCCCTTGAAGCCGTTGTTGCCGAGGTTATACGCGACGTGGCGGTGCACGATCAGCGGGGCCTTCGGATCGCCGGCCTTGCGGAACGTCAGCTCCATGTTCGTGTAGGCCTCGGAGAAGTCGGTATCGACCCAGCTGTTGCGGATCTTCTTCGCCGTCTTGTGCGCGACCGCATCGATGTCGGCCTGCGAGAGATAGTGGATCGTGCCGTCGTCGTTGAACCTGAAGAACTTGAGCGACACCGGCTCGTAGCCGTGCGCCGTCATGCCGGTGATGTGGAACGACAGCTGGCCCGGGATGCCGCCGACCTCGAGCTTGCGCATGTTCTCGCTCGTCGAGTCGTGCAGCGAGAGCAGACCCGCGACCGCGTTGCGGTAGTTCGTCAGCGCCTCCGCGAGCTGGCCCTTCTTCGTCATCGTCGCGAGCCGCGTCGGATCGCCGGCGTGCTCGAGCGAGATCGTCGTGATGTCGCGCGCGTCGGGATACGTGACGAGTGCCGACAGCAGATCGCCGCCGCCGAACGGATAGACGACCGTCGTCGGGAGATCCGCGGGTCGCTTGTCCGCGAAGAACGCCGACGCGCGCGCGAAGTAGTGACCGCGGATGTACTCGTAGCGCTTCGCCATCTCGGCGCAGTGCTTCTCGATCACCTTGGCGTCGAGGTTCGCCGGAGGGGCTTCGGTCCCGCCGCAGGCGACGACGCGATAGAACAGCTTCGCGTCCGCGATGAAGTCCTTGGCGTCGTCGGCGTGCACCGTGCTCGAGGCAGCGGCGGTCAGCGCGATGGCCAGTGCGACCGGGACGAACATGAGGCGTGGTTTATCCATACGACGATCGGATCGACGTTGCTATTTCTCGGCTAATTCACATTCGCGCGGTCGCCGGCCGAGCCCGGCTTGGGACCGACGAGGCTGTGGAGGACCGCACGTGCGACCTCCTCGCCGCTGTCGTCGCGCAGCGTCACGGGGACGTCGTAGGCCGCCCGGAGGCTCGTCCGGGGGACCGGCGCCTCACCGGTCGCGGTGATCTTGCCGCGCGCCTTCTTGACGTACTCGATCTCCATGCCCGACACGATGAACCGGGCGTCGTCGGGCAGCGAGTACGCGAGCGCGACGTTGCCGGCCAGCTCCGCCAGGTTTGCCAGGGCGACCGCGTGGACGCAGTCGAGGTGATTGCGTACGGCCTTGCGGTCGGCCATCTGGACCTCGGCGTAGCCGGTCCGGAGCACCGTCACCTGGGCGTTGATCGAGCCCGTGTACGGGGCCATCCGGCCGACCAGCCTGGAGAACACCGTCTTGCCGCCGGGGACGCCCGACAGGACGTTCCAGGCCTGCTTGATCAAGTTCCGACTCCCGTCGAGCTTGGGGACCGGTAGGAGCCTCTTCAGGTCCGTGAACACCATCGGCCGGGGACCATACCGGAAATGTGATCCGGATCTGCTGAGTATTTGTGCCGCGTGGCGGCGGGGGTAGGATGTCTGCGTGACCTCGACCACCCGCCTGGCCTGCGTACTTCTCGCGCTCAGCGCGTGCAGCAGCGGACCCAAGAAGAAGATGACGCTCCAGGAGATGATCGCGGCCGATCCTCTCCCGCTCGCAAAGGGCGCCAAGTGGAAGTACCAGGTGACGGTCAAGAAGTTCGACCCGGACACCAACAAGGAAACGACGAAGACGCTCGACTGGACCACCGAGGTCCTCGACGCGAGGGAGCAGAACGGGGTCACCGCCTATCGCGTGCGCGGCTGGCCCGCTGACCTCGCTTCGTTCGACGGCGGCGATGCTCCCGCCGCGACCGAGCGCACGTTGCTGCGCTCCGGCAATAACTTCCTGTTCGGCGCCTCTCCGGAGCCGACGCTCGACGGCGCCGAGGGCTGGTTCTCGTGGCCCGTGATCGACGGCCAGAAGATCTGTCCCAAGGCAGAGATGGTCTACTGCTGGCAGGTTGCGGCCGTCGAGACCGGCTACGCGCTGTCGTTCTACACCGGCCCCGACGAGCAGACGTTCGAGCTCGAGCCCGGCACCGGTGTGTCGCGCTTCCACTACGCACATCACGGCACGACCAACGAGGTCGATGCCAAGCTGACCTCGTACGAGAAGGGCAAGCGCTAGCAGCTTTTTACCTGCCCGATGTGGCAGCTGGCAGTGCGGTCGATTGCACCTTCGTCGGGGGGCTCGTAGAGTCGTCCTAGATGAAGCCGGTGATGAACTACCTGATCCCGACCGTGATCGAGCAGACCCACCGCGGTGAGCGTGGATGGGACATTTTCTCGCGCCTGCTGAAGGACCGCATCGTGTTCCTCGGCACCGCGATCGACGATCAGGTCGCCAACGTCGTGATCGCGCAGCTGCTGTTCCTCGACTCGGAAGAGCCCGAGAAGGACATCATGCTGTACATCAACTCGCCGGGCGGTCACGTCTCGGCGGGCCTCGCGATCTACGACACGATGCAGTACCTGCACTGTGACGTCGCGACGATCTGCATGGGTCAAGCCGCGTCGATGGGCAGCTTCCTGCTCGCCGCCGGCACCAAGGGCAAGCGCTACGCCCTGCCCCACTCGCGCGTGATGATCCACCAGCCCCTCGCGGGCTTCCAGGGTCAGGCGACGGACATCGAGATCCACACCAAGGAGATCTTGAAGACGCGCGACACGCTCAACGAGCTGTACTCGAAGCACACGGGTCAGCCGGTCGAGAAGATCAAGAGCGACACCGACCGCGACAACTTCATGTCGGCGGCGCAGTCCAAGGAGTACGGCATCATCGACGAGGTCCTCATCACGGCGAAGAAAAAGCCCGACGAGAAGACCGAGAAGAAGTGAAGGTAGGTCGGCACGGGGCCTCCTCGGGCCGACGTGCTAGGCTCGTGTCCTAGAGATGCCGATCGAGAAGCGAGACGGAGCGTCGTTGACGTGCTCCTTCTGCGGGAAAGCGCAGAAGGAAGTGAAGAAGCTGATCGCAGGACCGACGGTGTACATCTGCGACGAGTGCATCGGGCTCTGCAACGACATCATCGCGGAGGAGATCGAGAAGGAGGACAGCTCCTACGGCACCTCCACGATCCCGAAGCCGGCGCAGATCAAGAAGGTCCTCGACGAGTACGTCATCGGCCAGGATCGCGCGAAGAAGATCCTCGCGGTCGCGGTTCACAACCACTACAAGCGGATCGACCACAAGCAGACGGGCCAGGCGGACGAGGACGTCGAGCTGCAGAAGTCGAACATCCTGCTGCTCGGACCGACCGGCTCCGGCAAGACGCTGCTGGCGCAGACGCTCGCGCGCATCCTCAACGTGCCGTTCGCGATCGCGGACGCGACGAACCTCACCGAGGCCGGCTACGTCGGCGAGGACGTCGAGAACATCATCGTCTCGCTGCTGCAGAACGCCGACCACGACATCGAGCGCGCGCAGCGCGGCATCGTCTACATCGACGAGATCGACAAGATCGCGCGCAAGAGCGACAACCCGTCGATCACGCGCGACGTGTCCGGCGAGGGCGTGCAGCAGGCGCTGCTGAAGATCATCGAGGGCACGACCGCGAGCGTTCCGCCCAAGGGCGGCCGCAAGCACCCGCAGCAGGAGTTCCTCCAGGTCGACACGACGAACATCCTGTTCATCTGCGGTGGTGCGTTCACCGGCATCGAGGACATCATCGAAAACCGCATCGGCCAGAAGCTGATCGGCTTCGGCGCCGGCATGAACACCAAGGTCAAGCACAACCAGTGGGAGCTCCTGCAGGAGATCGAGCCCGAGGATCTGCTGAAGTACGGCATGATCCCGGAGTTCATCGGCCGCCTGCCGGTGATCGCGCCGCTCCACGAGCTCTCCGAGGAGGCGCTGGTCCAGATCCTCACGCAGCCGAAGAACGCGCTCGTGAAGCAGTACCAGAAGCTGTTCGAGATGGACGGCGTGAAGCTGAAGTTCGGCAAGGGCGCGCTCAGCAAGGTTGCCAACATGGCGGCCTCCCAGAAGAGCGGAGCGCGCGGCCTGCGCGCCATCCTCGAGAGCGCCCTGCTCGACATCATGTACGACACTCCCGGTCAGAGCGTGAACGAGGTGATCATCAACGAGGACGTGATCGAGAAGCACGGCTCTCCGCTGATCACCTACGCCAAGGAATCGAAGGCCGCCGAGGTCTGAGAGGGGCGAATCACGCCCCCCGGTGCTTTGCGCTGGCGCAAATGCTGGCCATACACGATCAGGAAGTCGCGTATGGCGGACGAGATCGAACGGCTTCGGGCCGAGCTCGCGGCGGCGAAGGCTGCGGTCCAGCAGCGCGATAGCCTGCTGGCGATCGTCGCGCACGAGCTCCGCAACCCGATGGGGCCGGTGATGATGGGCCTCGAGATCCTCGTCCGCGAGCTCGAGGATCCGACCACCGAACGCGAGGCCCTGCTGCGCCGCGCCCACCAGACCGAGCGCTACGTCGAGCGACTTCGCAGCGACCTCGACCGGCTCCTCGACTTCTCGCGCCTGCAGACCGGCCGCATCGACCTCCAGCGCGAGACGTTCGATCTGTCGGCGCTCGTCACGAGCGCGCTCGCCGAGCTCGAGTCGCTGCTCGCCGCGAGCCACTGCGAGCTCCACCTGTCACTGCAACAGCCGATCGAGGGCACGTGGGATCGCATGCGCCTCCGCCAGATCGTGTGGAACCTGGTGTCGAATGCGGCGAAGTACGCGGCTGGATCCCGGGTCGACGTGTCGACCTCGGGCGATGCCGAGCGCGCCGTGCTCGTCGTTCGCGATCACGGTCCCGGGATCCCGGCGTCCGAGCACGAGGCCGTGTTCCGCCAGTTCGAGCGCATCCAGCGGTCCTCGCACACCGGGTTCGGCGTCGGGCTCTGGCTCGTCCGTCAGATCGTCGAGGCACTCGGCGGGTCGATCGAGCTCGACAGCACCGTCGGTCTCGGCTCCACGTTCACCGTCACGCTTCCGAGGAACGTCACATGACCACGAGCAAGCACCTGCGCCGTACGACCACCGGAGTGCCGGGCCTCGACGAGATCCTCGACGGCGGTCTGTTCGAGACCGGTCTCTACGTCATCCAGGGCATCGCCGGCGCCGGCAAGACGATCCTCGCGAATCAGATCTGCTTCCACCAGGCAGCGCAGCAGCGCAAGGCCGTCTACTACACGCTGCTCACCGAAGCGCACGATCGGATGTTCGGCTTCTTGCAGTCGATGAGCTTCTTCGACGCCGCGCGTATCCCGAGCGACGTCAGCTACATCAGCGGGTTCAAGGTGCTCGAGACCGAAGGGCTGCTCGGCGTCGTCCGCAACATCCGCGAGATCATGTCGAAGGTGCGCCCGTCGCTGCTCGTGATCGACGGGCTCGTCAGCGCCGAGGACATCGCGCCCAACGACACGGTGTTCAAGAAGTTCCTCCACGAGATCCAGACGGTCTCGGCGATGTTCCGCTGCACCGTGCTGCTGCTGACGAACGTCGAGGCGGCGACGCGCCTCCAGGCGGAGCACACGATGGTCGACGGCATCATCGATCTTCGCGCGACGGTCGTCCGGCTCAAGCCGCAGCGCACGATCGAGGTCCCGAAGTTCCGCGGCTCGGGTCAGGTGCGCGGTACGCACTCGCTCGAGATCACGAACGACGGCATCGTCGTCCAGCCGCGCCTCGAGGCGATCCTCAAGTACGGGCCGAAGCCGCAGGGGGGGCCGACCGCCCGGCGCCCGTTCGGGATCGCGGGGCTCGATGCCGCGCTGGGCGGAGGTCTGACGGAACGCTCGAACACGATGCTGCTCGGGCCCTCGGGCATCGGCAAGACGGTGCTCGGCATGCACTACCTCTCCGAGGGCGCCGCGCGCGGCGAGCCCGGCATCTTCTTCACGTTCTACGAGCAACCCGAGGATCTTTTGGCGAAGGCAGCGCGCCTCGGCATGACGCCGTTCGTCGAGGGCGTGAAGGCAGGCACCGTGCGCATCCTGTGGAAGTCGTCGGTCGAGGCCAACCTCGACAGCGTCGGCAACGAGCTGCTCCGGGAATTCGAGCAGGTCAAACCGTCGCGCATGTTCATCGACGGCATGCACGGGTTTCAGGTCACGGCCGACCACGCCGAGCGCATCCAGGACTTCTTTGCAGCGATCACCGACTACTTCCTCTCGCAGGGCACGACGCTCGTGTTCACCGCCGAGAGCGACGACTTCCTCGGCGCAGCGGCGATCGGCCCGCCGTTCAGGAACGCATCCCGGATGTGCCAGAACATCCTGGTGTTACGGTTCAGCGAGGCGCGCGGCCGGCTCGTCCGGATCTTCTCGATCATCAAGATGCGCGACAGTGGGTTCGATCCGGCGCTGCGCGAGATGACGATCGACGACACCGGCGTCGCCGTTGGCGCTCCGATCACCGATCTCGACCACTTGCTCGGCGGCCAACCCAGCAGAGTCAAGGACTGAGCGATGGCCTCCGTCCTGATCATCGACGACGAGTACGGCCTCACCGAGATGGCGGGCGAGCTGCTCGTCATGAGCGGCTACGAGGTCGCGACCGCCGTCAACGGCAAGCTTGGCCTCGCGGCCCTGACGACGATGCGCCCCGACGTGATCCTGCTCGACGTCATGATGCCGATCGTCTCGGGCCTCGACGTGCTCCGCGCGATCAAGAGCGACCCGGAGTACCGAACGATCCCGGTCATCATGATGAGTGCCGCGGGTCCCGAGTCCGTGCCCGACGACATGCACTACCTGGTCGCGGGCTTTCTGACGAAGCCGTTCACGTTCGACGAGCTGCTCGCGGCGCTCATGAAGATCCTGCCGGTGCACTGAGCGGTCGCGCGAGCTCGAGCACCCGGCCGACAGCCGCGTGCGCCGCCTCGTCGAGCGGATCGAGCTGCGCCCAGCAGCGAGCGTGCTCGAGCGCCTCGTAGGTCTCGTCGCCGCCGGCCTCGGCGAGGCGATCGACCAGCGTCGCGAGGACAGCGGCGCCGACGCGCCGGGCCAGTGCCCGCTCGGCGCGGCACCATTCGACGAACCGCGAGCACTCCGGCAGCTCGAGCCCCTCGAGCAGCTCGCCGCGGAGCAGCGGTGCGACCGCGCGAAGCGTCTCGGTCGGGAGCTGCCGTGCGCCGCCGGGCGTGCAGCCGGGAATCGCCGCGCGCAGCATCGCGAGATCGACCGAGCAGTCCGTCAACTCGAGCTGCACGTGCTCGCGATCGGCGACGAGCCGGCGCCGTCCAGGATCGTCGACGACCGCGCGCAGCTTGGTCAGGCTCCAGCGCAGGGCCGCGCGCGGATCATCGGGGCCTTCCCAGAGCAGCGCGCACAGCTTCTCGCGCAGGTGCGGCCGCGGCGTTGCCGCGAGGTACGCCAGGAGCGCGCGCGTCTTGCGCGACGCCGGCAACCCGACCGCGCCGCCATCGCGCAGCACGGAGAGCTCGCCGAACAGCCGGATCTCGAGCGTCACGCGACAACCGTGGGCCTGCCGCCGACGAGCGACGAGTGGCCGCGTGCCGAACACGTGCGATCACGTACGCCGGCGTGCTCGATCGCTCAGCGGAACGCTCACGCAGCCTTCGCGACCTCGCGGCTCGTCGCGGCCGCGCGGATCACGTCGGCGACCGCATCGGGGCGAGACACGTAGACGGCGTGACTCGCGCGCTCCTCGAACACCTTCGCGCGGATCCGGGTGGCCATCACGCGCTGCTCGGGTGGCGAGATCATCCGGTCCTCGGTCGTGACGAGGTACCAGCTCGGCCTCGTCTTCCACGCGGCGCTCCGGATCGGCTCGGCAAGCGCGCGCACGCCCCAGGGCAGCTGCGAGTCGGCCATGAACTCGGCCTTCTCGCGATCGACGTCGGCGGCGAACGCCGATGCGAAGTGCATGCGATCGAGCGTGAGCATGCCGTCGCGAGGCGGCAACAGCGGCGGCGTCGGCGAGCCCGGTGGCGCGGCCTTCAGCAGCGTCTCGACCGACTCGCCGTCGTCGGGTGCGAACGCCGCGATGTACACGAGGCCGACGACCTTCGAGTCGTGACCCGCCTGGGTGATCACGGCCCCGCCGTAGCTGTGCCCGACGAGCAGCACGGGACGATTGTGCTGTGCGAGGACCGCCTCGGTCGCGGCAATGTCGTCGGTCAGCGAGGTCGTCGGGTTCTGGACGATGCTGACCTTGTAGCCGTCGGCGCGGAGCAGCCGGTAGACGCCCTCCCAGCCGGAGCCGTCGACGAAGCCACCGTGGACGAGCACCACCTCGACGTTGGGTGTGGACATCTGGTTCTCTCCCTTCCCCACCCACCATGGCCGCCGAGCGTTGGATCAGGCGTTGGAGCCAGCGTTGGAGCCGACCTCGAACCAGAACGTGCTGCCCTTGCCGGTGGCGCTGCGCACGCCGATCCGGCCGCCGTGCGCCTCGACGAGCTTCTTGCAGATGTAGAGCCCGAGGCCGATGCCGCCGCGCCGAAACGCGGTCTCCCCCTGCGTATATGCGTGGAACACCTTGTCCTGCTCGGTATCGGGAATCCCCGGTCCTCCGTCGGTGACCGAGAACCGCACCGTGTCGCCGCTGCGGGTGGCACCGATCGTGATCGCATCGCCCGCGAGCGTGAACTTGAGCGCATTGCCGACGAGGTTCGCGAGCACCTGCATGATGCGCTGGCGATCGACGCAGATGGTGTCCTCGGCATCGCAGACGGTCTTCAGCTCGATCTTGGCGGACCGCGCGAGGTCGCTGAACTGCTCGCTCACCTCGCCGAGCAGATCCGCGGGCCTCACGATGGTGCAATCGAGCTCGAGCTTCGCGACCTCCGCGCGTGACGCATCGAGCAGATCGTTGACCATTCGCTGCATGCGCTCGGCGGAGTGCGAGATCACGGACACGTAGCGCGTGTCCGGATGCTCCTCGCGCAGCATGTCGAGACCGAGCACGATCGACGACAGCGGCGAGCGCAGGTCGTGCGAGACGATATCGAGCAGCTCCTTGCGCGACCACGCCGCGGCGTTCGCGGCGCGCGTCGCCTCCTGTACGCGATCGAACTGGTCGGCAAGCCGGCGCGTGACGACGATCGCGAGCACGACACCGATCGAGATGCCGAGGATGCAGCCGACGAGCGTGGTCAGGCCGACTGCCTGCACGACCCGGCCCGCGTGCTCGGACACGCCGCGCAGCTCCTCTTGCTCCAGATCGGTCAGGTCGTCGACCGCCGCCTGCATCGCGGCGCGTTTCGGCGTGACCTCGTCGTCGAGCATGTTCGAGATCTGGCGACCCGATCCACGCTCTTTCACGGCCGTCTCGACGACCGCCGCGTAGTCGGTCGCCGTCCTCTCGACGAGCGCGATCCTCCGCGACAGCTCTGGGCGATTGCGCGCGCGGAGCGCCTCGAGCGCCTTGTTGAGGTTGACGTCGTGCCGGTTCAGCTCCTCGAGATCATCGGCGTCGCCCGTAAGCAGGTAACCGCGCGCGGTCGCCACGAGCTGCTCGGCATCGAGACGCACCTCGTGGAGCGCCTGCAGATCGTCGACGACGCGCTTCGTCACGCGCTCGGCGCTGCGTGTCGTGACGCGCAAGGTGACGGCAGCCATCACCCCACAGAACAGCGAAACGACGATCAATGCTCCGATGCCTGAAATCAGCTGCGTTCGAAATTTCATGGCGCGTCCCGGCTGATTGACTGTGGCTCGCGCTGCGCGTCGCGCAATCGGAATGATCCGCGAGGCCACTCCCGACCCGTCCAGAAATCTCGTGTTCGGCTACTGTCCGCCCATGGCCACCACCTTCACGACCTGGACCGTTTTGCCGCACAAACCGATCGAGAAGCTCGCCGACAATCTGTGGCGCGTCAGCGGCTCGATGCCCGGTGACAGCAAGATCCAGCGCCAGATGGCGCTCGCGAAGCTGAACGATGGGCGCGTCATCGTTCACAACGCGGTCGCGATGGGCGAGCCCGAGATGGCCGAGCTCGAGGCATGGGGCCCCCCGTCGGTGATCTTCGTTCCAAACGGCTTTCATCGGCAGGACGCGCTGATCTGGAAGCAGCGCTACCCGAACGCGCAGGTGGTCGCCCCCGCCGGCTCGAAGAAGCGCGTCGCCAAGGTCGTCGCGGTCGACGCCGTGACCGAGGCCGCCCCCGGCGATGACAGCGTCCGGCTCATCCCGATCGACGGCATGCCCGCGGAGAGCGTGCTCGCGGTGAAGAGCGGCGGCGAGACGACGCTCGTGTTCTGCGATGCCGTCCTCAACATGCCGAAGCTTGGCTTCCCGATGAACATGTTTCTCGGTCCGACCGGCCAGGTCAGCGCACCGCGCGCGATGCGGTGGGTGCTGATGAAGGACAAGAAGGCGTTCGCGTCGCAGCTCGACAAGCTCGCGGAGACGCCGGGGCTCAAGCGACTCCTGTTCGGTCACGGAACGCCGATCACCGACGACCCTGCCGGTGCGCTCCGCAAGGTCGCGACGCAACTTCGCGGCTAGGGACGAGCACTTGGTCACGGTTTGCGACATCGCGCGCGAGCCTCCTCTGAGGAGTGGAGGAACTCGATGCGTGATGACCTTAGTTATTCGAGACTGACATGTGCCCTCGCCGCGGCCCTCGCGCTCGGCACGGGCTGCAGCGACGACACCCAGGTGGAGCCCGACGGCGGCGGGCAACCGGTGAAGGTGCTCTCGCGGGCATCGCGATCGAGCACGATCGCGCTGTCGGACGACGGTTCACTCGTCGCGATGGTGAACCCCGACGACGGCAGCCTCTCGGTGTTCACGACGGCCGACAACGCGCGCGTCGCGAAGGTCGCGACCGGCGGCTCGCCGTCGAGCGTCGTGATCGCGGCCGACAACAAGACGGCGTTCGTCGCGAACCGCGCGGACGGCACGGTCGTCCGGATCACCGGGATCGACGGCGGCACGCCCGCGATCGACGCGACGGTGCAGGTCGGGGCCGAGCCGACCGGCCTCGCGCTATCGCCGACCGGCGCGAAGCTGTTCGTCGCCGAGTTCGCCGAGAGTCGCGTATCGATCATCGATACCGCCGCGCTCGAGGTCGCGAGCTCGTTCTCGTTCGATCGGCCGCGCGCGCTCGCCGTGACGAACAACCTCGACGAGAGCGACGACGACGAGACGCTGATCGTCGCCGAATACTTCGGCCGTCCGGTCGCCGGCGCCGAGACCAAGGACGACGGCCGCACCGGCTACATCCGGCTCGTCTCGCTCGGCGATCTGAATAACACCAAGGCCGTGACGCTCGCGGCCGGCTTCGACAGCGGCTTCGCCAAGGGCGGCGTCGCGACGAACCCGACGGTGAAGACGTCGCCGAACCAGCTCGGCGCGCTGAACCTCGCCGGCGGCCGTCTCTACGTCACGAGCGTGTCGGCGTCGCCGGAAGGCCCGACGCGCTTCGACAACAACGTGTTCCCGGTCGTCTACGTCGCGGATCTCGCGAGCGCCGCCGAGGTGCGCGACGGCGGTGGCACCGTGAACATCGCGCGCAAGATCTACGACGCGATCCCGTCGCCCTCGGCGGCGAACCCTCGCTTCATTCCCGGCGAGCTCGGCGATCTCGACTTCGTCGACGGCACCACCGTCGCCTACGCGGTCGGCCGCGCCGGTGACGTCATGGTGCGCCTCACGTTCGGCGCATCCGACGTCCAGCTCGGCTCGACGCAGAACACGCTGATCGATCTCGCGGGCAACGACACGATCGGCAAGTGCCAGGGCCCGACCGGCGTCGCCGTCGACAAGGCGCACGGCCGCGCGTACGTGAACTGCTGGCTGACGCGCCGCCTCGGCGTCGTCGATCTCTCCGCGCAGTCGATGACGACGGCGATCGAGGCCGCGCCGATTCCGACGACGGCCGCCGAGATCAGCGTGCACAAGGGCCGCCGCTTCTACTTCACCGGCCGCGGCCGGTGGGGGG
>JAEWJO010000356.1 GCA_023386455.1 Pseudomonadota bacterium | reverse complement strand
TCACAGGTTGACGGTCGCCGAGTTGCCGAACCGGTCGATGACCCTGACGTTGGTCGCCTGCGCGTTATCGAGCACGTCGATCGCGCCATTGGCGTCCGTGCTCGCCGTCGTCGTGGATTTCACCTGGAGGCCGTCACGGACCTCGACGGTGACCTCCTGGTTGCGCAGCGGGATCGGCTGGTTGGACATGAGGCTCATGTCGAGCAGGCGCCAGCCCTTCGGCGCGTGCATCTTCACGACCGAGTGGATCGCGTTGTTCGCGCGCGAGGCCGCGACCGTCAGGCCACCGCCGAACACCATGAACGGCGCGCTGTCGAGCGACCAGCCCTTGCCCTCGACGTGGAAGCGGTAGTTGCCCGCCGGCACGCCGCCGCGATCGTCGAGCGAGTCGACGCCGGGCGCGCCGACCCACGGCACGGCCTGCCACTCCGCCACCCAGTAGTGCGTCTGCGGACCGGAGCGCTGCAGCGGATCCGGCGTGTACGCGAGCACGATCTCCGAGTCCTCGACGACGCGGCCGCTGCGGCGCACGACGTCGGCGTACGTGCCGCTGCTCGCCGCGGTCTCGCGCTGGAGCACGACCTTCGGCGTCTTCACGTTCGGGTCGTCGCCGATCCACACGAACGTCGCGATGCCGCTGATGCGCTCGATCTGCACCTCGGGCTGCGCCTGCGCCGGATGGCCGGTGCGCGTCCACACCGTCGCCGGCACGGTCGCCGGTACGGTGCCCGCCATCGGCGCCGGGTCGTCGATCTCGAGCCCGTCGGTCATCGTCGCGAGCTTCACCTTGTCGGCGCCGCCCGCCGCGCCGTCCTCGCGCATCGGCGTCACCGCGAGCGGCATCAGGTCGAGCAGGCGCTCGCCGATGTACTCCGCCTCGAGCGGGCCCCAGAACGTGACGCTCGGCTCGTAGCCGCCCATCAGCCAGTCCTCGGGCCGCAGCATGTAACCGACGTGGCCCTGCGCGTAGCCGAGGAGGATCGTGTGGTCCTCGGGCACCGGTGACTTCGAGCGCAGGTAGCTCGCGAGCATCACGGTCAGCTCGCCGGGCATCGTGCCGATCACGTAGTCGCCGATGCGCAGCGCGGAGATCGTCGTGCGCGTCGCCTCGCAGACCGGGTGCTTGTCGTCGACGCCGAAGTCGATCTGGAAGATCTCGCCGAGGATCTCGCCGGCGACGTCGAGCTTCAGGCAGGAGCCGTACGGCTCGATGCCCTCGGTACCCTCGATCGCCGCGGCCGGAAACATCGCGTTGCCGGTCTCGCACAGCGCGGCGCCGACCGGCGCGTTGAACTCGTCGATCGGCGACGCGATCGCGCCGCCACTGTCGTACACGACGCCGTCGGGGACCCTGACCGGATCGAACGGCGCGTAGGCGAGCGCGCCGTCGCGGATCGCGAACGTCGCCGCCTTCGGGCCGGTCTCGACCGACCTCGTCAGCATCTCGAGCTCGATCGTGTCCTTCATGTTCGCGCCCGCCGCCGTGTACGCCGCCATCAGCGTCGACACCGCGCCGCGGCCATGGCCTTCCTCGACAGCCCACACGAAGCACGGATCGCTCGCGTTGCCGGGCTTCACGCTGCAGTCGACGCCGCCGTGGCCGTTCGGCGAGTTGTCGCCGCCGGACGACTGCAGGTGCATCACGACGACCTTGCCGTCGAACTGCTCCTGGAACACGCGCTCGACCGCGCCCGTCGAGTCGGTCGATGCGAACGGATTGTCGTCGTCGTTGAGCGTGCCGTGCTCGCCGAAGATCGGGATCGCCGCGATCGGCGTGCTGTCCATACCGTCGATCCGGATCATGAAGAAGTGGTCATCCTTCTTCTTGCCGCCGGGCAGATCGTCGTTGTCGCCGCGCCGGTCGTGGTTGATCTGGTTCATCGGGTCGAAGTTGCCGTCGTAGAAGATGCCGATCTTCGCCGGCTTCCTCGCCGCGAGTGCGTCGCGCGCCGCGCCCTCGAACGACGCGAGGAACCGGTCGTAGACGAGCTGGCGCATCTGACCCGAACCGAGCTTCAGCGGGCCGTGACCCGTGAACTGCGCCCAGGCCGAGTGCGAGTGCGAGGCCGCGATGATCACCTTGCCGGCGTACTCGGCTCCGAGCCGCTGCTCGAGGTCGAACAGCATGCCCTCGTAGACGAAGATCGCGTCGAAGTGGAGGATGACGACGGTCTCGTCGCCCGCGGTCAGCGCGACGGCCTTCACGCGCGGTGCGGTCGTCACGCCGATCGACGGATTGAACGAGCCGCTGATCTTCACCTTGCGCGCGTCGACGACGCCCGCGCTCCCGAGAAACCCGGCGCGCGACGTGTAGCCACCGAGCGCGGTGCCGACCGGAATCTCGAGCACGCGCTCGGCAGCACCTGCCTGCAGCGCGCCCGCCGTCACCGTGCCGCCCGCGCGCGCCGTCGCCGGCACGGGCTCGTACACGCAACGCTCGGTCGTGACGCCGTTGTCTTTCGGTCCGCCGTCATCGCCGCATGCGACGAGCGCGCAGGCTCCCAGGAGTGCGAAGACCCTCATCCTCATCGAGGGCTGCATAACACGGGTGCCGGCCCGGCCGGGCGAACGTTTTCGGACACGACTTCGATCGTGCAAGAGCGTGCACGATCGTCGGTGCGCTGCGTTACTGGAGGTCCTTGGACAGCTTCAGCGTGCCGCCCGCCACGATGTCGACCGCGTACGTGTAGCGGTTGCCGTCGACGACGAACGTCACCTTGTGCTTGCCCGGTGTCAGCTGGAGCTTGCCGCCGGTGATCGGCGTCGTCAGGCCGGTGTCGACGCCGTCGACGATGATCTTCGCCGCCGGCTTGGACATCACCTCGAGCACGCCCTTCCCCGACGCAGGCACCGGAGCGCCGTCGTCGAAGTCGACCTTGTTGCGCTCGCAGATGACCTTGAACTTGCTCCTCTGGGCCGGGCTGAGTTGTTTGTAGTAGGCCTTCGCCTTCGACGAGTTGGCGCTGTTGCAGGACGACATGAACGCGAGCTGCGTGACGTAAGGATCCTGCTTGCACGCGAGAGACGCCTCGAACTTCGCGAGCGCCGCAGCATGCATGCCCATGGTGACGTGCTCCATGCCCTCGTCCTTGAGCGCGTCGGCATCGCAGCTCACGGGCCGGGCCTGCGCGCCGTCGGGCAGGTACTCGACCCTATTTCGCTCGCACATGATCTGGAACCGGTGCTGCTGCGCGGGCTTCATCTGGACGTAGTACTTCCTTGCCTTCGGCGAATTCAGGCTGTTGCACGACGCCATGAACGCGAGCTGCGTGACGTACGAGTCTGGCTTGCACATGAGGGATTGCTCGAACAGTGCGAGCGCGGCGGCGTGCTGACCCATGTTGACCTTCTCCATCCCCGCGTCCTTGAGCGCGTCGGCGTCGCACTTCGTGCTGTCGTCGTAGGGCACGTTGTTGCGCGCGCACGCGAGCGCCAGCTTCTTCTGCGCGTCGGCCGACAGCTTCGGGTAGTACTGCTTCGCCTTCAGGTAGTCCGACGAGTTGCACGCCGCCGTGAACGCGAGCTGCAGGACCTCCGTGCTCGGCTTGCAGCGCAACGCCTCCTCGAACTTCTCGAGTGCGTCGGCGTGCTCGTCCTGAGCGGCGAGCGTCCGGCCCTTCGCCGTCAGCGCCGCGGCGTCGCAGGTGACAGGCCTCGGCGACGCGAACGGATCGGCAGGGCCGCCGCCGCTGCCGTCGAGATCGATGTTGTTGCGAACGCAGATCTGCTTGAACCGGTCGCGCTCGACCGCCGTCATGCGCAGGAAGTAGAGCTTCGCCTTCGCTGCATTGCGGCTGTTGCACGCCGAGAGGTACGCGAGCTTCACCGTCTTCGGATCGCTCTCGCACGCGAGCGATGCCTCGAACTTCGCGAGCGCGGCGGCGTGCATGCCCTCGTTGAGCTTCTCCATGCCCTCGTCGGCGAGCTTCGTCGCGTCGCACGACGGCTGCACCTCGGCCTCGAACACGAACGGATACGAGAACGAGCCACCGGTGTCGGTCGCGGCAAATCGCGCGCCGGCGATCACCTGCGCGACGCACGTGCCGAGGTCGGCGCTCGGCGTCTCCTTCACCTCGACGTTCGTGACCTTGCCACCGGAATCGACCTTCACGGCCAGCTTCACCTTGCCGTTCGCCGGGTACTTCTCGCCGCACGCACGGATCTGCGGCTTCACCTTCGCGATCGCGTCGGTGATCATCTGGCGATCGAGGCCCTTGCTGGCGCTCGTCGGCGCGGGCGGGCGCGGATCCTTCAGGAATGCCGCGCAGCACGGGTCGTAGTACGACAGCACGCACGCCACCTCGTCGCACGTGCTCGCCTTGACCGGCGCAGGCACGCGGTCCTTCCGGTCCGGCTGATACTTGCTGCAGCACGCGCCCGCGTAGTTATCGAGCACGCACGACACCTCGTCGCAGGTCTGGTCGACCGTGGCGTCGGAGCCCGAGCCTGCCTTCACCGGTGCAGCCTGGTCGTCGTCGGGCGACGACGGCTGCGGTCCGTCGAACGGATCGCGCGAGATCTCGATCTCGTCCTCGGTCGCGCCGCCTCCGACGACCGGCTCGATCTGCACGACCGGCGCCGGCGGTGCCGACGTCCACGTCGAGCCCGGCTCGACGATCACGGTGTGCTGCCCCGCGCCGCTCACCTTCACGTGGCCCTCGTACACGACCACCGTCACCAGCGCGACCGCCATCGCGGTCACCGCGCTCCCACCGATGATCTTTCCGTCCAT
The DNA here is from genome assembly GCA_023386455.1 of Pseudomonadota bacterium. Lineage (GTDB taxonomy): Bacteria > Myxococcota_A > Polyangia > Haliangiales > Haliangiaceae > JABFXX01. The sequence continues at coordinate 5,811 of JAEWJO010000356.1, read as the reverse complement.
CGCGTTCATCTGGACCTCCACGCGCAGGCTCGCGCCTGACGCCTCGACCGAAGCCACCGTGGCTCCGGCATCGACCACCAGCGTCGTCTTGTCGTCGACGCGCCACGCCGCCGTGCCCGCACGCTGCTCGACGCGGACGTGCGCGCCGTCCTTCGTCCACCGCACGTCCGCATCACGATCGAGCTCCGCCTTCACGCCATCGATCACGAGCGGCTGCGCGCGGGCGGCGAGGACCGAACCGCTCGTCGGTCCTTCGCGCCGCGTCGCCGAGATCACCGCGTACGTGCCGAGGGTCGCCGCGACCACCGCCGCCGCGACGCCGCCGATGATCCACGCGCGCCGCCGCGGGCTCGCCGGCTCGACCGGCACCGCCGCGCTGACCTCGGTCCCACCGAGCCGCCCGATCACGCCGTCGGCGAGATCGTCGGGCGCCTCGGGTGCCTCCCACGCATCGAGGTCGTAGTCCTTCAGCACGTCGTCGTCACTCATTGCGACCTCCGAGCTCGCGCGTCAGGTACTCGCGCAGCGCCACCCGCGCGCGCGACAGCCGCGACTTCACGGTGCCGACGTCGAGCTCGAGCGCGTCGGCGATCTCCTGGTACTCGAGCCCGTGGTACTCGCGCAGCACGAGCACCACGCGCTGCCCATCCGGCAACGTCGCCATCCCGGCCCCGATCGCCGCGCCGAGCCGCCGCCGCTCCGCATCGCCATCCGCGCGCTCGCGCCCGACCGGCTCGCCCTCGAGCTCCGCGGTCACCGGCTTGCGCAGCTCGTTGAGCGCGACGCGCGTCGCGATCGTCAGGATCCACGTCGACAGGCTCGCCGGCCCGCCCGGATCGAACCGCGGCAGTGCCTTCAGCACGCGCACGAATGTCTCCTGCGCGAGATCCTCGGCGCGGTGCCGCGGCCGCCCGGCGAGCAGTCTCCAGATCAGCGAGTACACCGGCTGCTGGAACCGCGTGACGAGATCGCGCCACGCGCGCTCGTCCCCACGCTGTGCCCGCCGGAGCGTCAGCTCGTCGATCGGCTCGACGATGGGGCGGGCGGCGGCCGCATGCATGGTCTCCCGGTATCACCCGCCACGCGCCCGGAAGTTCCACGCGTTCTGCGATTTCGCGCAACTGCGCGAAACGTCAACGGTAGTGATGGGAGACGCGCCAGCCGAGCAGGCCGGCGATCGCATACGTCGCCGCGCCGAGCATGAACGTCATCGTGAACCCGCCGTAGATCGCCACGATGGTCGCGATCGAGGTGCCGATCACGCTCGTCGCACCGTTGATTCCCCAGCCCCACGGCACGAGCGCGCTGCGGCCGGCTCCCAGTACGCGGATGACGCTCGGGATCATCGCGCCCATCAGGAGGCCACAGGGCGCGACCAGGAGCGCGGTGATCACGATCCGGACCGGGCGCTCGAGGCCGATCCACGCGCGCAGCACGTCGCCCAGAACGATCCCGTACACCGCCGCGATCAGCGCGAGCGCGAGACCCGCGATCATCATGACCCGACCGAGCCTCGGCAGCTCGAACCGCTCCGTCAGCTTCGCGCCGAAAGCAGTCGACAGCAGCACCGAGAACAGGACGACGAGCAGCGAGTACGAGGGATGCCCGACGAACAGCGTGAACCGCTGCATCAGGGCGATCTCGACGGCCATGAACGCGAAGCCGACGACCGCGAAGTATGTGAGCGCCGTCAGCTGACCGGACCGTGGTTCGTCGCGTCCGAGCGGCATGCCCTTCCGCACCATGCGCACGACGAGCGGCAGCAGGATGAAGACCAGGCCGAGCACCAGCACGGACCCGAGCGACACGAGCACCCACAAGCCCGGGTCGTAGATCTGCTTGCCCTTCAGCTCGAACAGGTCGCCGAACTTCTTGAAGAAGAAGAAGAACGGTCGGTCATCGGTCGGCGGCGTCAGCTCGTCGCGCGCGCTCGTGACCTCGTCGCTCCATGCACCCTGATCGAGATAGCGCTCGAGCTGCGAGCTGCCGTTCGTGTTCGGCGAGACGAGCACCGTCATCTTCGCGAGCGCGGCGCGCTCCTCGAGGCGCCGCACCTCGTCGGGCGTGAGCTCCGTGCGCTTCGCGACCAGCGTTCCCTGCGGCTCGCCGGACGCGACCGCGAAGAAGATGTGCTTTCGCACGTCCTTCGGCGCGACGCCGAGCTTCTCGAGCGCACCGCCGGCGAGGATCAGCAGGCGCGGGCTCTCCGCGACGCCCTGACCATCGACACCGCCGAAGAACCGCGTCATCGTCACGACGCCGCGATCGGTGAGGTGCGAGAAGTAGTCCTCGAACGCCTCGATCGTGTAGAGCGTGTTCTCGGTCAGCGCGAATGCGCCGGCTGCCGTCGCCGCCCACGTATCGACCAGCGACGCCTGGATGATGTCGTACTTCGCGTCCGCTCTCCGGACGAAGCTGCGGCCCTCGTCGACGACGATGGTGACGCGCGGGTCGTGATAGAGGCCGCCGTTCGCCTTCGCGTACTTCTTGCCCATGATCCGCTCGGCGATGATCGGATTGATCTCGACGCCGGTGACGTGCTTCGCGCCGCCGCTCAGCGCGAACAGCACGTCGCGGCCGCCGCCGGGACCGATGATCAACACGTTCTCCGGCGGTGTCTCCCAGGTGCCGAGCGCGATCGCGGTGATGAAGTCCTTCTCGAGGCCCGGACGCTCGTCCTTCAGGCTGACGATGCCCGTCGAGGCTCCGGCATCGATGTAGATCGTCCTCTGTGAATCGACGGTGATGCGCGAGAATACGTTCCACTTCTCGTACTTAAGCTTCGATGTCTCCCACTTCACCGAGCCGAGCCGGATCATCGGATGGAAGAAGCTCACGGCGACGAACGCGAGGCCGAGACCCGCCGGCACCCATCCAGCCGGTCCCGTGCGATGAAGGAGCGCGGCCGCGACGAGCGCGATCGATGCGACGAACAGGATCGCCGTCGGTCCGCCCAACCAGCCGAGCACGATACCTGCGAGCAGCGCCGCCGCCGCGGCACCTGCGAGATCGTAGAAGTACACGCGGTTGACGTCGTCGCGGAACCAGCTGAGGGCCAGCGCGACGACGACGCCCGAGAAGAAGAACGGCGCCGCCGTGAGCACGATCAGCGCGATCAGGTGGAGCAGCATCCCGACCGACCACGGAGGAACCTTGCCGCCGCTGAAGACCGGGAAGCGTGTCGCAAAGATCAGCGCCGCATAGGCCGCGATCGCGAACCCGATCGCGTGACGGCGAAGGTGCCGCTGCACGTCGCTGTTCAGCTTCTCGTTGCGCAGGAACACGTAGACACCGCTCGCGGCGATGCCGAACATGGCGAGTCCGACCGCCATGAACGTGAAGTGATAGAACATCGTGGCGGAGAAGATGCGTGTGATCAGAACCTCCAGCAGGAGGTTCGCGAAACACAGCAAGAACACGCCAACCAGAGTTGCCCGACTCGCCCGCATGGAGACCGTTTGTACACCCGCGAGCGGTGACGTTCGAACGACGATCCCCGTCGAAGATCGCGCCCGAACTACGACAGCGATGTCACACCGCGTGAGTGACGTCACCTTCGATCGCACGGTCGCTTCGCGACGGCGTGCAGCGTCTTGCGGCGGTCAGCGCGGCGACGCGTCGAGACCGTGCAGCAGTGCGTCGCGCACGGCGTCGTAGCTCTCGGGCAGCTCGACCGGCGTGTTGCGGAACTTCGGTGCCGGCACCTCGGCGAGCGCGCCCTCGTGATAGCCGACCTTGAAGTCGGCGAACTTGAGGCCGCTCGCGGTCGAGATCACGACGACGCGGTGATCCTTCGTGATCTCTCCGCGCGCCGCGAGCTTCTCGACCGCGGCGAGCGCGACACCGGTGTGCGGACACGTGAACAGGCCGCCGCGATCGGCGCGCGCGGACGCGTCGGCGAGCTCGGCCTCGGAGACCGCGAGCGCGACGCCCTCGAATGCCTTCAGCGCGCGGACGGCCTTCTTGAAGCTGACGGGGTTGCCGATCTGGATCGCCGAGGCGAGCGTCGACTTCGCCTTGACCGCGACGAGGTCGGCCCAGTTGTTCGTGTAGCTCGTCGCGAGCGGCGACGCGTGCGCGGCCTGCGCGACGCAGATGCGCGGGCGGCGATCGATCATGCCGAGCGCGTGGAGCATCTCGAAGCCGGCACCGAGGGCGGACACGTTACCGAGGTTGCCGCCGGGGATGACGACCCAGTCGGGCACGGTCCAGTGGAGCTGCTGGGCGATCTCGATCGCGACGGTCTTCTGGCCCTCGAGGCGGAGCGAGTTCATCGAGTTCGCGAGGTAGACGCCCTCGCGCGACGCGAGCTCCTGGACGAGGCGCATGCAGCCGTCGAAGTCGGTGTCGATCGCGAGGACGAGCGCGCCCATCGCGAGCGGCTGGACGAGCTGCGCCGTCGAGATCTTGCCGCGTGGCAGGATGACGACGGCGCGAATGCCGGCGGCCGCGGCGTAGGCCGCGAGCGCGGCGGAGGTGTCGCCGGTCGACGCGCAGGCGATCGCGCGGATCGGCTGGCCGCGCGCGATCATCTGCTTGACCATCGAGACGAGGACGGTCATGCCGAGGTCCTTGAACGACCCGGAGTGGGACGTGCCGCACTGCTTGACGCGGACGTCGCCGAGGCCGAGCTCGCGGGCGAAGTGAGGGACGCGCGTCAGCTGCGTGACGCCCTCGAGGAACGACACGATGTTGGTGGTGTCGAGCTGCGGCGCGACCCACTCGTGCTTGCCCCATACGCCCGAGCCGTAGGGCTCGTCGACCGAGCGCCAGCGATCGGCGAACAGCGACTTCCACTCGGTCGCCGACCTCGTGCGCAGCGCGGCCATGTCGTGGACGACCTCGAGCAGGTCGCCGCACGTCGGGCATCGGTAGATCACCTGATCGAGCGGATACGATCCGGCGCAGCCGGCGATGCACTGGAAACGCGCCGAGAACGGCATGCCCGGCACTGTACCGCGCGAGCCGCGGGCGTCACGCCTTCGGCTTGGCCTTGATGATGACCTGGTTGTCCTTCACCACGACGGAGAAATCGACGCCGGAGGCCTTGTACTGCTCCATGATCTTCGGCGCCGTCTGACTGATCGTCTTCAGGAGCTTCTCGCGGCTGCCCGCGTCGACCTTCTCGCCGACCATCTGCTTGGCCTGGACGTACTTCGCGTGAAGCGCGTTGACGTCGGCATCGGTCATGCCCGGCGGCGGCTTCTGGGGCGCGGCGCCGGGAGGCTTCGGGATCGCCTGCGTGCGTTGCGCGGGAGGCACGGGAGGCCTGGCCGGTGAAGGCGGCTTCTCGCGCGGGAACGGTCCGGACATCGACTCGACGGCGACGGGGCCGGTCTGTGCGGCCGAGCCCGGTGCGATCGGATTGGGGCGCGTCACCTGCGACGGAGCGGGCCGCGGGATGCCGGAGGTCGGCGTCGGGGTCGCGACCTTCGGAATGCCGCTCGGCGGGGTCGGCATCCTCGGCACGCCGGCCGGCGGCGTCGAGATCCTCGGGATCGCGCCGGTCGCGCCCGGCGGCGGCGGGATGCGCGGGATGGCGCCCGTCGCACCGACGCGCGGAATCGGTGTGGTCGTGGCAGCGTCGGGCGGGATCTTCGGGAGCTGTGAGGTAGGCGCCGCGTCGGCGGGAATCCGGGGGAGCTGCGACGTCGCCGTCGCCTCGCCACCGACGACGGGCACCGGGCCGGTCGCGCGCTGCACCGAGGGCGGACCGAGGACGGGAACCGGGCCGGTCTGGCGCGACGACGGGATCGTGGGCGCCGTCGCGCGCTGGGTCGGCATCGCCGGGCGCGGCACCGAGGGCTGCTC